>JBJXGP010000239.1:0-5730 GCA_046160425.1 Planctomycetaceae bacterium
CGTTCAGTCTTTCGTCTCTTGAATCAACTGAATCACGCGATCTTCGGCGACGCTCATCGGATGCGCCAGCGATTGCTTCCACAGTTCTTTGAGACGCTTCGTCGCCGTGGTGTTATTTCTCGTCCACTCGTCAACGAAGGCCCCCTTCTGGATGTCCTCTTCGAGAAATCGCCGCGTCTTCGCCTTGATCTCGTCGTTCAGCAGCGTCTGTGCGCGTGTGAGCGTTCCGTACTGGCTCGTGGTCGAGTGATACTTCATCTGCTTGAAGAAACCGTATTCGGCCATGAGTTTCATGATTTCGGAACTCTCCGTCGAGGCGTAGAGGACCATGATCACGTGCTCCGGTGGAAAGCCGTGCTCGACCGCCAGTTCGAAGCAATGGACCAGCCAGGCGGCGAGTCCCGACCAGACGACTTGCTCTGTATACAAATTGAGTTCGGCTTCGCCCCTGAACGACGACTCGAAAATGCCGATGCGCGTCAGGCCGATCCCCTTGCATAAGGCCAGTGTGAGATCGCGAGCCGTGCCGGTGACATCGTTTTCGACGGCGAACTGACCGATCACGCCGCTACCCGCTTCGTACCGCGTGCGGACGACATTGCCGGGCATGATCGGTGCAATCATGATCCAGTTTGCCTCTTTCGATGGGTGGATCAATCCATAACCGACGTTGTAGCCGCTCCCCCAGCAGAGCGTCTTTCCCGGCTTGATTCCCGGTGCGATTTGCGAATCCCAGATTTCGGGCATGCATTCATCGGTGGTCAGCACGAGCAGAATTTCCCCCGCTTCCGCCGCTGCGGGGAGTTCCATCGGCTCGAAGCCTTCTTCGATGGCGAGTTTGCGGTATTCATCATCGCGGTTCCCCACGATGACGTTCACCCCGCTGTCCCGCAGGTTGAGGGCTTGAGCGCGACCTTGATTACCGTAACCGAGAATGGCAACGGTCTTACCGATCAATGCGTCGAGAGAAACGTCAGCGTCTTTGAGGATGTGCATGATGAATGATCCTGAACCGATCCGCCGTCACTCGGCATAATCCGGCGATTCGCGATCGAGAATCCGGCGGATCGCCGCCAGATGGCGGTCGGCGAACGATTGATCCTGAATGAATTGTGAGAATGTCCTTTGACAGATGCTCTCGTCGACGATCTTAAGCGGCCGATGAGTCGATTGCGCCAGAACCTGCACGACACAGGCCCGCTCGAGATAGTACAGATCATCGAAAGCAACTGCGATACTGGGGCCTACGACCACCACGCCATGATTGGCCAGGAACAGGATGCGTTTGCCCCCCATTTGCGAGCAGATGCGGTCTCCTTCGCCCGCATCGAGCGCGAGACCCTGGTAGTCGTCATCGTAAGCGACGTCGTTGTAGAAGCGGAGGGAGTTCTGGCAGCACATTTCCAGTCGGCCTTGCTCCAACGACGTCAACGCAGTGGCGTATGGCATATGCGTATGCATCACGCACTGGGCTTGGGGCAATGTCCGGTGGATCCGCCAGTGAATGAAAAGTGCCGTCGGTTCGACCTGACCGGCTCCTTCGATAACGCTGCCGCTATCATTGACGAGCAGGAGGTCGCTGGCCTTCAGTTCCGACCAGTGAAAACCGAACGGGTTGATCAGAAAATGCCGGTCGTCGACCATGTAGGAGTAATGGTTACAGATCCCCTCGCTCAGTCCGAGCCGATTCGACCAACGTAAAACGGCGGCAAGATTGCAGCGCGCCTCGATGTTTGTTTCCGACATAATATGGGATTGATCGTAAAAAAGTGAAAGGAATGAATTCCGGCACAATGTTCAATCAAGTCTCGTTTTTGGTGCCGAGTTCTTCATTGACGTCAATCCAGAACCACATGATGGCACCTACAACGCAAAACGCACTGGCGATCCACAACGGTTTATCCCAGCCGTAACGCTCGCCGATACTAGGGGTCAGGACGGGCGCGATAATGCCACCCATGTTCCCGCCGGTATTGAAGATTCCTCCCGCCGTCCCTCCGTATTGTCGTCCCATGCGGATGGCCAATGTCCACATCGGGCCTTCACACATCCCCACGCCCGCCAATGCCAGCATGAACCAGAACAAGACCATTTTAGGTTCCACGGCATTCCCGCCGAGAATTACACAGACAGAACTGAACAGCAACCCGGTGATAGGGATTAAAGCCATCGCCGGGATGCGCATTTTCATATTTGTCAGGTGTTTTGTGATGTACCCTCCGAAGAGCATCCCTGCGGCCATTGCAAGCAGCGACATCGTGGAATACGTGCGGCTGGTGTCTTTATCCAGGCGAAGCGTGTCCGAGAAATAATGTTCGATCCAGTAAAAGAATAAATATTGAAAGTAACCAACGGCGGCGTAACTGATTGTCAAAAACACCAGATTGCGATTCTTCAATAGACGCAAGGTGTTGGGTATATCTGAATGCCCAGGAGCTGTGGGAGTAACTGATCTGACTTCAATTGCAGGATCCGATACGGATGATGTTGAATCCGTCCCGCCATAGGGGCTTTCGGAAGCATAAAGAGTCCAGCAAATTGTAATCACGATCGAAGCGCTTCCCGCAATGACGAACGACGTCGGCCAGTCAAAGTGATCCATCATCGCGCCGAATAAATAATAGGTGCTGGAAATCCCGAACATGGCTGATGCCGTCACCAGGCTGTTGGCGAGGGGCTGTTCGCCGAGCGGCATCCAACGTGACACGACGCGCGAAGCGTTTGGATGCAAAGGGGAACTCGTCATGCCTGCGATCCCGCGTATGACGATCAATGCGAAGAGTACTCCGCTCTGCGTGGGAAATAGCGAGACCGCACCGGTCAGCGCTTCGAGCAGTGCAAACGAAAACCCCATGAGCGACAAAGCCTTCACAGCGCCAATACGATCGCCGAGCCATCCGCCGGGGGTCATAAACATTGTGTAGATCAACAAGAACGCGCTATACACATACCCCATTTCGACGGTTGTGAATTTGTATTGATTCATCAACCTCTCGGCGCCGGCGACGGAGATGGTTTGTCGATTGAAATGCGCCATGTAGACCATGCTCATCAAGAACAAGAGGATGACCCAGCGCCGCCCAGATTCGGGATTTTGTATACCTTTTGTCATGACAAACTTTCGCGCACGAGATTGGCTGTCGTCTGAAATGTTCAAGAAATGAGAGTACAGAAATATTGCAGCATTCGATACCGAACCGGGTCGAAATGTTTCGGCATCCGAACAAACTTCCCGCACATCACTCAGACGCGAGAGGCCGGTGCGTCTTTCGGCGGCTGAAATAGCTCAAGCAAGATCCCGTTGGGGTCGCGGCAATAGACGCCGTACCCTCCCTGATTGGGGCCGGACGCGATCAACACGGGCGGGCTGACGAATGAGACGCCGGCGGCCGACAGCCGTTCGTACAATGCAGGCAAATCGTCGACGAGCAACGACAAGTGCGTGCTTCCGGGATCGCAGGGACGAGTTTCAACTTTCTTCCCCTCCGGCTCAAGGTATTGAAACAACTCGATGTGGTGCTGGCAGCCGGGGATGCGGAATAAGGCGACTTCGACTTTGCAACCGGGCAGTCCGACAATCTGGGCGAAGTATTCGGTCTGGACCGTGCGGCGATACACGAGTTCCATGCCGAGTTGATCCCGAAAAAACGCGACCGAAGGATCCAGGTTCTCGACCGTGAAACTCGTGTGATGAGCGCCGCGAATTTCGTGGGTTGAAGAATGGTTATCCATCGGTGTCGAGATTCTTCACATTACCCGCGAACAATTGCTTAACGGTTAAACAGGAATGCAGAACTGTTGATCAGCGCCCACATGATATCCTGCGCACCCTCGGCGGGATTGCCTACGCCGTTGAGATATTCCACTCCCTTGGCGAGTTCTTCCGGCGTCGGATAACGGCTGATCACTGCGAGATAGACTTCGTTGACGAACGTTTCGGGCGAGGCTTGAGATTGTGTGAGGCGGGCAATGACTCCCTGCGGATGCACGATCGACTCGGCGACCGTCGGTCCGTTGACGAGGTTGAGCGTCTGACCCAGGCTGACTTCACTGCTCCGTTCGCATTCGCACGGCGACTCACGCGGGGCGCGGCCGAACATATCGAGAAAACTCACGTCGATCTGCGGATCGGGAAGCTGCGTCGCGCGAAATCCCGGCGGGACTCCGGGCAATACCAGCGGCGCGCCGGTGGCGATCATGATGGCATCGTAAAGCTGTTCGGCCCCGAGTCGCCTCGGGATGGCGTGTGAGTAGTTAATCGTATCCTCTTGATTCCATTCGTTGGGGCGGTAGCTGCGCTGATAGGTGTGCGAGTTGACGATCGCCCGGATCAGTTGTTTCAGGTCAAAATTGTGAACGAGAAAATCCTGCGTCAATGCATCGAGCAGTTCCGGATTACTCGGTGGATTGCTGGCCCGGATGTCGTCGACCGGCTCGATGATGCCGCGGCCGGTGAAGTAACTCCAGTACCGGTTCGTAATACTTTTGGCGAAATACGGGTTCTCTTTCGAAGTCAGCCACGAGGCGAGTTGTTCGCGCGGTTCAGCGACGTCGGAACTCTGTCCGCCATGCACGAACGGGAATTTTGCGGCGACGGATTGTCCCGTCCCCGGGTGAATGATCTGCTGAGGATCACGAAGATTATACACCACTTCTTCACCGGGAACAGTCCCCGGCTTTCGGCCGACGTTCGCGAAGTACGCCGACAATTCGAAGTATTGCCGCTGCGTCCAACGTTCGAATGGGTGATCGTGACATTGATTGCAGTTGAATCGCGTTCCGAGAAACACCTGCGTCATATTTTCCATGACGATTTTGGGTTCGCGGGCGATGCGGAAATAATTCGCAGCCGGGTTTTCATACGCGCTCCCCGAAGCGGTCATGATCTCTCGGGCGAATTGATCATAGGGCATATTCGTCGTGATGGCATTTCGGATCCAGTTGCGAAACGCCCAGACCGCTTTTTCGTCGATGTGCTTGCGGCTGCTTAACAAGAGATCGCACCACTTTAATGTCCAGTGCTCGGCGAATTCGTTGCTGGCGAGGAGTTCTTCGATCTTAGCTGCTCGTTTTGTCCGCGAGTCTTGCGGATCGGCTAGAAAGGCTTTTGTCTGTTCGGCCGACGGAGGAATTCCATGCAAGTCGAGCATGATCCGGCGGAGAAATTCATCGTCGGTGCATAAATCGGAGGCGAGCAGTTTGATCCGCTGCAACTTTTGATTCACGAACTTGTCGATGTAATTGAACTCAGGACTCGGTTGCCATTCGTAGCCGGGACGCTCGCCGATCACCGTCGCCGGGGCGGCGGCATATTGCCCTTCATAGCGCACGAGCGCCGCCGCTTCGCCGCGACGGACGGCCTTGATCTGACCGGTCTTGCTGACGGTCACGATTTCGAAGCTACTGGTGTCAAAGATGGCATCACGGGTGACGTCGCGAATCGAGCCGTCATCGAAATGAGCTTTGACATGGAGTTGTTGAACGTCGGTTTCGCTTTGCAGAATCGGAGTGGCGGGGAAGACTTCGATCTTCGTAACTCGCGACGTTTCAGTATACTTGCAGCCCTCCTGAATCCAGTCGTGTATCAATTTGTACGTGCGAGAATTCTCGTCGAACAGAAAACCCCCTTCGTGCGGCACGCCCTGCGTCGGCTTGAGCAGAATCAGGCTTTGATCGGGTTGGGAACGATTGAAACGCCGTCCGGAAATATCGTCGACCAGAACCGTGTAG
>JBJXGP010000240.1:0-3707 GCA_046160425.1 Planctomycetaceae bacterium
TCTTGAAAGGCATACCGACCTGGGCGAGGTTTGATCGCGTCCTGGAATTCATTGAGTCGCGTTACCCGCACGCCGACGCCCTCATCATTACCGGCGATCTGGCACACGATGAACGGCACGAAACGTACCAGCGGCTGCGCGAACGGCTTGGCTCATGGGTTCCGCGTGTCCGACTGCTCCCCGGCAATCACGACCTTCGCGAAGCGATCGCAACGGTCTTTCCGGAGTTCATCCTGCCGGGACGGCAAACGATCGGCTTTGAATTGCAACTCGATCATTGGCAGTTGCTCGGGCTTGACTCACAGGTCACCGGGAAATCTCATGGCTGGATCGATGACGAACAACTCTCATGGTTGAATCGCAAACTCGCCGACGACCCGACTCGACCGACGATGATCTTCCTGCATCATCCACCCGTCGAAGTGCAAAGTGTCTGGCTCGATGCCATTCGCCTGCAAAACGGAGATGCCTTGCGAGAAATGCTCCGCGATCAGCCGCACGTTCGCAGCCTGTTTTTCGGTCACATCCATCAGGAGTTCGAGCGGCAGGATGAAACGCGGGGATACTATGCCACCCCCTCGACCGGGGTGCAATTCACGCCGCGTGCTGAGGTATTGACGATCGACCCGGTTTCCCCAGGATTTCGCGTGATCTCGCTCGATGAAGGTCGCTTCGAGACACATGTCGTTCGCGTCGGCGAACCGTGACGGGATTTCCTGCCGCGATCGCCGCAATTGACTCCCCGCAGGTCCGATTCGTTATTTCGACAGCAAGCCGTCGATCATCATGATCGCTGCCGGCCCGACGAGCACGACGAAAATTCCGGGGAAGATGAACAGCACGAGCGGGAAGATCATTTTCACGGCTGTTTGCTGGGCGCGTTCTTCGGCGAGTTGACGGCGTTTCACCCGCATGCTGTCGGATTGCACGCGCAGGGCCTGCGCGATCGACGAACCGAATCGGTCGGACTGAATGAGAATCGCGGAAAGCGCACGCATGTCATCGACGCCGGTCCGCACGCCGAGATCGTGCAACACTTCGCGGCGCGGGCGTCCCATCTGCATCTGCATGTTGCACATCGAAAATTCATTGCACACGTCGGTCGCGGTATCGGACATCTCGTCGGCGACGCGGCGCATGGCGGCGTCAAGCCCCAGTCCCGCTTCGACGCACACGACCAGCAGGTCGAGCGTATCGGGAAGCGCCAGGAAGATGCGTTCTTTGCGGGTCATGATCATCAGGCGAAGCACGATTTCGGGAAGATAGAAACCTAACCCGGCTCCGATGACCACCGACGTCAGCCCGTTTTGCGTCATGCCGTACTTGAACAGGGCGATCCCCCCTCCGATTGAGAAGCCGATCGCCAGCATGATGACTTTGACCGTGAGAAACAGCGCGCCGGCATTGGGAGCGGTAAAACCGGCGTTTGACATGCGGATACGCAAACTGCTCTGTTCGAGTTCAGTCTGCGGCTCTAATGCCTTGGAGAGAGTCGGAGCTGCCTTTTCCAGGACGTTGCCCATCGCCGACGACGACGATTTCGCCTCAGGCTTCCCCTTTTGCCGCAGCAGCGGATTGCGCAGCTCGTCGAGCCGTTCGTCCGCGCGATTCGACCGGTCCTGAAAATACGTCGTCAGAAACCACACGGCGAAGGTGATCAATCCGAAAATGGCATAGGGCAACAACTGAGATAAATCCATGGCAGCCTCGATATCTGAGCTTTGAGCGTCGGTTATTTCCCGATGTTCGTTTCGCGTTTCCGATCGATGTCTCTTTATGTCTCGTTAAATCGCATTTGACCTGTACTGGAACCGGTGAATGCCCAATCGACGTCGGCGTCACACTTTGATGTTGACGATTTTCTTGATCGCCACGGCGCCGAGAATCTGTAAGACCACCGCGACCGCGATCATCTTCCGACCGAGTTCTTCGGTGAACAGCAACATCACATACGTGGGGTTGAGGTGATAAACGGCGAAGAACAGCGCGATCGGCAAGCCCATCAGTACGACACCGCTGATGCGGCCTTCGCCGGTGAGCGCCTGAACCTGTCCGATGATTTTGAACCGCTCGCGGATGATGTACCCGATCTTGTCCAGAATTTCGGCGAGGTCTCCCCCCGACTGACGTTGAATGACGACGGCTGTGACGAAGAACTTCAAATCGAGATTCGGCATCCGCTTGAGCATGTTTTTCAGCGATTGATCGATGGGCACGCCCAGGTTTTGCTCTTCATAAGCCGCTCCGAATTCCTCCGCAACGGGCGAGGGCATTTCATCGACGACCACGTGCAACCCCGACGCCAGACTATGGCCCGAACGGAGCGCGCGTGCGACGAGCTCCAGGGCATCGGGGAGTTGTTGAGCGAACCTCTTGAACCGGCGACGACGACGATACAACAGCCAACCCCAGGGGAGCGACCACCCCAGCAATCCTGCCACCGGGTAAAGTGGAATGGGCGCATACGTCACGGCGGCGATCCCCATCATGACCAGCGCCCCCCCCATGCAGATCGCAAAAAATGTTTCGATCCGGATGGGACAATCCGCCTGCTCGAACAGGACTTGAATGTTCCCCAGCCGTTCCATGATCTTCGCGAAGAAATTCGTGATGCCGACTTTTCCTTCTGTGATCAGTTCGTCCTTCATGATCCCGACGGATTCTTCATCGTCCCCTTTTTTGCCGGTGAGAATCTTCAATCGATCTTCCGCCGTTCGTTCGCTGAACCCGCGCAGCGAAGCCACGACTCCGCCGACGAGTGCTGCGACGCCGACAAAAGCAGCCACCATGATCATTATTACGTCTGTGGACACGATCTCACCCTTTCCTCAACTTCACGATATCCGAAAACCATTTCGGACAATACATATTTTGTAAATTTCAACTCGATCAGATGTCTCTCAAATTCATCCCGGCTATCTCGACGTCAACGCGCGACGAGCGAACAGGTTCGCCGGCAGACGGACGCCTGCCGATTCCAATCGGTTCATGAACGCCGGACGAACGCCGGTCGCCTCGAAGTGCCCGAAGGCTCGGCCGGTTTCGTCGATACCGTCTTGCACGAACAGGAAAATATCCTGCATGATGACGGTATCCTGCTCCATATTGAGCACTTCGGTGATGTGCGTGATCTTACGCGGCCCCCCTTGCAGGCGGTTCGACTGAATGATGAGATCCACCGCCGACGAAAACTGCTGACGCAGCGCTTTCAGCGGCAGTTCGATACCTCCCATCGTGATCATCGTTTCCAACCGCGAAACGGCGTCACGCGGCGAGTTGGCGTGAATCGTGGTCAATGAACCTTCGTGACCGGTATTCATCGCCTGCAACATGTCGAGACTTTCCGGTCCGCGGCATTCGCCGATGATGATTCGATCGGGTCGCATACGCAAAGCGTTCTTCACCAGGTCGGTCGCGGTCACGCGCCCCTTGCCTTCGATATTCGACGGGCGTGTTTCGAGACGGAGCACGTGTTCCTGCTGCAATTGCAATTCGGCGGCGTCTTCGATCGTGATCACGCGCTGATCGGAGGGAATGAAACTCGACAAGACGTTGAGCAGCGTCGTCTTACCGCTGCCGGTACCGCCGCTGATGATCGCATTGACGCGGGCCTTGATCGCCCCTTCGAGGAGCATGGCCATTTCAGGAGTGAGCGCACCGAACTTGAGCAGATCCTCCAGCCCCAGTGGTGTGCTGCCGAAACGACG
>JBJXGP010000241.1:0-9140 GCA_046160425.1 Planctomycetaceae bacterium
ATCGGGATGAAGGGGTGTAATCGATGGAGAATGACTCCTTAAAGACTCTTTCGATATCACCGCGCCCGGAATTCCAGGGGATTCTGCGGGACCGACTGGAGTACGCGCGCAGCGATACTCCCTCGACCCAGGACCGCATCAACCGCTGGTACGACGATTTGATTTTGCAATCGGGAGTGGAGATTCATCCCGGCATCGTCCTCATGTTATGCCTGGCGAGCGCACTGATGTTCGGCGGCGCCGTCTTTGTCGCACAAGAAAATTTCTTATCGACGGCCATGTCTACGATCGTCGGTGTGTTTGTACCGCTCGTCGTGCTATTGGCAAAGCGAAGCAGCCGGCAGAACACGATCATGAAGCAGACGCCGGCGATGATTGAAGAATTGGCCCGTGCCGCCAAGACGGGGCGCAGCCTCGATCACTGTTTTATGATGGTCTCTAAGGATACTCCCGCGCCGCTCGGTTCCGAATTGCAGCTTTGTGCGCGCCGACTGCAGATGGGCGTCAGCTTTCGCGATGCGCTGCAACAGCTTCCCGAACGCACAGGGCTCGTGAGCTTGAATATTCTCGCCACGGCGCTTTCGATTCATCAGCAGACCGGCGGCGATCTCGTTCGCGTGCTCGAACGATTGTCGCGCACGATCCGCGATCGATTGATGTTTCTCGGACGATTGCGGGCCTCAACCATCGCCAGCCGGGCGACCGCCGTGCTCATGGTCTCAGTCCCCCCGGCCATTCTCGCGTTCTTCATTTTCCGCGATGCCAATTACTTTAACGATCTTGTGGAATCCGAATGGGGCCGCAATATCACGATCGCTGCCGTCATCCTGGAAATTTTCGGATCGATCTGGATTCTCCGCATATTGAAAACGACACAGCGGGCGATGTGATCAAAGGCTGCAAAGCGCCTCACATATACTGACTCATGACGAAAGGATTGTTCGTTCCACGACAACAGACTACCTCGCGTACGAGCCGTCGTGCGATGCATGACATTCGCGAAGGATGATTCTCGGTCGAACCACAGGAACGTATTCAGGATCTCCTGCCACCATGCCAAATCCACCAGAACAATTCGATGAATCGGGCGAACAGGCCTCTGCGGAGACGAGTTCTGCGATGGGTCCGGCCATTGGCGCTACCAATACCTGGTCGAGCCGCGAAATCTTTAAGGCCGAATGGAATCAATCCGGAGACCTCAATCGGTTACCCGCGCTGGAAGCGGGCGATATCCCCACGACATCCAATAACGATTACGTTTTAGGCACGCTGACCCCGACGCTCGCCGCTTTGCTTCCGGAAATGGACGATCGCCGAGTGCAGACCCGGCTGGAACTCTGTCAGGCCGGTTACTATCAGCCGCACGCCCAACAGAACCTCGCGGCGTTGCGTTACCTGTGCATCATCATTCCCCTGTTTTTGTTCGGCACGCTGCTGGTGCTGTTGCCTGAACGGTTTGAAGTGCCGTTGCTGGCGCTGCTGGTGACGATGCCGATTCTCGGCTGGGCGTTGCCACGGCTATACGTTAAAGGAAAAGCGGTCGACCGAAAAAGCCAGATCGAACGCGCGATTCCCGACCTGCTGGACATTCTCAACATGTGCGTCAGCCAGGGATTGACCGTCAACGATGCGATGATTCACGTCAGCCGCGATATGAAGAAGATCTATCCGGCACTGGCGCAAGAACTGGAAATCGTCACCGATCAATCCCGCATCGGATCGTTCGAGCAGGCGCTGCAGAATTTCAGCGATCGCATCGACATTCCCGAAGTCCACTCGTTCACATCGCTGCTGACTCAAACCGAACGCATGGGGACCAGCGTGACCGAAGCGTTGGAAGAATACAGCGATAACATGCGCGAAAGTTTACGTCAGCGTGCCGACGAGAAGGCCAACCAGGCGACGTTCAAGATTCTGTTCCCCACGGTTTTCTGTCTGATGCCGGCGGTCTACATGTTCCTGCTGGGACCGGCGACGATTGAACTCTCCGACTTCTTTAACGAAGGGGGTTCGAGCGTGCTCGATCAAAATCAGCAGGCAGTACAAGACCTGAACGAGCGCTTGCAGCCGGTGCCGACAACCGACGTCGGTTCGTAAGACGGCGGTTCGTAAGACGGCGCGAAGGCGATTTTTTTCGTTCAAGCGATCGGCAAGTTCCACGGATCGCGACCGGAATGCGTCAAGAGTTGCCGCACGTCATCGTCGGGATGATTTACCAGCCCCTTCGGATCGACGACGATTTCGCGACCGAGACGGTAAGAAATGTTTCCCAGTTGACTCATCGTCGATGCCAGATGTGCCGTCGCGGCGTCGCAGTGGGGTTGCTGTCGCGTCTTCACGCTATTGATGAAGTTTCGCAGGTGGTCGAGCAGTGCATCGCCCGAGCAGACACCGACTGCACCCGGTTGATCGTAGACTTTCCACCCGCCGCGATCGAGCACCAACGTTCCCCGCTCGCCGTAAAAGGCGACTCCGGTGCTGCGGCCTTCGATGCCGTGCGTACTCCACAGTCGATGTTCCCACTGGATCGATTTCCCCGCGAACGAAAACTGGACTGAAAGGGTATCGGGAGTTTCCTGATCGTCGTGGAAGTAAAACTTCCCTCCGCTGGCGGATACGCGCGTGGGCAACTCGACATCGAGTCCCCAGCGGGCGATATCGAGCAGTTGCGAACCCCACTGTGCGAGTTCACCCCCGCCGTAGTCCCAAAACCAGCGCCAATTATGATGGAACCGATTCGGATAGAACGGCGTTCGCGGAGCCGGCCCCAACCACAGATCGAAATCAACACCCGGCGGCACGGCCGATTCGGCCCGCTGCTCGATCGATTTGCGACGATGCACGACCCAAGCCTTAGCCCATTTCACCGCGCCCAATTCACCGCTTTTCAGGTACTCGATCGCCGACTGAATATGCGGGCTGCTGCGTTCCTGATGTCCGACTTGAACGATGCGTTCCGTCTCTCGTGCCGCGGCGACAATCGCTTCCCCCTCCGCGTAGGTGTGTGCCAGAGGCGTTTCGACGTAAACGTCTTTGCCCGCTTGGCAGGCCGCGACCGTCATGTAACCGTGCCAATGATCGGGAACGGCAAGCACGATGGCATGCAGAGCAGAATCATCGAGCAGGCGGCGAAAATCCTTCTCGCAATGCGGCGCGTGTCCTTGTATCTGTTCGAGTGTGCGAGAGATCCCGGGAAACTGACCTTCATCGACGTCGCAGATCGTCGTGACATCGACGTCGGGCAACGAGGCCAAATGAGCGGCTAGTTGCGAACCGTGATGACGGAGACCGATGACGCCCACCGAGACTCGCTCTAACGGTGACGCCTTGCCCACGGCTTCAGCCAAGCCGACGATTCCGGCGGCGACGGCCGCATTTTGAGCGCTCCGGCCAAGAAACTGCCGTCTGCTGAGATCACGATTAATGAATTCGTCGACGTTCATAGGACCACAGTGCGTCTGTATTGCGCTCTCTGCATGGGAGGAACCGACCTTCATACCCACGATTCGATACTACTATTCTAACGTGCCGGACAGGCGTTGGACAGCACGCGGTCGTCACTTTTATGAATAGAGGCGATGGGCAGCCAGCCGAAGAATCTACCGAATTGAACGGTCATTCTTTCGAAATCTGGCGAATTTTGCCGCGATTCATCGCCTTGGCGTCGTTCTCGGAGGGGGGGAGTTCCTTCAGTCCGGAACTGCCGCTCAAGGCTCCGCCGACGCCGATCAATTCTGGATGCCTGGCGACCTTGTCGCTGAAGATCCGCAAGTCGCGGATCATCGGTTCGAGGTTTTTCATCAGAACCGACAACGAACTCGCCGAGCGATTGAGATTCTGGTACAGCTCGGGGTCGGAGACCAGCTTGTTGAGCGAGCCATCTTCCTGCGAGAGCTTTTTCGAGAATTGATCCAGTTCGGCGAGCAACGATTCCATGTGACCCATGCCGCCGTCGAGTTTTGCCATGACCGATTCGCTGTGTTTGGCCATCGGTGCCGTCACGCGATTGAGGTTTTCGAGATTCCTGCTCATCATATCGACCGCCTTTTGCGAGGCGGCGATCGTGGCTCGCGTATCCTCGATCATTTTCGGCAAAGCCGTCAGCGTTCTGCGGATATTCTCCTGCTGCGCCGGATCGCCGACGATGCTTTCGGTGCTTTCGAGGATGCGATTCATATTCCGCATCGTCACCGTGAATTCCTTCAGTGACGTTTCTGCGCTTTTGACGACGTCTTGCAGGTCGGATTGATTACTATCCATGAACGTATTCAGATTATTGCCGACCTTCTGCCATTCCTGGCTCGTCTGGGAAAACGACTCCATGAGTTCCGCCATGCGTTCTTCCATGCGCTCGACGACCTCGGTCGGATCGCTCGGTTGTTCGCCGCGCAAATGCGAACCGGCCGGCAAAATGCCATTCTCTCTTCCGGGAGTGATTTCGAGACTCACGTCGCCTAACAGCGACTTGAGTTGATGAACCTGGGTCCCTTCGTGCAGTTTGAACGACTCGCGGATTTCGAGATCGGCGATGACGCCGTGATGCTTCTCGTCGAGATTGACTTTCTTGACCGTGCCGATTTTCATGCCGTACAATCGAATCGGCACACCGGTCTGCAAGTTCGGCGCCTCTTTGAAATGGACGTGAATGACATACTTCTTGTCGAACAAGTGCTGTAACTCGCCGAATTGAAACACCAGTGCCGCGCAGACGATGATCGCCGCGACTGTGAACATGCCGACGCGAAATTGCAGTTGCCTCTCCGTCATGTGACCGACCTTATCGTTTCAGCAATAATCCAAATTCGAACGCTTACCCGCAACATTGTGTTTATGCCGCCGCCATTTCCCGCAGGCGGTCCCCCGCTTCACCCCTCACGAACTGAGAGACCCGGCGATCCGGCGATTCGAAGGCTTCTGCGGATGTTCCTTCAAAGACGATTTGTGGATCGTGCGGATTTAACCGCGAAAGAGGGTATAACATCACCACGCGATCCGACACCTTGCGGACCGTCGTCATGTCGTGCGTGACCACGATGCTCGTCACGGGACGTCTGGAACGCGTCTGCAAGATCAGTTCGTTGATCACGTCGCTCATCACGGGATCGAGACCCGTCGTCGGCTCATCGTAGAACATGATGTCGGGCATCAATGCCAGTGCCCGCGCCAAACCAACTCGCTTCTTCATGCCCCCCGAAAGTTCGCCCGGCTTCTTTTGGCAGACGGAGAAGGGGAGTCCCACTTCGGATAGCCGTTCGACGACAATCTGACGAATTTCACCTGCGGATAAACGCGTATTCTGCCGCAATCCGAACGCCACATTTTCGTAAACCGTCATGCTGTCGAAGAGCGCGGCCCCTTGAAACAGATAACCGATGCGCAAGCGTTCTCGCGTCAATTCGGCGGTTTTCATGGACGTGATGTCGCGCCCTCCCCAATGAACGGTTCCCTGTGTGGGGTGAAGCAGTCCGGTCATCAATTTCAGCGTCACGCTTTTGCCGCAGCCGCTCTCACCGATGATCACCAGCGTCTCACCGGTACGGACCGCGAGATTGAGATCTCTCAATATCGTCTGCTGGCCAAACGATATCGTGGCATGTCTCAATTCAAGAGGTGCAGGAGTTTGCGGTAACGCCGTCATTTCAATTCGACCAGGTTCTCGTTCAATCCGTGTTGATGATTTGTGATGATGATATGATTGAGTTTTCCATCACCCCGTTAATGACGGCAGCGCCGACCACAGGATGTAATACCCTTGAAGCACGATGATCCCCAGGAAGAAATCGAGGATCAGAATCGATAGAAACGACAGCACGAACGACGACGTCGCCGCCTTTCCGACTCCTTCCGCCCCGGGGCCGCAATGAAAACCGCGATGGCAGGCGACGATCGCAATCGTCGCGCCGAAGAAAATGCTTTTGAACATCCCGCCGAATACGTTATACGCATCGACGAAATTTTTCGTGTGATACCAGTAGTGATGGCTGTCGACCATCAGTATTTGCGTGCTGACCCACCAGCCGCCGACGATCCCGACGCCGTCCGCCATCACCGTGAGTAAGGGAATCAGCAGCACGCAGGCCAGAAATCGCGGCACGACGAGATAATGAATCGGATCGGCACCGAGAACTCTCAGCGCATCGATTTGCTCGGTTACTCGCATCGTTCCGAGTTCCGCCGCCATCGCGCTGCCGACTCGTCCCGCGAGCATCACCGCAGCCAGAACCGGTCCCAGTTCATTTACGAGGGATATCGTGATCGCCGCACCCAGTCGCGTTTCGAGATGCATCATCCGAAACTGGTCATACGATTGAACGGCGAGCACCATGCCGATGAACGTCCCCGTCACCAGGACGACGGGCAAACTGCACACGCCGATCTCGTACAGATTCGGCCACAACACACCGCGACGGGGCAGACTGCTCACCAGCCACGCGCCGATCCGGAAGGCGAATACCGCCAGATCGCCAAGCCCTTCGATGAACGAGAGGACTCTGGCCCCCAGGGCATGAAGTGGCGTCCAACGTTCGTGACGCGGAACGACATTCTGAGCGACAGATGCCATCGGTTGAAGTACTCCCTCACTTCACAACAAATGAAAGTTCCGCGGTGCCTGATTCATCCTTGAGACATCGCCGGAATCGAATGCGGGAACATACCCGATTTTCGATTTTGAAGGGAGGCCAAATGCCCCGAATTCGGACCAAACATGCAACGTCGTCGATATTTACGCCGAGCCTTAGCTTTACCCGTTGACGGGTTCACTGCCTCTCATCCGCAAAAAAACTTGCCGTTCGATCCCCCGTACTGGATACACAATCGTCGCTCTAAATGGTAATCTAGAAACATCGGACAAACGTTATGGTCTCCAGTGTCCCACGAATTACATCACAACACCCCATCAGATTTGGAGGATGTTTTATGCGACCCGTATTTCTCGCTACCGCGGTTCTCGGAATTTTTCTCGTGAGCACATTCGCCCAGGGACAGGACATTCCTCCTCCCACTGAAGCTGAATTGGCCGCTCTGGAACAGGTCAAGTCGCTCGGCGGGCAAGTGACGACCGTCGCCCAGACCGATCCTCGCGTGGAAATCGGTTATCATCTCGCGGCCGATATGGTGACCGACGCGAGTCTCGCTCCGCTGGCCGGAGTGAACTGCGTCGTGACCATCAACCTGCGCGGCACGCCAGTCACCGATACCGGTCTGGCCAGTATCGCCGGCATGACCAACCTCAAGAAACTGCATCTGGAAAAAACCAAAATCACCGATGCGGGACTCGGCCACCTCAAAGGTTTGGCCAATCTCGAATATCTCAACATCTACGGCACGGCCGTGACGGACGCCGGTCTCGATCAACTCGCCGGACTGACCAACCTCAAGAAGTTGTACATCTGGGAAACGGCGATCACCGAAGAGGGTCAAAAGAGACTCAAGGCCGCGCTCCCCAACTTGCAGATCACAGGGGCATTCATTCCCCCCGATGAACCGGTCGAAGCCAAGAAGCCGGCCCCACCCGCCGCCCCGGCCGCGAACTAACACGGTTCGATCTCAATTCAGATGATTCAGACTGACGGACCACGACAGATCACTGTTGTGGTCCGTCTTGTTTTTTCGAGTGTTAACATTTTAGCCGAGTGGAGAACGTCTCGTTGGAGTCCAGCCTTTAGGCTGTCTCGAGCAGGCTGAAGCCTGTACTCCAACACGATCACGGCAGACCGCTAAAGCGTTACCCATCGTGTTATTTTCGCGTAGGCATCTTCCGGGGTTAATCCGATTTCAACTCGCCGTAGGCCAGGCAGACCATCAGAAATGCGAAGTCGAGGAACAGGCAAATCGCCAGCCCCGCGGTCATACCCTGAAAAAGATTCGCCGCCTCGTAGTCGCCCAATGCGAGAAACGCCAGCCATAGAATGCCGGTAACGAGCATGCTCCAGATCAGATAGATCCCGGCATGCATTGCTCGTGCGAGCAGAAATTGTCGAACGGGTTTCAAGGTTTATTCTCCCATCTGCGCTTCACTACGGAAACTCCCCGCGCGATCGAGCAGTTCCTGAGTCGGCACAACCGCCTTCGGCTCGAGTTCGTACAGAAATTCATGGCGATTCTTCACCCGAAACGGCAGAAAATGCTCCGAAAAGAAATCGAAGGGGACCCGCTGATACCAGGGGGGATGCACCTCTTCGAGCACCGTCATCGTTTCGTACCCGTCCTTGATGAGCTTGATCTCTCGCGTCGCATAATACGTGAAACTGACCGAGACCGGCGTAAAGCCGACTTCTTCGCCATCGAGCAGCACGAGTGCCCCCTCCGGTTCGGAGTGAATCGTCATCCGGCGATGGACGCATCCCGTCCCCAGCCCGCACAGCCAAACGGCTACGCACACCGCCAAAAAATGACGGCGAAGATCGGCATGCGGATGTTGTGGCGGACCGTACATGGATATTCGTTGTGCTTCAAGACTCGAATCGAAAAATCGTATATGCGGAACTTCCCCGTCAAGACGGGGGGGGGATTGTAATCCGGAGCCGTTTTTCCGCCAAGATCGAGTCGGAAGGGGGGAAACTGGATCGCTGAAGACTATTCTTGAATTAATACGGCAATGCCGTACAATATTTTGTACAGGAACATTGTCTGACCTACCAATTGCCGGAAAATCAATCGAAAATGGCAAAATCCCATCGCAATATCGGTCAGGAAATCCTCGAAGGTCTGCGGGAGCTAAAACGAGGCGAACCTGGGCGCATCATCAATGTCCCTGATGTAGCAGGAATTCGTGCGAAGACCGGGCTTTCGCAAATTCGATTCGCGCAGTTGCTCGGTGTGTCGGTCCGTACGCTTCAGGACTGGGAACAGGGACGACGCGCACCATCCGGCGCCGCCCGAACGCTGCTCATGATCACCGATAAAAATCCCCGCACACTGCTTGAAATGGCCTGACGATAATAATGAGGTGAGTGCCGCTGTCGCGTTTTCTCTGAAATTAGGAACCCAATACGAAAGTCGGATTTGTGACAGATACAGTTGAATCGGATATTGTTGTGAGAATTTACCTCGACAATTGCTGCTTCAATCGACCATTTGATGACCAGCGGCAGATCAGAGTGCGACTTGAAACTGAGGCGAAGCTATGCATCCAACAG
>JBJXGP010000242.1:0-4718 GCA_046160425.1 Planctomycetaceae bacterium
CATCACCCCCCTGCTGTTCATCCTCGGCATCGCCGCTCCAGTTGATCTGCACGAAGGGGACGCCGGATTCGATCAATCGTCGTCCGAGAATGCAGTTCTGGCCGAAGACCGTTCGCCCGTAGCGATCGCGCATCGCTTCGGATTCCGAATCGAGATCGAGAGCCGCTTTGGTTGCGGAAGAGGTCAATAATCCGAATGCCTTTTGCCGTACGTCGGTATAACGCGCCACTTCACCGCGAGTTTCGATCCCCTTCTGCCAATCGTCGAGTTCGGTCAACAGCGAACGGCGGAAGTTCAATCGTTGATCTTGCACGTCGGCGAGCGGTTCGATCGACGGCGGAATTTTGAAACCCTCTTCGAAAGAAAAACTGTCGAGACGGAACGGATCGTGAGCCGCACCCAGCCCACCGGCCAACTGGCCGCGCAGATCGGCTCCGCTGACTTTGCAGTTAGGACCGATGCAGGTGAACGACGGCCATTCGGAAGCCCGTTCTCTTGTCAGGTACGAAACCAGCGAACCCATGCTGGGACGAACGGCACCAGCGAACGGGATGCCCCCCGAAGCTTGTGAACCGTTGGTGCTTCCAGTCAGTGCGACCGTTCCCCCCTGGTTGTGGTCCTTCATGTCGTGGGCCATGCTGCGGATGATCGTGAATTGCCGGGCATGCTCGGCGCACATCGGCAACAGTTCGGAGATCTGCATGCCGGGGCTGGCGGTGGCGATAGGGCTGTAACACCCGCGGATTTTTGAGGGGGCTTCGGGTTTGGGATCCCACGTTTCGTGATGGCTGGGGCCACCCCATAGCCAGAGGAGGAGCACCGATTTGACCCGGCCATGCGATGCGGCGAGAGCGGTGCCGCTGAGTAATTGTGGTAGCGACAGCCCCAGGGCCGAACATCCGCCGACTTGTAACAACTCGCGACGAGAAAAACCGGCGCAGGTTTTTGTAGGGCGATATCCCAGATTCAACATGTTCAAGGCTCCGGGGTCAAGAAACCAATTCACGGCGGTTATCGAGAAGAAGAATCAATTCATGTCCGGCAATGATATCGTATCGGGTAAACGACTCAACGACTACTCATATTCGCGAGGGAAAACCGGAAGACCGCCTACGGTAGTAATGTTGCGTCAATTGTGAGCTTTTGGTTGTCACCGAAAACTAAATCCGACTCCGGAAGGGATTTCCCCCGTGCGTTTTTCCGCAAGTCAGTTTTTTCGATTCTTTCGATCTGAAATATCATGGCAATCGTTGACTAGATTGTCAATCTAGAATATGATTCTAATTCATGAAAGCTCTCATATCAACTAAATATCCGGAACGTTCTGAAAACGGCGTTCGACGTCGGGAAGCGACCGAAGCCCGTCGGCGGTCGATTCTCGATGCCGCGCTCGATTGCTTTCTCGAATTTGGTGTCGAAGGAACCACCATCGACCAGATTCGTCTGAAATCGGGGGCAAGTCATGGCAGCATTTATCATCTGTTCCGCGGCAAAGATGAAATCGCGCTCACCCTGTTCATTGAAGGGATGAAGGATTATCACGACCGCGTGGTGGCGGCGATGAGCCGTGAATCGACGGCACAAGGTCTGATTCGCGCGATGATCGAAACGCATATGTTGACAACGGTCGAGCGTCCTGCATTGGGGCTGTATCTCACTCGCATGGGGCTTGTCGATGCCATCGGCAGCATTCGGGAAGAATATCGCCACCAGACCGAAGCCTTCGCACGCGATGTGTGGCAACATTTGCAACCGTTTGTCGATCGAGGCGAATTGGTTCGTCTCGATCGCGATTTGTATTTTTCGTTGATTATTGGCCCCAGTACACATATGGCGCGTGCTTGGTTAAGAAAGACGTACACCGGCGATTTGTTATCTGTCGTGGAAACGCTGGCAGAGACTGCGTGGCATTCGCTCAAAGCACGCTGAGAGATAAATCCCCACAGTGAGCATTTCGAGTCGCCGAACAAACTGTCATAATACCTGTCGAAGTTTGCTGTCGGTGACTGGGAATACGGCTATCAAAGTTCGTGAATCAGATGAGGATCGTCAGATGAAATATATTCACCACAGTATCTTGACCTTTTCACTGTGTTGTGGCGTGGCGGCGGTGCTCGCGTTCGTAGCGGCAAGATTTCAGTCGGGAACTCTCGCCGATGAAAAAACTGCCGCCAACGAAAATGACAAAGCCGGCGAGACGACTCAAGCGACCGATAAGGTCGATTTTGCGAAGTCCATCAAACCGATTTTCGAAGCACACTGTCTGAGCTGTCATGGAAAAGAAGATCCCGAAAGCGGCTTCCAGCTCGATACGCGCGACCATGCCCTCAAAGGGGGATATACGGGAATCGTGCTCGAACCCGGGAAGGCCGAAAAAAGTGTGCTTTATGAAATGGTCGCGGGGACTCACAAAGACGGCATCGTGATGCCATTCGAAAAAGATCCGCTCGGCAAAGACGATGTCGCCCTGATCAAAGCCTGGATCGATCAAGGGGCCGCATGGCCCGAAGATCAGATTCTCATCGCCCACGAAGCAGAATCATCCAAGGCGAAGGCCCGTAACATCTGGTCGTTGCAGCCGATCAAAGCGCCGGCCTTTCCGGCGATCGAGCAGCAGGAATGGATCCGCAACGGCATCGATGCGTTTATTCTCGAGCGATTGGAAAAGGAAGGGGTCACACCGTCGCCCGAAGCGAATCGCGAGACCTTGATCCGCCGTGTGACGCTCGATTTGACCGGCTTGCCGCCGACTCCACAAGAAATCGAAGAATTTGTCAACGACTCCGATCCCGATGCGTACGAGAAAGTCGTCGATCGGCTATTGGCTTCGACCGAATACGGCGTCCGCTGGGCGCGGCCGTGGCTCGATCTGTGTCATTATGCCGATACCGATGGTTTTCTGACCGATCAGAAACGTCCCTATGCCTGGCGATACCGTCAATGGCTGATCGATGCGCTCAATACCGATCTACCGTTCGATCAATTCACGATCGAGCAGCTCGCCGGCGATTTGCTCGATAACCCGACCGAAGATCAATTGCTCGCCACCGGATTTCTCCGCAACACCCTCAGCAATCGCGAAGGGGGAGCCGATCTCGAAGAGTACCGCGTCGAACAGATCATCGACCGCACGATGACCGTCGGCGCGACGTGGCTCGGCCTGACGGTCGGTTGTGCCCGTTGTCACGATCACAAGTTCGATGCCATCTCGCAGAAAGAGTTTTATCAACTCTACGCGTATTTTGACCACGCAGATGAACTCAACATCGACGCCCCTCTGCCCCATGAAAAAGCGAAGTGGATGGCGACGCGCGACGAATACAATCGCCGACGCGACGAGATTGTTGCCGCCTACCAGCCGGGGTTGGATGAATTGCTCGCGGCGTGGGAAAAGCGACTGCTCGAAGCCGAGGCGAACCCCGGTGTGGATCACATTTGGGATCGGCAGTGGGAAGTCCTGGGGTTGATCTGGGGCGGACATTACGGAGAAGGTCAACTGGAAGGCTGCCAGATCGTCCGTCTGGGAGCCGAAAAACGAACCCAATATCAAAAATTTCGCTTGATGGATTATTTCCTCGGACAAGGTTCGATCATCAATCCGGAGAAATTCAAGGAATACAAACTCGACGAAATTAAGGGCAAACTCGCCGCGCTCGATAAGGAGTATCCGCAAGCGACGCGCGCACCCACAATGCGGGAAGCTGAGGTGCCACGGCAGACGTACATTCATGTGCGTGGAGATTTTCGTGTGAAAGGGATCGACGTCGGCGTGGGTGTCCTGGCGGCACTTCCTCCGCTTCCGGAAGATGCCCGCCCCGATCGACTCGCGCTCGCGCAATGGCTCGTCTCGCCCGAACATCCCTTGACCTCTCGCGTGACCGCGAATCGCGTGTGGCAGGAATTTTTCGGCCGCGGTATCGTCACCTCATCGGGAGATTTCGGCATGCAGGGGGAACTCCCCAGCCATCCCGAACTGCTCGACTGGCTGGCGCTCGAACTGCAACGTCTCGACTGGAGCATGAAAGCCTTTCATCGGCTGATCGTCACCTCGGCGACGTATCGGCAGTCGTCGGCCGTTCGCCCCGACATTCTGGCCCACGATCCGAACAACGTCTGGGTCTCGCGTCAGTCGAGCCTGCGATTGAATTCGGAACAGGTTCGCGACGTGACGCTCTCGGTCAGTGGTTTGCTGTTTCCCAAGATGGGCGGCCCATGCGTTTTCCCGCCGCAACCGAGTTCCGTCGCGATGGAAGGGTTCGACAACACGTGGGAACCGAGTCCCGGACTCGAACAGTATCGACGCGGAATTTATACGTGGATTCAACGGCTCTCTCCCTTCGCGCAGAACGTGACGTTCGACGCTCCGGCTCTCAGCCGCTCGTGTACCCGCCGCGAACGCTCGAACTCACCGCTGCAATCGCTGACGCTGCTTAACGACCCGGTCTTTATGGAGGCGGCACAAAACTTCGCCGTGCGGTTGCTCAAAGAGAGTTCCAGCGACTTCAATCAGCGCGTGACGCATGCGTTTCAACTGGCATATGCGAGAAATCCGCGTCCCGAAGAAATCGCCCGTCTGCAAGCCTATTTTCTGGAACAGGTAACATTGCTTCGGCAGGATTCGGCATCCGCTGAAACGTTGTTTCCCGCCAGGCTGGAGGGGGTCGACCCCGTTGAAGGTGCCGCGTGGACCGGACTGGCCAGCGTACTGCTCAATCTGC
>JBJXGP010000243.1:0-29887 GCA_046160425.1 Planctomycetaceae bacterium
GGTCGCCGAAGAACGCGGGCTGAAACCTTTTCCGCTCAAGTAACGATTTGTCATTGTTGACGATCTCTTAACCGAAGGCTCAGTGGTGACGGAAAAAACACCCTGGCTCTGTCCGCATTGCGATATCCCGCTGCGAATTCTTGAAATTCAACCCGGGGAGCAGATCGTTCCGTGCCCTGAATGCCATGAGCCGATTCAGATCGTTTCCGCCGGCCGACAAATTCGCGAAATTCGCCCCGTCGTAAACCAGGGAACCGCCGACCCGCGCGCGATTGTATCTTCCGCAAGCGTTCTGCCGTTGGTCACGAAACGCATTCAGCAGTTCCTGAGCCATCCACGCGCGGTCAGTCTCACTGCCACCACAGTGCTGGGAGTATCGCTGATCGCATTGTGGGCAGCGAATCGATCGACTAGCGATTCTCCAGTTCCCGCAACGGAGATTATTGAGCCGAAGGGCGATGTGAAAATTGCGATCGCCGAGCCGGTGCCGTCATTGACGAATGCGACAACGAATCTGGAAGAGAGTCAGCCCGTCGATGTTGCCGACGATCCTGCTCCCCTTGTCGATGCCGATCCGCAGCCCGATATCGCCGAAAATGCAGTCGCAAAATTGGAAGCGATCGGTCAGTTGCTGACGGAGTTCAATCGGCAGCACGGCGACGAGTTCAAAACGCAGGGGCCACAACCGGATGTTGAGTTTTCGACGTCATCCTCAGCGAATGTGAGCACTGTCTCATCGGCCGAGCCGCCAAAGACCGCCTCACCGGTTCTCGTGGAACCTCCTTCGAATGTCGATGTAAACAAATCGCTGGAGTTTCGCATCGCCCGTTGGGAACAATCCAACCCCGTCCCCTTCGGTGATTTATTGGGTCAACTCGAGGAGTTGGCAGGGGGGAGCATTCAACTGGCGGATCCCGATTCGCCCGCCATGCAGAACCGCTTGAAACTAACCGTTTCATTCCATTACAAGCAAAAAACGCTTGCGGCCATTCTGGAAGACGTCCTTCACAAAGTCGATCTGCGTTACGAAATTCGCGATAATACGATTCACGTTTTTCCGGCGATTGCTGTGGATTGAAACGAACGGCCCTCCCAAGTTTGTGTGAGATCAAAAAAACGAGATACGAGTACGCCACGTGCAACTTGACGACAAAGTCTGTTATTGCTTTCACATATCCAAGCGGAAGATCGTCAATCATTTGCGTATCTATCAGCCGCGGCGAGCGAGTCAGTTGAGCGAGTGCGGCGGAGCCGGGACCGGTTGCGGCTGGTGCATTCCATTCCTGAAACGCTACTTCGAACAATCGCAGCGCGGCGAACTCGATGGGGACGATGCCGTCTCGCCGACTCAATACGCCCAGGATCGCGGAAAATACATCAAGGAAGGGAAAGGCAAGCCTCCCGCCGGGGCCACGCCCCCACCATAACAGCCCGTTGAAAAAGTGTGCCACTGCTGGCTTGCCCAGCAGTGAGGTTCATAACCGGTGGAAAAAGACCGGGTGGATAAACCACCCGGCTCATTGAGGATGAAGTCGTTCGAGCGCTTATTGCGAACTGATTTGAATCCGGCGCGGTTCGGGTTTGGGCGCGCGGGGTAGCACGACTTCGAGGATTCCCTGATTGAACTTCGCCGAGATCCGTTCGTGGTCGACTTCGTCGCTGAGAATGAACGATCGCAGAAAATCTCCGACGGCGTATTCCTGATGGAGCACCTTCACGTCGAAGGGGACATACGGTTCGACCCGGCCAAACAGCGTCAGCTTGTTGTCCTGTACCTGAAGTTCCAAAGTCTCGACGGTCACCCCGGGGAGATCGGCACGCAGCACGAGTCCGGTCTCGGTCTCGTAGATGTCGATCGGCGGCGTGAAGACGTACCGCGCGTGACCCTCACGAGATGACGGATCAGCCTCGCCGTCGGGACGTTGTTCGATGATATCCTGCGACATGACTTCGCTCCGTTAGCCGATGGGTATCGGCGTCTGTTCGCCGGGCGCGGTCCCCTGGTCGCCGTCGACGACGCTGATTTGGCGGGGGATCAACGCTTCGGCTTTGGGGAAATGAATTTTGAGAATCCCCAGGTTCAGTTCTGCGGCCAATTTTTCTTCATGGATCCGTTCGGGAAGCGCGATCGAACGCTGCCAGCTGCCGCGCATCCGTTCCTGGCGTCGAAATCGCTCTTCGGGAATTCCCCCCGTGTCGCGCGGTTTGCCTTTGAGCGTCAGAACTCCGCCGGAGATCGTCAGTTCGAGATCTTCCACGCGCATCCCGGGAAGTTCCGCGGTGAGCAGAAATTCGTCATCGAGTTCGTACACGTTGAGGGCAGGATAATTGCGGCCGAACCGAAGCCCTTGAAACGTCAGATTGACGCTTTGCAGCAATCGATCGACTTCGCGTTCCAGATCGTGAAAGGCGTCCCAGCTTTGCCCCCAGCGAAATACCGGCACAATCATTCTCCTTCGAAGCCTGAGTTATCGCTCGTTCGACACTCGGAAAATGCAATTTTCTTCACTACAATATTGCCATGCCATGGGTTGCAAAGTTCGTAATGATGCAAAGACCATTCCGAAGTCCGGATTTATGACGAGCGATGATCGGCGGGCGATTCACATGATATAACTGCAAACCTGATAATGATATACGAAAGTCTTTCGTTTCCGGGAACGGATACCATTCCGAATTTCCACATGCCAGAGTGACAGGAGTTTGAATCCGCCAATTCGACATTCCTC
Organism: Planctomycetaceae bacterium; assembly: GCA_046160425.1. Taxonomy (GTDB): domain Bacteria; phylum Planctomycetota; class Planctomycetia; order Planctomycetales; family Planctomycetaceae; genus JAQCEJ01. Next base: position 2,730 of record JBJXGP010000243.1, read on the forward strand.
ACGAATTGTCAATTTGGCAGTCTACCTGTTTCCGCGTTTCGCACGGTGACGGGCAATTCAATTATAATGAGTCTCATAGGCAGATGCTTTTGTCACAGGTCGATCACATCCTGATGAAAAGGAGTCGGTGATGAGCGGATTGCTCGATCCTCATCATGCGGTTTATGTCGGAAGCTTTGACCCCCTCACGCTGGGACACGAAGATATCGTTCGCCGCGGCGCCGGAATTTTCGAACGATTGACGGTGGGGATCGGCACGAATCCCGATAAACACCCTTTATTTGACGGCACTGAACGACTCGCCTTGATTCGCGACGTGCTCTCACCGCTGCCGAACGTGGAAGTCCGCTGCTTCGAGGGGTTGACGGTGAATTTTGTCCGCGAATGCCGCGCGCGGGTGATGCTCCGGGGAATTCGGACGTTAACGGACATCGAATCCGAATTCACGATGACGTTGGCGAATCGTGCTCTCGACCCCGGAATCGAAACGGTCTTTCTGATGGCGGGCGAACGCTACACTCACATTTCCAGCACGCTCATCAAGCAGATCGCACAACTCGGCAAAGATGCCGCGGCCGCTCAGTTGAAAGAATTCGTCCCCCTCGCGATCATCGAACCGCTGCTGGCAAAATATCGAGACTCGCTTCAGTAAACATCCAATAATTCCATTTCGTCAAAGAAGGTATCCCAGATGCTCAGCGTGACGGGACGACGATACGATACCGGTGAATCCGTTCGAATTCAGATCGACGGCGACCGCATACGCCACGTCGAGATTATCAATCCTCCTCGGGACTGGCAGTCGCTTCCATTCATTGCCCCGGCGTTGTTCGATTTGCAGATCAACGGGTATCAGGGAGTCTGGTTCGGTCAACCCGGCCTCACCGCCCAACAGGTCGTCGATACTCTTTTGCCTCATTATCGATACGGCATCACCCGCATCTGCCCTACGCTGATTACGAATTCGTTCGACAACTTGAAGAACGGCTTCAATGCGATCCGCGAGGCATGTGAGCAAAATGCGTCGATTGCAAGAATGGTCCCCGGATGTCATCTGGAAGGTCCGTATATCTCGTCTGAAGATGGGCCGCGCGGAGCGCATGCCAAAAAACATGTCCGTCCGGCGGACTGGAACGAGTTTTCAAAACTTCAGGAGTCATCCGGTGACAGGATTCGACTGGTGACGGTCGCACCCGAAGTCTCCGGCGCCCTCGATTTCATTCGTCATGCGGTCCGCAGCGGCGTCGTGATCGCGATCGGACATACGGCAGCAACCCCCGACGAAATTCAGGCCGGCGTCGATGCGGGGGCCACGCTCAGCACTCATTTGGGAAACGGAGCGCACGGCATGATTCGTCGGCATCCCAACTACATCTGGGAACAGCTCGCCGAGCCGCGGTTGACCCCCAGCATCATTACCGACGGGCATCATCTCCCGGCGAGCGTCGTTCGGACGGTCATCAAGACGAAAGGTGTCGATCGCGTCATTATCACGTGTGACGCGGCCGGATTGGCCGGCAGCCCGGCCGGTCGTTACGAAATCGAGGGGATCGAAGTGGAAGTACTGATCGACGGGCGAATTGTCGTCGCAGGCCAACAACAGATGCTCGCCGGTTCGAGCCTCGAGACCGATCACTGCGTCTCAACGGCGATCGATATGGCGGGAATCAGCTTGAAAGAAGCGATCGACATGGCGGGAAGAAATTCGGCGCGGGCACTGGGCTTCGAAGAAATCTCGCTGGAGCCGGGTCAGCTTGCCGATCTGATCGTGTTTCACGATCGCGGTCGCGGAAAGCATCTCGAGATCGCGGCGACGATCGCGAGCGGCGAATTGAAATGGGGAAAACTCGAGCAGCCCGTTGAAAAATGATCAAATGCCGAGATCCGTACTTTTTCAGCCGATCGAAGTTGCGTCAATTGTTTCAAAAACTTTTTGAGAAATCTGCGTCTGATTTATGCAGGATTTATGAACGGTATCGAAGCATCTTCTAAATTTGGCGATGATTCAGCGCATTCGGACTTGGCATTCCCAAAATGCTCTTGCTACGATCAACCGACACCACAAAGGTGGATGACTGGTCACGTGAAATTATCATTCTGTTTCGCGGTCATTCAATCAACTTCCTAATTAACCCATCCCGAGTCGGTTTTGGGCCATGCGAACCGACTTTCAGGGCAACATAGTGAAATGTCAATGTCATTTCTCGGCATGTCCGATCTCGGAGCTCAACTGGTACGCCACCGTCTGATTCAGCAATCCGACCTGCAAGCGTGCGTGCATGACCTCGGACCTTATCCCGACGAACCCGCGCGGCTGCTCGATGAACTCGAAAAAAGGTCCGTGTTGACGTCGTATCAGGTACGCCAGATCAACAAGGGAGAGATCGACGGCCTTGTTCTGGGCGATTACAAGCTCGAGTACCGCAACGCTGCCGGCAGTTTCGCGAGAGTTTTTCGCGCCTGTTCGTTAAAAGACGGACGCATGGTCGGGCTTAAATTGCTGCGCCGCCGCTGGGCCGATGATCCGCAGATCGTCTCGCTTTTTTTCCACGAAGCCGAAATCGGCAAGCGCCTCAAGCACCCCAACATCGTGCCGATTTATACGGTCGAGAACGATCGTAATTATCACTTTCTGACGATGGAGTTCATCGAAGGGGGGAATCTTCAGAATTTTATCGCCATTCGCCAGCGACTTTCGCCGGTCGAAGCGGTGCGCTGCATTCTCGATATCTGCGAGGGGCTCAATTACGCCATCGGCATGGGGATCACGCATCGCGATCTCAAGATGACCAACGTGTTGATGAGCAGTCACGGCGTTGCCAAACTCGTCGACTTCGGACTGGCCACGATCGAGGGGACGCAATTGGCCCGGTCGGACAGCTTCCAGCGTGCGCTCGAATATGGGACGCTCGAAAAAGGGACGAACGCGCCGACCAATGACCCGCGCACCGACCTGTATTTCGCGGGGACGATTTTTTATGAATTGCTGACGGGGATCCCGCCGTACCCGCGCTCGCGAGATCGCGACGTCCGCAAACAATTCTCGCGGTACTCGCAAATTCGTCCGATTCGCTCGGTCGATCCCAACATTCCTCGCGCGGTCGAAGAAGTCGTCGAGCGATTGTTGAAGCTCGATCCCGACCAGCGTTTTCAAGCGGCAGCCGACGCCATCCATGCGCTGAAATATGCCCTGAAAGATCTGGGAGCGGCTGTCGACCGTCCCGCCTCGCTCAGCGCGACGTCGCTCTCGCAACCGGAGTCGATTTCATCAGAGCGTCGCCCGCCGGAATTGCCAACCACGGCTGCCACCATCATGTGCATCGAATCCCGGCCGAAACAGCAGGAAATGTTGCGATCGTATTTCAACCGTCACGGCTGCCGGGTTCTCGTGCTCAGCGATCTGCGACGGGGAATTGAGCGATTGAAGAATAATCCACCGGATTGCGTGATCTTCACGAGTGAAGCGATTGCTCCTGAGGCCGATTATGCCGCGAGCGAACTGTCCGAACTTTGCAAGCAGGGGACATTCAAGACCATTATCATCTTCGCGCAGAGCCACGCTCGCATCAAATCCAAATTCGAGTCGATCCCGAATCTGCATTGTCTTTCGGAACCGCTGACGCTTGGTGCGCTCCGCCGGCTGGTCTTTCGTTCGCTCAAAACAGTTGCGCACAACGATCCGTCCGCGTCAGAATTACCCGACGAAAACCTGCCTTTATCGGATTGAATCTATGACAGGCGCACCCGTTTCTCCGGTATCCGATCGCAGCGTGAGATGGGGCATCCTGGGGACGGCACGGATCGCCACAAAAGTCGCGGAAGCGATTCAGCAGGCCCAAGGGGCTGAACTCGTCGCCGTTGCCAGCCGCGATGCGAATCGCGCCGCGGACTGGGCCAAACAGCATCGTGTACCGACGAGTTACGGCAGCTATGAAGCGCTGTTGGACGATCCCGCCATCGACGCCGTTTACATCCCGCTCCCGCCGTCGCTGCATGCCGAATGGACGATTAATGCCGCGCAACGCGGTAAGCACGTACTCTGCGAAAAGCCGTTGTCGCTCTCGGCTGCATCCGGAGAAGAGATGTGGTCGGCCTGCCGCGAGCATGGCGTGCAACTCATGGATGGCGTGATGTGGCTGCATCATCCGCGCACTGCTGCGATGAAAGAGAGCATCGGCAACGGTTCGCTGGGGACGATCCGCAAAGTGACCTCGGCGTTCTCGTTCTGCTGGGATCCTTTTCCGCTGGAGAACATCCGGTTCCATCATGACTTGGGAGGGGGTTCGCTGGGAGACCTGGGATGGTACTGCGTCGGCGCCATTCAATGGGCGCTCGAAAAGTTGCCGGTGCGGGTCTACGCGACGGGGCGATACGTGCAGAACGTCGATGTGAATTTCAATGCCATGCTGTGGTATGCCGACGACTGCATGGCCTCGTTCGAGTGCGGATTCGATACCGTTCTTCGGAAATGGTTTGAAGTCGCCGGCACGACCGGTTCGCTGGTGTGCGATGATTTTGTGAAGCCGCGCACGCTCGAGAAGATTCGCTTCTGGGTCCACAAGTCGGAGACGGATATCATAGAAACGGTCTCGGCACCGCGCGTGCAGGAAGTCTGCATGATCGAAGACTTCTGCCGGATTGTAAATTCTGGAAAACTGGACGAACATTGGCCCCGAATCTCCATCCAGACGCAGCGGATCTGCGATGCGCTCGATCGATCGTCCCGGACCGGAAAAATCGTCGAACTCGCTTGATTTCCGCCGAGAGAACGCTCGCGATGACTTCCATCCGACGGATGTTTTCGGTAGCTTTGATCGAGTCGTGCGCGGGATCGGTTCCCCTCTAATAAGAATTCCCTTCATTCGCGAGAGGATGTCAGATGGCGTCTCCACAGGCTTCTCACAATTCCGGCCTCAATCGCCGCGATTTCCTGGTCCAATCGGGGGCGGCAGTCGCCGCGGCCGGCTGGCTGGGATCGCAATTCGCATCCTCTGCCAATGCCGGTGAATCCGCGACGAACGGCATTCGCAAGGCGGTCAAGTACAGCATGGTGGGGGGCGATGCGCCGGTCCTTGAGAAATTCAAGATGCTCAAAGCCATCGGCTTTGAAGGGGTCGACATGACCGCACCGCTCGACCATGACGAAGTGCGGAAAGCACAAGATGAATCGGGCATCATCGTGCATGGCGTGGTTGCTTACGATCACTGGAAGAAGCCGTTGTCGCATCCCGATCCCGAAGTTCGCAGTACCGGTCTCGAAAGTTTCATGGGGGCGATTCGTGATGCCCACGCCTACGGTGCCAGCAGCGTCTTGTTGGTCCCGGCGGTCGTCAATAAAGAAATCTCATACAATCAGGCATACGATTATTCGCAGGAAGAGATCCGCAAGGCTTTGCCGCTCGCCGAGGAACTGGGGATCGACATTCTCATCGAAAACGTCTGGAACAATTTTCTGCTCAGTCCGCTCGAGCTGGCAAATTATCTCGATGAATTCGAAACGCCGCACGTCGGAGCGTACTTCGACGTCGGCAACGTCGTCCGCTACGGCTGGCCCGAACAGTGGATCCGCATTCTCGGCCCGCGCATCAAAAAGCTCGACATCAAGGAATACAGCCGCGAAATCGAAAGCAAGGAAGGCCCTTACGCCGGCTTTCGGTCGAAGATCGGCGACGGGGATTGCGACTGGCCCGCCGTCATGAAGGCCCTCGCTGAAATCGGCTTCGCCGGCTGGGGAACGGCGGAAGTCCCCGGCGGCGGAAAAGAAGAACTCGCCGACATTTCAATGCGAATGGATAAAGCGTTCTCGAAAATCGGCGAGTAGCAGGCCGCTGGGAAAACACCGGGTGGATAAACCACCCGGCTCATGAATCTCAGCATTCGATCATTTATGAGCGAGCCTGTAGAGTGGGCTGTGCCCACCCATTCTTCGTCGTTGCTTTCCTCGGCGCGGTGCCGAGACTTCAACGTATGTCGTTCTGAACTTGTCCACCCCAGCCGAGTTTGCGATGGAGCGTGGCGTAGTAACTGTACCCCGGCAGCCGCGCGAGCAGACACTCGACCGACGCGCGATGGACTTCAATCACATCGGTCGGCATGATCTGCCGTTGAATCTGGCCGTCGATCACCAGCAGGGCGCCGCCGGTGGCATGTGGCACACTCAATTGAAACTGGCAATTGGCGTCGTCGACCAGCGGACGATTCGATAACGTATGCGGGCAGATCGGCGTGATGACGAACGCCGGAAGATTCTGCTGCAGGATCGGGCCTCCGGCGGAAAGGCTGTGCGCTGTCGAGCCGACCGGTGTGCTGATGATGAGTCCGTCACAACGGTACGTTGTGACCGGCCGGTCATCGACCCGAAATTGAATGTCGATCATCTGCAGCGCCGCCGGTGTATGAATCAGGACTTCGTTCAATCCGAGAAACGTCTCCGATTTGCCGTCTGCCGTTCGATGAACGCATTCGAACATCAAATGATGCACGACGACATATTTGCGTTGACGGATATTTTCGAATTGCGTCTTGAAATCCTGCGGCGACAGATCGGCCAGAAAACCGAGTCGTCCGAGATTCACTCCCAAAATCGGCTGCTGGCGCGCGCCCATCTGGCGACAAGCCCGAAGGATCGCGCCGTCCCCACCCAGGACCAGTACCAGGTCTGCCGCGAGGTTCTCCAATACGGCATCGTCGGTCAAGACGTCGGCGACGACGGTCACGTCGGGCGATCCCTCGCAAATGAGTAGAATCTCCTCGCGGACCTTCTGCACCGGCGGGTTTTGGTCGCGCGAGACAATCACCAATCGCAACGGAGAACTGGTCATGGATGTGACATTCGAACAGAAAAGGATGGGTTGATCGCGGACTCATGGCACTCGTTTCCAGGTTCCCGCGTCGCGTATGGTTGCATGTGGCGACCTCATGATGCCACATACTATATTATCCGACATGAACCGTTCGCGACAACCGGAGTCATTTCACCTCATCCGCTATTTCCACGGTATCAGCGGATCGCTACACTGAGAATCTTCGCTGATTCCAAGCTCATTGATTTTATTTCGGACAATTTCTGATGAATTATTTCGCTCATGGAATGCGGTTTCTGCACCGCCCCTATTTTGTCGCGGGGACAGCCGTTCCTGACTGGCTGTCGGTCGCCGATCGCGCGACGCGGATGCATTCCAAGAGGGTGCTTCCGTTCATCGGTCGGGCGGAAGGAATCGAACGGGAAATCGCCGCCGGTGTGTGGCAGCATTTGCACGATGACGGCTGGTTTCATACGACGCGGGCATTCATCGAGACGTCGGGGTTGCTGACGCTGATGTTCCGAAAGGTTCTCTCGTCGGACGAAAACGTCCGCTCGTCAGTCCTCGGGCATATCGTCACTGAAATGCTGCTCGACGGCTGTCTGATCGCAAATTCGCCGCGATTGCTCGACGAATATTACGAAACTCTATCGGGCATCGACGCGGGAATCATTCAGGACGTGGTCAACCGCATGGCGAAATTCCCGACCGAACGATTGCAGATCTTCATTCCCTTGTTTCAGCGGGAACAGTTTCTGCGCGATTATCTCGATCCAAGAAGTCTGCTCGTGCGCTTGAATCAAGTCATGACACGCATCAAACTGGCTCCACTTCCCGAAACGGTCATCGATGTTCTTCGAGCCGGCCGGGATCTGGTCGACTCTCGCATCGAGGAGTTATTGCCGCCCGAACATTTTCTGAATGTTAGTCACGCCGAATCCCTTTCTGCGGCATGAGGCGATTCGAGTATTTGATACCCTTTCAATCGTCCATTACATTTCTTAACGCACTCAAAGGATTTGCACCATGAAGTACGGCATGAACATGCTCCTGTGGACTACGGAAGTGACCGAGGCCCACGATCCGCTGCTCGCGAACATCAAGAACTGGGGATACGACGGCGTCGAAATTCCCGTCTTCGAGATGACGCTGAAGAACTACAAACGTCTGGGTAAGAAACTCGATGCCCTGGGACTCGAACGGACCGCCGTCACCATCAGCACAGGTGATGCGAACCCGATTTCACCGCAGGCCGCCGTCCGCAAGGCTGCGCTGAGTCGCCTCAAAAAAGTCGTCGATATCTGTGGAGCAATGGGGGCCACGAAACTGTGCGGCCCGTTTCATTCGGCATTGGGTGAATTCACCGGCAAAGGGCGAACCGAAGAGGAATGGAAGCGCGGCCAGGATGTGCTCGCGAAACTCGCCGACCACGCCGCCAAGCGGGGAGTGACGTTGGTCCTCGAATACCTGAACCGCTTCGAATGCTATTTTCTCAACTCCGCCGAAGATTGTTCGCGCTTCACGCGCGAAGTGAATCACAAGCATTTGAAGATGATGTACGACACGTTTCACTCCAACATCGAGGAAAAGGACATCAAAAAGGCACTCAAGGCCTGTGTCGATCAGATGGTGCATGTCCACATTTCCGAGAACGACCGCTCGACTCCCGGTGAAGGGGGCGTCGATTGGAATACGTCGTTCGCCGGCTTGAAAGAAATCAACTACGACGGCTGGTTCGTCGTCGAAGCGTTCGGCCTGGCACTGCCCGATCTCGCCGCCGCGACCAAGATCTGGCGTCGCATGTTCCCCAATGAAGAGTATCTCGTCACCAGGGCACTCAAGTTCATGAAGGGGCGTTGGGAGAAGAAGAAAAAGTAGGTGCCGGCTCATTTTTACGGGAAAGACCGGGTGGATAAACCACCCGGCTCATGAATATTGTAGCGAGTCGACTACTTCAGTGAATCGTGAGTGGCATCGGCGTAAAGCCGATGCAGATGAATGCCAGCGTGATCCAGCCGATCGCTGTGCGCAGCGGTCCCAGGGGGACGGTATCATCGGCGGTGGGGGGATGAGAAGTCCCCATGATGACGATCAAAAACCACATGAACATGTACGAGTGGTTCCCGGTCATCAGCATGTAGAAGAACGACCCGATGGCGAGCAGGATCGCGACCCGCCGCGCGCGCTTTCCGATCAACGTGTAGAGGATGTGCCCGCCGTCGAGCTGGCCAATCGGTATCAGATTGAGCGCCGTAATGAAAATGCCGACCCACCCGGCGAAGAGTAACGGGTTGTGGTCGAGCATGACATCTTGATTATCGGCGAGCGGACCGTGCTTGAGTTCGATCAGCCACCGCAAAACCAGGGGATCCCCGTATTGCACTGACGGTGAGTTGGCCGGAATGACATCGATGACCGATTGTTGCACTCCCATGTAGGCGATCGGTAATGCCATGATCAATCCCGCCAGAGGTCCGCTGACGGCGATGTCGAACATCTGGCGTCGGTCGGCGGCTCCCGGCTCTTGAAAAATCACCGCCCCCATCGTGCCGAACGGTGTGAAGGGCATGGGGATGAAATAAGGAAACGTAGCCGATATGCCGTGACGCCGGGCTTGCAGGTAATGTCCCATCTCGTGGAAGAGAAGAATCAGCATCACGGCGCCGGAAAATTTAGCGCCGTCACCGATCAATTGAGCGAGCAATTCCGGCTGAACCTCTCTCAGAAAAATAAACGACTGAGCACCGGCTCCCGGAACCATCCCGGCAAAGAACGTCGAAATGCACGTGGCGATGAACAACCCGACCGGCCAGCGCCAGCGATTCCCGCTTTTTTCTCTTCGCTGTCGAGTGCGCGGCGAGAATTGGGGATCATCTCCGGTTTCACGATTATCGATCACCTCGATCTGCGAGGGAACAATCACGGGAATGTCGTCGGTATCCTGTTGTCGATCTGCGGTCATGCGTTTGAATCTTTCTCTGAGTGTGATTCGGAATTGTATGTCAGAGATGCTTGGCCTGCCAGAGCGAATATCCGTCGATTCAGCGGTTTTTGCTGATCGAGCAGCGTGAACATCGTTGAATGCATGACCGTGAATCGTTACGCATCTCCGCAGGGGTGAATTGCGCGGGCATCCGTGGTACAACATGATGAAACGTCCCTGCGTTTCACGAATTGATATTTCGATTCACGAGTTGATGGAGTGTGCATATGGGCTGGTTATTCGGCGGAAAAGACTGGAACGTGATCGCCGTCATTTTCGAGAAGAAGGACCTCTATCGCGTGAATGGGAACCGAGCCAAAGGAGGCAACGCCGATAAAGCCCGCGACGGTGCCAAGAGCCATCAGCGGACATTGTACTGGGCCGTCTTCGATCAGAAACGAAAGTTCGTCGAAGGGGCGGAAGGGCACGCCACGAATCTCATCCCCGCCGTCACGCTGCAACAGCTCACCCGCTCGCTGGCGACCAACCGCACGGTGACTAAGGTTCTCGATCAATTGGAAAAGGGGACCACCGACCGGCTCTCGATCGCCCTCGAATGGAGCGGGTATCCCAAGAGCGAAACTCCCAAAAGCAGCGAATAGTTCGTCGTTGAAAGTTGATCGACATGAAAATCACAGGCGTGGAAGTTACGATCGTCGAAGTTCCACAAATCCCGCCGATCGCTCCTTATCGCTCGCACATCCGCACGAGTTCTACGACGCAAAGCGGGATCGTCAAAATCGAGACCGATGCCGGCATAATCGGCTGGGGAGAGCACAACGTCAACTTCCTCGCGAACTTGAGCGGCCGGCGGCAGACGGCTCAAGCCCGCGACTGGCTCATCGGCCGCGATCCGTCGAACATCGTGCAATTTCATATGACGTGTCCGCTCGAAACCCGGCTCAAATCGGGAATCGAAATGGCCCTGTGGGACATCGCCGGCCAGGTCGCGGGCCTGCCGCTCGCCGTGCTTTGGGGAGGGGTCATCCGCCCCGAAGTCGAACTCGCCGCCTGCATGGGCATTCAACCGTATGCCCGCGCCGGGGAGATAGCTGCGTGGTGCGTCGAACAGGGTTACAGCACGCTCAAGACGAAAGCCGGCGCGAGCATCGAGAGCGATCTGGAGATGGTCCGCGGAATTCGCGATGCCGTCGGCGATAAATTGAAATTGCGCATCGATCCGAATTGTGCCTACTCGCCGGAGCAGGGGGCCACGCTCGCGAAAGCCCTCGAAGAGTACGAACTGCAATACCTCGAACAACCGATCAAGGCCGAGCCTCTGACGGAAGCCGTCTGGCTGCGGGGACAATCGCGAACGCCGCTGGCTCTCAATGAAAGCGTTACCGATCCCGCCAGCGTCTGGACGATTCTGCACGCGGGGGCCGCGGAGTTCATTCTCCCCGACACGCACATCGCGGGCGGGTTGTGGCCCTGTTTGCAGATCGGGCATATTTGCGCGGCGGCGAATGCGACCGCGATCATGCATTGCGGACACGATCTAGGCCCGAAGACCGCATCGATGGTCCACATCGCGGCCTGTTCTCCCGCATACACGCTCGCCAACGACAGCACATATTACGGATTGAAAGAAGACATCATCACCGAACCGCTTCCCATCGTGCGAGGAAAAATCGCCGTCCCTCAGAAACCCGGCCTCGGCATCACGGTGGACCCCGTGATGCTGAAACAATATGCTCTCGATTGTTAGGTTCCCTATTTCACCCTCCATGAGCCGGGTGGTTTATCCACCCGGTGTTTTCCGATAGTTGTTAACTTCACTGCTGGGCAAACCAGCAGTGGCACCCTTTTTCGACGGACAGATTAAGGATCAGTCATGTCACTCCAACCGTGGAATTATCGAGTCACATCAGTGCTTGCGATGGCATTCCTGTTGGCGACGGCTTCGCAGTTGCCCGCACAAACTCGCGATACTCCGGTCGAGGGACCGGTCATCGACACCTCGCGCGGCGATCGGATGATCGACGATTACTTTCAACGCGAGACCGCTCAATTGACGGAGAACTGCTTCGCCGAAATTCACTCGGCGGAGGACTGGAACTCGCGGCGACCGGAATATCTGCGCCAACTGCGGGAGATGCTCGGACTCGATCCGCTGCCCGAGAAAACTCCGCTTGACGTGCAAATCACGGGGAAGGTCGATCATCCGGAATTCACCGTCGAGAATTTGTCGTATCAAGCGATGCCGGGTTTGTACGTGACGGGGAATCTGTATCTGCCGAAGGATGCCCCCGGCCCGCTTCCCGCAGTCCTCTACGTCTGCGGCCATGCGAAGGTCGTCAAGGATGGCGTGAGTTACGGCGGCAAAGCACATTATCAGCACCACGCCAGCTGGTTCGCCCGCAACGGGTACGTCTGCCTCGTGATCGATACGATCGAACTCGGCGAACTTGAGGGAGAGCATCACGGCACCTACAACGAACGGATGTGGTGGTGGAATTCCCGCGGTTACACGCCGGCGGGGGTCGAAGCGTGGAACGGCATTCGCGCACTCGATCTGCTCCAGTCGCGTCCCGAAGTTGACGGCGAACGCCTGGGGATCACCGGCCGCTCCGGAGGCGGGGCGTATAGTTGGTGGGTCGCGGCGCTCGATGACCGCATCAAAGTTGCTGTGCCGGTCGCCGGCATTACCAGTCTGCACAATCACGTTGTCGGCGGATGCGTCGAAGGGCATTGCGACTGCATGTATCATGTGAATACGTATCGCTGGGATTTTCCGATGATCGCGGCGATGGTGGCACCGCGGGCGTTGTTGATCTCGAATACCGATAAAGACGGAATCTTTCCACTCGATGGCGTCGTCGATGTGTATCAGAAGACTCGTAAAATTTACGAGTTGCTCGGCGCGGGTCCGCAAGTCGGCTTGCAGATCGCCGAAGGACCGCATCACGACGTGCAGGAGTTGCAAGTCCATGCGTTTCACTGGTTCGATCGATTGTTGAAAGAGGATCCCGCATACAAAAATGGAGAAACTCGCCCGCAAATCGAAAAAACCGCCGCTAAGCTATTCGAAATCGAACAGTTGAAAGTCTTCGCCGTTCTGCCGAGCGACCAGCGGACGACGACAATTCACGACTCGTTCGTCCCACAAGCCGAGATACCGGCCATTCCCGAAAATCAAAGTGCATATGCCGAATTGAAGAACGAAAAATTGCAGTTACTCAAGGACAAAGTCTTTCGCGGATGGCCGACGGAACTGGAAGGGGACGTCAGCTCGCTGAACCTCACGCAAGTCTTCAGCGCGACTTCCAATGACGTGACGTTGACCGCATACGATTTTTCCCCGCAGGAACCGATCCGGCTGCGATTGTATCTGGCACATCGTGCCGGCCTGGTCCGCGAAGAACTCGAACTGGTCGTGCTGAATGTGCTTGACGATCAAGGCTGGGAGAAATTCCTCTCGACGATGAGGCCCGGTTTCGCAGATCAGTTCACTGCCGAGCAAGCGGCGGAACCGAATCACGCCGACTTCGCGGAATCGCAGAAGATGTTCACGAACTTCAAATGGGGGATGGCGTATGTCGCTCCGCGCGGCATCGGTCCGACGAAATGGAATCAGCTACCATTCAAGCAGTCGCAACATCGTCGGCGGTTCATGCTGTTGGGACAAACGCTGGCGGGAATGCAGGTCTGGGACGTCCGTCGTGCGCTATTGGCCGTGCGCCATGTGCCGGGGATGTCAGGCGTACCGCACTGGGTGCAGGGTGAACGCGAACAGGCGACCGTCGGCTTGTACGCGACGTTGTTCGAGCCGAGCGTCGTCCGCGCCGACTTGTGGGATCTGTCTGCGACTCATGCCGAAGGCCCCGATTTTTTGAATGTCCTGCGCGTGCTCGATCTCCCCGTGGCCGTGGCCTTCGCCGGGGAGCACGCGAAAATCCGCATCTACAATTCGGAAGCAAGTCAGTGGGAATTCCCCATGACCGTCGCGAAAAAACTGGGATGGGATGCGAAGCAGATCCAGATCCGCAGCATCGCGCCGACGGAGTAGATTCTTATTTTGGAAATATCACCGAGTCATTGAGCGATGGGGAGATAGGGTGATGGGGAGATAGGGTGTAAAACCAATGGTCATTTTTCTGACTCCCCATCTCCCGATCATTGCATTTCAATGAATTGCCTTACCGAATCAAGAAGGAAACATTTCAAATGAGTCACGGCCGACCCGAACATTCCGCTCCTGCCACGCCCCCCACGGTCTGCATGACCGAGGGGTGGCATTGCCTGCATCTGTATTACCGCATCGATCAGGGGGCACTGGGCCTGTTGAGCGGTTCCGATCGCGGGCAGGGCAAAGAAGAGTTGATCGAATTGCTTCGCCCGGATCGAGCCGGTGCTCCCGCCCGCATGCAGACTTCGGTCGTGTCTGGCCATAAAGCCGATCTCGGCTTGATGATTCTGGATGCCGACCCATTGGTGATCGACGGGATCGCGCAGGGGATCCGCAGCAGCAAACTAGGAGCCGCGTTTCAGCCGACGTACTCGTTCGTATCGATCACCGAGATTTCCGAATACGTTCCCACCGCTGAACAATATGCCGAGAAGCTGAAATTGACGGGGAGTTCACCCGACGATCCCGCGTACAAGGCGAAGGTTCAGGCGTATGAACAGCGATTGCCGGCGATGAACAAGCAGCGGATGTATCCCGATTTCCCGCCATATCCCGTCACCACGTTTTACCCGATGAACAAGATGCGTCATCCGCTGGCGAACTGGTTCACCGAACCGTTCAGTTCCCGCTCTGACCTGATGGCCGAACATGCCACCAGCGGCATCAAGTTCGCGGGAAAGGTCAGTCAATTGATCACGGCCTCGACGGGCTTCGACGACTGGGAGTGGGGCGTGACGCTCTGGGCGCGTGCGCCCGAATTCATCAAGGAGATCGTCTACACCATGCGCTTCGACCGGGCGTCGGCGAGATACGCCGAATTCGGCCCGTTCTACATCAGCTACATCATGTCGGCGACCGATGCGCTGGCGCACCTCAAGGTCTGAGATCCTTGAGCCAGGTGGTTTATCCACCCGGTGGTTTTCCAACGATGATGGAGTTCATTGATGGCAAACAGCAGGCGCAAACTTTTTCAACGAGCGGGTAGCGGGTAGCCCGGACAGCTTTGTGTCCGGGTCGCGCAGCGACAAGAGGTCTTTTGTGATGCGCACAGACAGGAATGTCTGTGTCACCGGACCGGCCTCACAGAGGCCAGCCACAAACGCCGCGATTATTGGAATTCGTATCCCACGTTGTTGCGATCGAAATCTTTATCGGCGAGTTGCGGACCGAGTTTCAGATTCGTGTACGTGTAGAATTCCAGCAGCGTCTCTTCGTCGAGCTTGTTGCCGACCGCCGTCGAACCTTCTTCGGGCCAGGTGTAATTCTTGCAAAAGATGGGCAGGCAATTGACTTTATCGAGCATCAGAATCGACTTGCGATATTCGGGAGAACGTTCGCGTTCGGGGTATTCGATGACGAAGCAGTAGCAAGGCTGGCCTTCGAATTCGCGTTCATCCATCACCGTGACCACGGCGCCGGTTTCGCCGGCCAGGTCTTTGTCGCGGTAACTGAGCAGGATTTTCGACAGCTCCATCAGGCCGACTTTGTCGATGGGATAGCGATTTTCCTTCATAGCCAGATTGCTGTCGCGGCTAATGCTCAAGGCAGAAATCATGTTCCCCTGCCATCCGCCGGGATGCACGAGGAGGTTGTTGTCGTTTTCGCCGTGGACGTACAAGAGTTCGCGCCCCTTGTCGCCGACGTGCCAGCGCATGTAAACGCTGAACGGTTTTTCGCGGATCTTGACTTCCATGACTTCCGGGGGGAGAAGCGAACCTTGCACGCGTTCATGCTTAGAGAAGGTTGCGGTATAATCGCCCACCTGGATGAGATTCGCGCACGCTTTTTCCAGTAAGAGTTTATTCAGCAGCAGCGCCTGCTTCTGATTGATGGCCGTCTCGCCGTCTGAAACTCCGCCGGCGTGGGCTTGCCCCCCCTGTGCCGTGCGGTTGCCGGTATTCGTCGGCGATGAACTGAAGTCGGACTGCCCGGGATTCGAGAATCCCCCGGCGAAACCTCCATTGAGGTTACTCGTACCGGCGCGGGCAGAATCGAAATTCGTGTACAGCGTGAAGAACGCAGCAAAAATGATCGTCAGCACCGCGAAACTCGGGGTCCGTCCCCAATAAAAGGCACGTCCGGCGAACCAGCGGCTGATGCGCCATTTCACTCGTGCGATCCACATGATCGGGCGGATCACCGAGTAATGAACGAGAATAATCGCGACATACATCAACCATACCGTCACTCGTCGAAGCCGCTGCAACATATGGAACTACTCGCCAGGGGGATTGTGTCGATCCCGGACACCGTGAATGCATTGCAGAGCCAATCGCGTACCGGCGAAGAGAGAATGAATTTTGATTCATTCGAAAATCGCCGGATGTCGCGTTCAGACTTGCAGATACCCAAAACCCAAGCCGACCGAGATTCTT
Source organism: Planctomycetaceae bacterium (assembly GCA_046160425.1). GTDB lineage: Bacteria > Planctomycetota > Planctomycetia > Planctomycetales > Planctomycetaceae > JAQCEJ01. Next base: position 19,020 of record JBJXGP010000243.1, read on the forward strand.
TCGGCCATCCCTGTTGAGTTCGGCGTCGTGAAGCGATCGCGGTTAAAGTATTGGGCGGTCATCGCACAATCGTCGAAACCGCGTAATCGATTTCTATAGCGAAAGTTTCTGAAATTGATTTATTCCGACACATCAGAATTTCAGTGATCGTGGGAAATGTTTCTCTATCCTTCCCGTCTTAAACGTTGGAATTGTGATCTCGCCCATCAGATTCACTTGCCGGCGTCATTCGACGATGAATGCCGCATATGCCATTGGCGAAACCCGGATACGACCACAGCGCATGGGCAAGCTTTGACGATAATGGTTACGGTGAATGCGCGATTTTAAGTGACCTCCTCCGCATTCGGTCAGAATGGATCGACGGGAAGAATTCCGACTATGAAACTTCAGGCGTTGCAGCAGTTCCGGCAAAAAATACGCTCCGATCAGACGGTGCTCGGCCTGTGGGTGACGCTAGAATCGCCCTCGATCACCGAAATGGCAGTCGGCCTCGGCCTCGACTGGGTAGTCATCGACGCCGAGCATGGGCACCTCGACTGGAAAGAAATCCTCGAACATGTTCGTGCTGCAGTCCGCAGTTCGACCGTCGTTCTCGTCCGGCTCGCCGAACTCAACGCCGGCATGATCAAGCGGGTGCTCGACATCGGAGCCGACGGCATCGTCATCCCCTGGATGGAATCGGCAGGGCAACTCAAGCAGGCGATCGCCTGTGCCCAGTATCCCCCGCGCGGCGTCCGGGGCATCGGCGGCGAACGGGCCACCGTTTGGGGACAATGCCTCGCCGAGCATACGGCGACCGCTGATGAAAACGTGCTCGTCATCCCGATCATCGAAACGGTTCGAGGCGGGCAGCATCTCTCGGAAATGCTCAGCGTCCCCGGTTCGGAGATCTTCTTCTTTGGCCCGGCGGATTACTCGGCCTCGGCCGGCTACAAGGGAGAGTGGGAAGGCCCCGGCGTCGCCAATCTGATTCAGAACGCCAATAAACTGATCCGTTCGCGCGGGAAGCACAGCGGAGTCTTGACGACCGGAGCCGCCGACCTCAACTCGCGCCAGCAGCAAGGCTTTCGAATGCTGGCGATCGGCATGGATGCCGCGTTACTCGTGCGCGAGATGAAAGCCATGCTCGGCAGCATCAACCGCGACCGCAAGATGACGACGGAGTTTATCCCGCGCTGAGGCGAAACGTTTTCCCGTTAACCCATTGAAAAAACAATCAACTTCTCAGATTCACGAGCCGGGTGGTTTATCCACCCGGTGCTTTTTCGATCTGGTGGCACAGCCATTCCTGTCTGTGCGCATTACAAAAAACCTCTTGTCGCTGCGCGACCCGGACACAAGGCTGTCCGGGCTACCCGATTTCACTTCTTCTTCGCCAGCAACTCCACCGTGTCGGCGATCAGATGCCAGTAGACGACGTCTTCGGCGAACGCCGACGATTCGAGGGCGGGGATCGGGTAGTCGGGAATCTTCAGCACGGCATTGTACTGCGCGAACTTCAGATCGATGTAGATGCGGTTGTCGGCCTGCGGAAGTTCGTCGAACGACGTGAAGTGTTCGAGTTCGCCGACTTCACCGTACACCGCCGGTTTGGGAGGTTGTTCCTGCACTAGCGTAAAACAGAGGATCTGCTTCGCACCGACTTTATCGGCCGCCGCGGCGAGTTCATCGGGGTACCAGTTGTAACCGACGAAGAGGGCGACGTCGTCCTTCCCGAGTTCGGTATCCATCTGCGGATAATAGGCGTTCCCTTCGCTGTACACTTTGAAGAGACCCGGATCGCCCGGCAGGCCATCGGGGTCGAGACCGTGAATCAGCAGGGCGAATGACTTGTGCTTGGTCCTCGCTGCTTCCGCGAGCCATTCAGCCGCTTTACGAAATTGCTTGCGCTGCGTGGGGACAATACTGGCGACAATGCGGCTGATGTGGTTGAGGTAGGTATCTCCCAATTCGCCCTTTTCAACCGGCGTCACGTTGAACGCGGGAATGAATTTGTAGTCGTTCAGCAACGGCATATTCCAGATCTGCGGACTCTCATACGTGACGGAAAGCAAGATTCCCGGAATCTTGCCGTGTCGCATGAACGCGCCAATCAGTTCGGCTTCAAAGGTCCACAGATACAGGCGGTTCACGAGACTTCGACCGGAGCAGATTTTTTCGGGCCAGCCTTTGACTTCAATGATGCCACCGTCGGGCACGTCGTGAGTGATCGAGACGAGATTCTCATGCTCGCCGAATTCCGCTGAAAGTTTTTTTGCACTCGCCGCTGATCCGAAGAAAATGACCAGTGCTCTATCCGACAGTAACTGCTTGACGGTCGGGATTAGATGAGCTTGTTCTTCCTGTTCATTCTCAAAGCCCACCAGCACGACGTCGTTTTCGCCCGCCTGCTGCACGGTGAAGTGATCGATGAATTCCTTCGTCCGATAATAGGGGATCTCTTCACTCGCCGACTTGACGGCTGCCGATGCCGATTCTTTATTCGGCAGATACTGTCGGGAGAAGGCAATCCCCCCCGCGCGCCAGACCGGTTCGAGCGAGAAGCTGTGATCGCCTGCCGAGAGCAATTCTCCGTTGCGTTTGACGATTCGCTCGGCAGCGAGGTCGGCGGCGAGAGTCATCGCCGGGATCGCTTTTCGCGTGGTTTCGATCTCATCGAGCACAAAGTTCACAAAGCGGTCGCCAGCCTGTTCGACTTTGATTTTTTCCGCGGCGACGCTGGAATACGCGACTCCGGCGAGTATCGACATCGCGAAAAGGATTCGACCGAAACGATGGATAATGCCTCTGTGAATCAACATGGTTTCTCTCCCCGGCGACGATGCCCTTCGTGATGTGCGATGAATGACCCGCGTTGAAAGCGCGGACTCCCGTCGTTGCTTTGGAATCCTTGGATGCGATAGTATAGGCCGTCGTGAGATCTATTCGCAAGCAGCAGGTTTTGACAGGATCACAAGCAGGTGCATCCACGAATTGGTGGTGTTCATTCGGGTAGCCGGGACAGCTTTGTGTCCCGGTCGCGCAGCGACAAGAGGTCTTTCTTTTATAGCCGAGGTTTATGACCTCGGTCCGGCCTCACAGAGGCCAGCTACAAATACATCACCGGGGGGTACCACCATTTAACGGATGCACCCGATCACAAGCAGGATCCCCATGTCTTCGAACAACGTCATTGATGCGGCGAACACTGTGCAACCTTCCGAGTTAAGCCGTTTGGCGGCGGTTATGTTCGCGGGGATATGTATCGTGGGCGTCGCTGCGCTGATCTTTCGAGCGCCGACGATTCCGGCCGGTGAACATGCTCCCTCTTCAGCATTGAAGGACGAATCTCCCGCTCAAGCAATGACAAATTCAATCGGCATGAAGCTCGCGAGAATACCGGCGGGTGAATTTCTTATGGGCTCGGCCGATGACGATCCCGGCGCACGGGAAGATGAAAAGCCGCAGCACTCCGTGAAGATCACGAAACCATTCTATATGGGGATCCACGAAGTGACGCAGGCTCAATTCGAACGGATGATGCAGACCAATCCGAGTTCATTCACACGCGCCGGCTTATTGAAAGATGCGCCGCCCGAACTCGATTGCTCGCGACTGCCGGTCGATAACGTCACATGGTATTCGGCGGTTGAGTTCTGTCGCCGTCTGTCGGATTTGCCTGAAGAAAAAGCCGCCGGCCGCGTGTATCGGCTGCCGACCGAAGCCGAATGGGAATACGCCTGCCGCGCCGGGACGACCAGCACGTTTCACTACGGCGATTCGCTTTCATCGACAGAGGCCAACTTTAATGGGGCGCATCCGTATGGTGATGCCGCGCGCGGGCCGTTCCTCAATCGAACCGAGATCATTGGATCGTATCAACCGAATGCATTCGGTCTCTATGATATGCACGGCAACTTGCACGAGTGGTGTCTCGACCGGTTTGATCGCGAATATTATCGCCACTCGCCGACCGATGACCCGCGCGGGCCGGAGAAAGGAACCTCGCGCGTGATTCGCGGGGGCGACTGGTACAGCGACGGCCGCGATTGCCGCTCTGCATTTCGTTATGCGGATATTCCGCATGGTCGATTCTATGCGCTGGGGATGCGGGTCGTCTGTGAGTTGACGTCGGAGGGGGCGACGCTCGATCCGATCATTGCGGCGGGAGGAAGAACGGAGAGTGCGATCGCCGTCACAACAGCGGGGACGAAACTCTCCGAAGAACCACGACCGGCGGACGGAGAGGACTGGCCCCGTTGGCGCGGCGTGCGCGGCGACGGAACGTGGAACGCTCCCAAACTCCCCGCGAAGTGGCCCGATGAAGGTTTGCAACAGGTCTGGCGTCATGAACTCGGCGGCGGTTACGGGGGCATCTCCGTTTCGGGTGGGCGCGTCTGCGTGATGGACCGGCAGCGTCAGCCGCAGGATATCGAACGCATCCTCTGCTTCGACGCAGTGACGGGCGAGCAACTCTGGTCGCATTCGTGGCCGGTTGATTACAGCGGCGTCGCGTACGACAACGGTCCGCGATCGACGCCGACGATGTTTCAGGGACGAGTCTTCGCACTGGGAGCGGTCGGCCATTTGTTCTGTCTCGATGGAGCGAGCGGGAAGGTTCTCTGGTCGCGCGATCTGGTTAAAGAATTCAAGGCACAGATTCCGCTGTGGGGGGTGAGTGCATCTCCTGTCATCTATGAATCGCTGGTGATCGTACATGCCGGCGCGCAGCCCGACGGGTGTTTTCTCGCGTTCGACATGCAGACCGGCGAGGAACGCTGGCGCAGTTTGCCCGATGCCGCCGGGTATGCCACGCCGATGCTGATCGAGCACGATTCGCAGCGGCAGTTGGTGGCTTGGACTCCGACGAACGTTCGCGGTTTGGAGCCGTCAACAGGGCGACTGCTATGGACGATCCCCTTCGAAGTAAATTATGGAACGTCGATCTCCGATCCGGTTTTTCACGAGGGTCTGGTGCTCGTCAGCAGTTATTACGAAGGGAGCAAGGCGATCCGAGTGACATCTGGAGCGGAGCAGCCCGAAGTCGTCTGGCAGGACAATCTCAATCTGCGCGGCCTGATGTCGCAGCCCTTGTATCGCGAAGGTCATGCGTATCTGATCGACAAGCGCCACGGCTTGACGTGCTTCGAATTCGCGACGGGGAAAAAAATCTGGGACGACGATAATCGGTTGACTCCCAAGGGACGCAATCCGCAGGCGACGCTCGTCTGGTTAGGAGATGAAGACCGCGCGATTGTGTTGAACTCGGATGGCGAGTTGATTCTCATTCGGCTCAATTCAGAGGGATATGTCGAAGAGTCGCGCACGAAGATCGTCGAAGGGACATGGGCTCACCCCGCATACGCCGGCAACTGCGTCTATGCCCGCGGCGATACCGAGATCGTCTGCGTGCTGCTCCCGCGTGGAGAATGACCGTTTCACGTGAAACGGTGCCGTTTGTGAATGATATCACTTTCGGGGTCTGCCGAAATGGCGGATGCCCGCCTGAACTCATTCGCATCAAATCAGTTCGCGAATCGGTTCTCGATGATCGAGCAGATATTGCGGTCGTCCGTTGTGATCGAGAATGGTGGCCGTATTCGGGTCGATCCCCAGTTGGCGATAGAGCGTCGCGAAGACTTCCTGATAATGGATCGGGCGATCCTGCGGGACTTCCCCCAGCCGATTGGTCGAACCGATCACCTGACCCATGCGCATGCTGCCACCTGCGAGCAGCGCGCACGACGCCTGGGGCCAGTGATCGCGGCCGCCGCCGGGATTGATCCGCGGCGTGCGACCGAATTCACCCCATGCGACCACGCTCACATCTTTGTCGAGACCGCGATTGTGAAGATCCTGTACGAGTGCCGTGATTCCCTGATCGAACATGGCGAGTTGTGAGGGGAGCCGTTCGAAGTTTCCGCCGTGACGATCCCAACTGCCGAACGAGAGCGTGACGCAGCGGACTCCCGCCTCAACCAAACGGCGAGCCATCAGGAACTGATCCATCCAGTGCGGTCCGGCATCTTCACCGAAGGCCGGTTCCGAACTGCCTCGGCCGTAACGATCGCGCAGGACCGGATCTTCTTTTTCGAGGTCGAGCGCTTCGATCAATCGGCTCGACGTCAGCACGTCGAAGGCCTTCTGCGTAAAGGCATCGACGCCGCGCAGATCAGAATTAGTATCGACCTGTCGGCGAAACGCATCGAAGCCCGAAAGTAGATCGCGGCGATTGCGGAGCTGATCGAGCGTGATGCCGTTCAGCCGCATATTGGCCAGCCCTTCGCTGTCGGGTTGAAACGGCGCGTAGGGAAGCCCCAAAAAACCCGGTCGGCCGGGATTCGAATAGGGTGAATGCCGGGTCTTGATCGTCAAGCCGACAAACGGAGGAACCGCCTGATCGACCGCCCCTTGCAATTTCGAGACCGCCGACCCGAGCGACGGATGGCCATCCTGCCGGCCATTCGGGCCGATGGGATAGCCGCTCACGCACATATCGGAGGCATGCTGATCGGGCGAACCATACAGCGAACGAATGATCGCCACCTTGTCCATCATCTGCGCGAGTCGGGGCATATGCTGGCAAATATCGATGCCCGGAATGTTAGTCTCGATGGGCCGAAACGATCCTCGAATTTCAATCGGGGCATCCATCTTCAGATCGTACATATCCTGGTGCGACGGCCCCCCAGACAGGAAGATCATGATGATCGCCTTGTGCGAGAGCTTCTGTCCGCCGGCGGCAACCGTTGACTCCTCGGCCCGCAGAATTTGCGGCAACGAAAGTCCGCCGAGTGCCAAACCGCCAATCTTCAGAAAATGCCGTCGAGATTGTCCGTCACAAAACGTGGACGGTTTTTTGGCCAGGATAGAAAGCATGAGAAGTCCTTATCGCACATTGAGATTCGTCGAAGCTCTCATCATATATCGGCGATTCTTCATGTGTCAATGAGGATTGAAAGTCGTATTCCGCATTGCGCAATTCCGCGCCGCGGTATTGGCAATTACGGCTCTTGATGGGGTATCTCCCACCGCTCGCGGACGTCTTGGGCAACGATTCGTCAACGGTTACTTGTTCAGAATCAACTTTCCATTTTTTGTGACGCGGAGTCGATAGATCTGGCCTCGGAACTCGAGCTGGATTTCCGGCAAGCCCCCGCTGACTTCCTCAAACCGAATAACGCGAGGTGCCTGCGGGACGGCGGAGCGGAGTGGATCTTCCCGCTCAGGGCGATTTTCTGGATGGGAAGCCGACATATCGATCTCCTTTTTTATTGAGCGGAATGCACGAGATATGAGAATAGTTCTCAACTCGATGCCTCCATCTGGGCGACACAATATTTTTATGTTTTTCAGAAAATCGCTGAAATTACGCTTTTCATTCAGATACGGCATCGCTATATTATTGATATTGAATCTCAATATCAAGTGTGTCGGTGGGGTTGTTCGAAAAAAATAGATTTAACCGATCTCCCTTCATCGCTCACGGATTGATCCGAGGCCGCAGCCAGCTTTCCATTTGACCGCCGCCAGCCACGCTCGGATGCCTGCCTGATTACATGGTGTGATCCGGTTTTTTCGCATCCCTACGTTACAGGAGGCTACTCATGGACCATCGCTCGCTCAAAGCTCGTCGCCCCGGATTTACGCTCATCGAACTCCTTGTTGTGATCGCCATCATCGCGATCCTCATCGCGCTGCTTTTGCCGGCGGTGCAGCAAGCACGCGAAGCGGCTCGCCGCACGCAGTGTCGGAACAACCTCAAGCAGATCGGCCTCGCAGTCTTTAACTACGAGGGTTCGTTCAATGTTTTTCCCGCCGGTGGAATCGAAGACAGCAACGCGAGTTCATCGGGATTGGGGGCCAGCGGGTTCACGCTGATTCTTCCCTACATCGATCAGAGCAACAGTTACAACCTCTATAATTTCAGCGAACACTATTCGTCGACCTACAATCAGGGAGTGCTGAATCAGCGCGTGGTTCCCTATCTCTGTCCGAGCATGGTGATTCCTCGAACCGTCCCCGAGTTGAACTGCAATGTTTCCGGCCGACCGGAAACCGGTGCTCCGAGCAGTTACCTGCTCAGCGAAGGGACCGCTTCGTACCAGAATCCTGCACTCGGCATGTTCCCGCTGGTCTCGCCAATGCTGTTCGGATTTCAGAATCGCTGCGTGCGAATTTCCGACGTGACCGATGGCACTTCAAATACGATCGCCGCAGGGGAAACCAGTTGGCAGTTCGCGAACTACAAGTGGGGGGCCACCGCTTGCCCCGGCAATCCGTCGCTGAACGGAACATCTCGCTGGGGAGCGGCGCGGTGGGGTGTCGGGTATCCGAACTCGGGGCTGGGGAATACAGCCTCCGTGATGAATAACATCACCGCCGCGTCGCCGACCGGGTATTCCAGTCAACACGAAGGTGGAGCGATGTTTTTATTAGCCGACGGGTCGGTACGATTCCTGGGCGAGAACATCAGCAAAGTTCTTTACGATGCCATGGCCACTCGATCCGGCGGGGAGGTGCTCGGTGAATTCTAATCAGAGAAGTCCTCTCAACCATATTTATCTGGCTCTCATATTCGCTGCTTGTCTCAGTGGATGCGGAGGGGCAGACGTCGAACGAGTCGAAGTGACTGGTCGGGTTACGCTGGATGGCCGGCCAATCGACCAGGCTCAGGTCTTTTTTTCACCCAGTTCCTCCCGGGATGGTGCCGTCTGGGGAACGATTGAGAATGGCGAGTTCAATTTCTCTCAGGAGAATGGTCCTCGGCCCGGGCCTTATGAGGTGATTCTGAAACCGGTTGAACCGGACTCTGAAGAAGTATTTCAGCAAATGCGGGAACGACGTGGACAGCCGCTTCTCGAACGGAATATTCTGCTGGCCGCCATGTCGCGGCATGGTCCTATTAAAGTCGAACTCTTCAATGACAATCGGAATGAAATCAAGATCGCATTGAGCTCTCACTGAGGCCGCTGCCGTTGAATGGCATTCAATGAGACTACGAGAATCTATCGCGACATTCTATAATCATACACAGAACTTTCAGGAGTCAATAAACCATGACTATCGCAAATACCGTTCGCAGTTTGTTACGGCACAAGTCCTTGCTTTCGTTTTTCATGTTGTGGGGTATCGCATTGCCTCAAATGGCGATGGCACACTTCATCTGGCTGGTTCCGCAGCACGATTCCGACAAGACGATCGTCAACGTCTATTTTGCTGAAGAAGCCTCGTCCGATGATCCCGAACTGCTGAAGCGCTTGGACGGAATGACGCTCGAACAACTGACTGGGGGAACGGAACCCGCTTCCTTGCCGTTAACGCTCACCAAAGAATCGTTGACGGGGACCGTCTCGGCGCCGGCTCCCGACAGCCTCTTCATCGCGAAACACGATCTGGGTGTTCTCAACCGCGGCGATGCCGTCTTCCGTCTCAAATACTACGCGAAGACCGGTCCCGCGATCGGCCACTCCGCATGGACCGACTCGGATACTGCTCGGTTGCTTCCTCTCGACGTTGTGCCGACGATTGAAGGAAACGTCGTGCATGTGCAGGTCCGCTTCAACGGCGAATTGGTCAAGGGAACCGAAGTCAAAGCCAGCGGTCCCGGCATGGATGATTTTGAAGGGGCCACCGATGAAACAGGCCATGCTTCGTTCACGATGGCGATGCCGGGATTGTATTCCATCCGCGCACGGCAGATCGATGCGACGCCGGGCGAACTCGACGGCAAGAAGTACGAGACCGTGCGACATTACTCGACCGTGGCGGTGGACTTGACCGGAGAGACCACAGCGGCGAAATCGACGTCGATCGCCCCGTTACCTGAGATGGTGACCAGTTTTGGCGGCGCCGTTCTCGATGGACAGCTCTACGTCTTCGGAGGACATACGGGGGGAGCACACTCCTATTCGCTCAAGGAACAAGGGCATCTGCTGCGTCGCGTTTCGCTTTCCGGCGGCGAATGGGAAACCGTTTGTGAAGGCCCGCATCTGCAAGGTCTCGCGCTCGTCGCTCACGGCAAGACGCTCTATCGCATCGGCGGCTTCACCGCGAAAAACGCCGCGGGCGAAAAGCACGACCTCTGGTCGCAAGACGGTGTCGCCGCCATCGATCCCGTCGAAGGAAAATGGATCGATCTTCCCGCGCTTCCCGAATCCCGTTCATCGCATGACGCCGCCGTCTTGGGTGATACGATTTATGTCGTCGGAGGATGGAGCATGGGGGGTGAAAAAGAAAGCAACTGGCACACGACGGCATGGTCGATGGACGTGACCGCCGAAAAGCCCGAATGGAAAGCTCTCCCTCAACCGCCGTTCACGCGACGGGCGCTCTCCGTCGCCGCTCATGATGGGAAGATTTATGCGATTGGCGGCATGCAGCATGAAGGGGGTCCGACGACCCGCGTCGACGTCTTCAATCCGCAAACTGGCGAATGGTCACAAGGCCCGAGCCTCGTCGGCGAAGATGGCATGACCGGGTTCGGTAACTCATCGTTTGCAACCGGCGGTCGCCTGTATGTTTCGACGATCAAAGGTGATCTGCAACGATTATCGGAAGATGGCTCGGCCTGGGAGATCATCTTGCAGACTCCGACCGCCCGATTCTTTCATCGCATGTTGCCGGTCGACGATCAGCGCCTTCTCATGGTCGGCGGGGCGAACATGAAGACCGGGAAATTTGACGCGGTCGACATGCTGAATGTCGAGTGAGGTGATTCAGAACCTGCTCGTTTCGTGAGAGTCTATCGAACGATCCGCCGTCGCAATCCATTCCTGTATTTATGGCGAGGAAATGCAGGAAGTCGTTATTGACAACAGAGCGGTGGGTCATCGCGACGAGGCGTCGATCGACAAAAAGCACCGGGTGGTCAAGCCACCCGGCTC
>JBJXGP010000244.1:0-5794 GCA_046160425.1 Planctomycetaceae bacterium
ACCAGGACGCCAAAACCAAAAGGCGGTCGCGGAACTCGAACGATACGCCGTCCGACTCGAAGTGCTCGGCTCCTATCCCCGCAGCGAACCGATTGAATAATTGACCCTCGGTCGCGGTGGACGATGCGGGATATGCCTTCGAACCACAAAGATGCGGGGTGATTTCACTTTCGCAACTCGTGGAAATGGTGTTTCTCAGCATAAATCTCGGGATCTACGGCCAATATTGATCGCCGCAGGCTTTTTCGACTACTATCCCCACTTATTCCGCTGCGGTATCGTCATCGCGGAAATGGTATCATCACTCTCCACTGACATCGAAGCTCATCGAATAAGGATAAACTCTGATGCGGCGAATGCTGGTCGCTGGTAACTGGAAGATGAACTCGACGCTTTCGTCGGCAGAGGCATTATCGAGAGATTTGCTCAAGCAGGGCGCCGTGGGAGACGATGCGGTCGAGGTCATGGTTTGTCCGCCGTTTCCCTATCTGTCGGCAGTGAGACAAGTCATTGGCGACCAGAAGATCCTGCTCGGTGCCCAAAACTGTTACTTCGAACCGCCGGGAGCATTCACCGGCGAAATCGCCGTCGCCATGCTCACCGACGTCGGTTGCACGGCGGTGATTCTCGGTCACAGCGAGCGCCGGCACGTACTCGGCGAAACCGATGACGTCATTCAACGCAAGACCAAAGCCGCCCTTGCCGCCGGGCTTGATGTCATCCTCTGCGTCGGTGAACGGCTTGAAGAACGTCAGGGAAACCAGACGGATGCCGTGCTCGAACAGCAGATCTCGCGGGCGCTGCAAGGACAGGATGAAAATCTCCTGTTGCAGCACCTCGTCATCGCCTACGAACCGGTCTGGGCCATCGGGACGGGATTGACGGCATCCCCCGCGCAGGCAGAATCGGCTCATATTTATCTTCGCAATTGGCTCGCAATGCAGTACAATCCGCAAATCGCCCAGTCCGTGCGCATTTTGTACGGCGGGAGCGTCAAGGGAGACAACGCCCGCGAATTGTTGAGCCAACCCAATGTCGACGGAGCACTCGTCGGCGGCGCGAGCTTGAAATGCGATTTGTTCCTGCCGATCATTCAAGCCGCCCGCGACGTCGCGAAGTCTAAATAATCGATACGCGATCGATAACGATTGAGACTCGCCCTTGTCAATACAAGTACAAGGGTCAATACAAGTAAAAGGATTCTGGAATGTTAGAGATTATTACCATGTTACTGCTGGGGATCGTCGGTGCCTTGATGATCATCCTCATCCTGTTGCAACGCGGGCGCGGCGGCGGACTCGCCGGTGCCTTCGGCGGAGCGGGTGGTCAAAGCGCCTTCGGCACCAAGGCGGGTGACGTGTTCACGAAAATTACCGTCATCTTCGCCGTCATCTGGGTGGCCCTCGCCTGTGCCAATATCCTGCTTCTTCGCCACAACGCCGCCGGTAACTTCGGCGGAGGACAAAAGGCTATCGCTGACGAACCTGCGCTCTCCTCCTCGACCGACGACAAAGAAGGCACTGGCAAAGACAATGTCGGCAAGGACGATGCAACGGATGGCTCGGCCATTATTCCCGATCTTCCCGACCTCTCGCCTCCCAAGTCGGAATCTTCGAAAGCAGAAACCGAGAGCGAAACGAAGGCCGACGTTCCTGAATCGTCGGACGCAAAAACTCCCGCGGACGCACCGGCGGAAACACCTGAAACAAAAGCCGAAACCGAGAACAAGTAGTCGTTCGCCCCATGCGAGGTTCGATCGATGGCCTCGTTTATTGATTCCGCGCTGACTTTGACGAAAGTATTTATTGTGCTTCTGAGTATGACGGGATTTGGAACCGGTCGCGAACAGATGGCTGACCGGTGCGTCATCATCGAAGTCAAGACCGTCAACAACCGCTATCTGAAAATTTCGACGCGATATCCCGACGTCTTTGCGTCGCTGGAGAATCAGATCGAAAAGGTGGCGCGTGAATATGTCACCCGCGGGACGGTCAACATCACGATCCGGACCGAGTGGATCGGGGGATCCGGCGCATACCAGCTCCATCCGGAAACGATCCGCCAATACTGGCAGCAACTCCAGGAGATCGCCCGCTCCTTGCGAATCACCGAATTGACGTCCGGCCATGATCTGGCTCAATTGGCCATGCTGCCGGGTGCCGTCACCGAACAATCCGGGGATACGATCACTCCCGAAGAGATCTGGCCGGTCTGCGAAAAGGCTCTTCGCACCGCTCTCGTGCAATTGCAGGAATACCGTCAGCGGGAAGGGAACTCGACGGCGGAGGATTTGCGCAGCAACTGCCGCGTGATCTCGTCGTATGTCAATCAGGTCGTGGAAAAATCCCCGACGATCGTTGGCGACTATCGCAATCGCCTGCTCGAACGGATGCAGGAATTGCTGAAAGATTATCCGGTCACGATTTCAGAAAGCGACATTATTCGCGAAGTCAGTCTGTTCGCCGATCGCTGCGACATCAACGAAGAACTGAGCCGGCTGCGCTGCCATCTGGAGAAATTTGAGTCGTTCCTCAATGACCCCGCCTCGCAGGGGCGCAAGCTCGATTTTCTCAGTCAGGAAATTTTTCGGGAAATCAACACCCTGGGTTCGAAAGCGAACGACGTCAGCATCTCGTACTTTGTCGTCGAGATGAAGGCGGCCCTCGAACGCATCCGTGAAAACGTACAAAACGTGGAATGACGTGGAAGACGAACATGTCATCGACACCCCCCTCCGAGATCGGTCCCATCCCCATCGTCATCCTCTCCGGCCCCAGCGGCAGCGGCAAGACGACGATCGTCAATCGCCTGACGTCGGCACCTCAGGTCAAAGTGATCAAGGCGGTCTCCGCGACGACCCGGCCGATGCGAAAAGGAGAGATCGACGGCGAAGATTACTATTTTTTATCCGCCGAAGAGTTCCAGAATCGGCGCAAACGGGGTGAATTCGTCGAATGCGAAGAAGTCCACAGTTCGGGTTTTTGGTATGGGACACTCAAATCGGAACTCGTCCGGGCACAGCAGGCGCGGGGATGGGCACTCCTGGAAATTGACGTTCAGGGGGCCTTCCAGGTCTTGCAACAATACCCGCAAGCTGTCACGATCTTCTTAAGGACCGGCTCCGATGCCGACTACGAACTCAGGCTGCGCGCCCGCGGGACGGAATCCGAAGAGGTCATCCAGCGGCGATTGCAGACGATGCGGAATGAATTGAAATTTGCCCCGCAATATCGTTATCAGGTCATCAACGACGATTTAGATCGGGCAGTTCAGCAGATACAGACCATCTTATTGGACCAGGAGCAGAATCAACATGCTTGACGAATTCAAAGAAGAATTGATCGTGAACAAGGTCGGCGGCCGCTTCAAGCTCTCGTCGCTGATCCAGAAGCGGCTGGTCGCCCTCAATCGCGGAGCGCGTCCGCTGATCGATGCCCAGACCAAAACGCCGATGGAAATCGTCGTCGAAGAAATCATGGCCGACAAGATTTACCTCGATCAATCGGGCGAAATGGTCACCGTCAAAGACGACACCAGCGACGCCGGCCCGACATTGGATGATCTGTAATTTGTTGGAGTCCAGGCTTCAGCCTGCCGCAATCGGGTGGCACTGGCGGCTTGTCCGCCAGTGTGAATTATAGAATAGAAGGCAATCGCCACAAAAAACGCAAAAGGACATAAAAGTAAAGTAAGGAATTCTTTCCAGGTTTTATTTTTGCGTCTCTTGTGTTTTTTGAGGCTATCGATTTCTACTGATTTATCGCGGACGTTCTTTCGTTTATTGCGAGTTCATGCAGCGCGATTCTCATGGTGCCCGGCAACGAAATTCTTCTGGGGGTGACTGGCGGGATCGCGGCGTATAAATCCGCCGACCTCGCCAGCAAACTGATGCAGCACGGCTATCAGGTCTCGGTCGTCATGACGCGCGCCGCCGGGCAGTTCATCGGCGCGACGACGTTTGAGGCCTTGACCGGCCGCGTCGTGCATCAGGAGATGTTCAATCCCCAGGAACATTTTCAGGGAGAACACATCGGCCTCGCTCGCCGCGCGAACCTGATGGTCGTCGCCCCGGCGAGTGCCGACTACCTCGCCAAAGTCGCCAACGGCTTCGCCGACGATTTGCTGTCTACGCTCGCGCTGACCGTCACCACCCCGATCCTGCTGGCCCCCGCCATGAACTGCGACATGTGGGCCAAACCTTCCGTCCAGCGCAATGTCACCCGCCTCCGGGAAGACGGTATGCTGTTCGTCGACCCCGGTTCCGGCTGGCTAAGCTGCGGCCAAATCGGCACCGGCCGCATGGCAGAACCGAGTGAGATCCTCCAGCGGATTCAGGAATTGTTGCCGTTGGGGTGATTCCGTCGACCGGCTGGTGGCAAAGGAAAATGCTGTGTGGTTGAGTACAATCGGGGAGTATGGAACGCAATGACGCGGTCTTTTTGATGGAGATTGAAAGACAATCGTGTTCATGCCACAATCCTGTTCGCAAAGCCATGCTCGACAATAAATGTGCGGAAACGTATTGCCATACTTCGGGAGTGGAAGACCTGTTCGGCGGCTTGGCAATCGCCCATATCCACAGGGGTAATTGCCGAAAGCTCCAGAAACATGATATTACCTTCATGACCACCAAACATCGTGCGCCTCGCAACAGAACCATTGATGTGACCGCCGACGAGTCGACGGAACTTTCCTCGCGTCTCATGCGCCTCAATTCTCGACAATCGGTAGCCGCAGTAGTCGGCAAGACGATTTGCCAGGATTTGTTCGAGGTCATACCACACTTGCCTGATGCGTTTGTGGATCTGCTTATTGCTGATCCACCGTATAATCTCGACAAATCATTCAATGGCAACACATTCAAATCTTGTGCGTCTGAAGCCTATGAAGCGTGGTTGGAAGCATGGCTTGTCCCACTGCGTCGGATCCTGAAGCCCACCGCTGTGCTTTACATTTGCGGCGATTGGCGATCTTCGTCTGCCATCCAGAGGGTTGCCGAACGTCACTTCATCCTTCAAAATCGAATCACGTGGGAACGTGAGAAGGGCCGAGGAGCCTTGGCGAACTGGAAAAACTGCGCTGAGGATATTTGGTTCTTGACCGTTTCCCGCCAGTACACCTTCAACGTCGAAGCAGTGAAAATCAAACGGCGAGTCATTGCGCCCTACAAAGACGCCTCCGGAAAGCCAAAAGACTGGGAAGAAACCGCGAAGGGCAACTATCGCCTTACCCACCCGTCTAATCTTTGGACAGACATAACTGTCCCTTTCTGGTCCATGCCGGAGAATACCGATCACCCAACCCAAAAGCCGGAAAAACTTATCGCGAAGTTGGTGCTTGCCAGTTCGCAACCGGATGCGGTCATATTCGATCCTTTCCTCGGTTCAGGAACCACGTCCGTCGTCGCAAAAAAGCTGGGCCGGAAGTTCGTCGGGGTTGAGATTGACGAACACTATTGCTGTCTGGCTGAAAAACGTCTCGCGACGGCAACTACCGATAGTTCAATTCAGGGTTATCACGACGGAGTGTTCTGGGAGCGAAATAGCTTGGCGGAACAGCGCCCGGTACGCAAGGATTCTGCACTTCATCAAAGTCGCACTCACTTCGACGGAGATGAATTGTGATGAAGAGCACATTGTTCCATAGCGACCTCTACTTGACCGTTCAAAGCAAGGTCAAGGATTTTCTCAATATGCAAGCGGACTTTCTTTCGGGAAGCACGGCTGAGGATCCGCGATCTGTTGGAGGTGCCATCCAACATGTTCTTTCAGCGCATTTTGCTGATATCGTTGGC
>JBJXGP010000245.1:0-2807 GCA_046160425.1 Planctomycetaceae bacterium
GCTCGACTTGCTCGCACGATTGCGGAAGAATCAAATTCAGATCAAATCTGATCATTTCGCTGAAAGAACAACAACTTTTGAGCGCCGAGGCGATCCCGTGCGGGTGGGAAATGACTCATTCAGAGTAGACCGTACTGAAACGTCTGTCAACCGACAAGGGTATTCCGCACGATTGTGCCAATTATTGAATGCTTTACCCGGTTCACTTGATGAACCAGAAAACCGTAAGAATTCATTTCGACTAGGATTTCCGTGCGGTCTTTTGACGGACTAATGGAAACACGCTTCGGTCCGACACCCCGAGGTCCTGCAATATATTGGAAGGAGGACGATGTGACCGACGTGACCAAGTGAACGACAGGCTCATGTCTGGAGCTCATAATCCTGACCGTTGCAAATTTGGTAGAATGGACGGAGAACCTATCGTGCCACTGGCTGTCCTGAGTTAGGAACGTCTTTTTTTTTCGAGGAGTTCGTATGGGTAAAGAACACTCGCAGATCAGCCAATGCTTCCGTGGAGAACACAATAGCCTCTTCAGTCCGGGGCCAAACGGGTGGCTGAATGCATGCGTTGGCAAAAACGGGGGATATGCCGGGTTCGACCGCCTCGCCCATGGGTATTTCAAGGCTGGCGAGGTTCTCGTCGATCACCTTCGGAAGGACCGGCACGGTCTCGACTTGCTCATTTACCCGCTTGTGCAATGCTACCGGCAGGGCATAGAAAACATGCTGAAGTATCTGTCCCTGCTCCTCACCCGTTTACAGGACAGTAACGACAAGCTTCAGTACACACATCGGCTGCTCGACAACTGGCAGACGGTCCGCAAGCACTTGACCGACCTCGATGTGAAGAAGGACGAACTCGAAAAAGTCGAACTCATTCTCAGCGAGCTCGCTGAAATCGATGCCACGGGCGAGACCTTCCGCTATCCCAGATCCCGAGACGGCAAGCGGCACCTTGAAGACACCACGCACATCAACGTCGACGTGTTCGCCGATGGCATGAGCGCATTGACGACGTTCTTTGAGGGAGTTTATTGTTGGGCTACGGAAATGTTGGACCAAAAACTGGAAAACGAACAGTACTACAGTGGGGATGTTCCCAACGACAGACCGTGAAATAGCCCCAGACCATTACCGGCAAGCACGCCGTGCGTCGGTCGCGACACGCCGACAGAAGTTCGATCGATGTGACCGATGCAGATAGGCAGCTTGACATCTAATAAAGCGGGACGGTTCGGCAGATGCGACTAACGCTTGTCTGCGTAGGCCTGGCGTGTTTCTCGTGCAATCAAGCATAGGTTTCGGGGGTGTGACGAACATGACTGACGCAGAATACCATCAAATGCCAGAATATAGCACGCCCGGTGAGTACAAAGTCAAACTCATCCTCCAAGTCCCTGGACCGTTATACCCTCGGCGAAAATATAAGGAATATCGACTGCTGACCGTTGAAGGCGCCTTCACTCTGCCGTTCGTTCCGTATCCGGGACTGTACTTGACGTTCTCCAAGCCGCACTGGAAGAAGAAGCGAAATCCTGTGAAGCTGTATCTGCGCATTCGCACCGTCGAGTGGCAGGTTTCAGAGCGATATTTCGAGTGCGTCGCTGATGAAACCTTTGCAAGAGAACCAGGATTTGAACTTCAGGAAGTGCGTGGTTCGCCTCATATCGAGACGCATTTCGTCGAACTGCAAAAAACATTCGAGTACCTGGGCTTCGCTGTATCAACTGATGAGAACGCTATCCTGTGGGCGCTACATAAAACGGCGGATGGAACCGAGATTGGTTCGCGCGAGGATTATTTCGATACTCGCTAAATTCTTTTGCTCATTCATGTGGCTGCCTGTGTCCGATATCAAATCGCGATGCAAGTCCATAGCTTACTCGGAGGGGCGTGATTCGAGTGGGCAATTCAGATTCTCCAAGGGGTTTCGGTCCGACCACCCGACGTTCGATCGACCTGCGGTCTCCGCCCACCTCGGGCGATGAAACCGAAGCGTCGAGCGTCATGGGCTGAAATCCCACTCTTTGTTGGTAGTTGGTAACGAACAATAAGGTTGATACGGGTTGGCTGGCAGGCTGCGCCACAGAAGAAAACCAGGGTGGCCTTTTCGATCGTCGAGTACGGAATCATAATGAGGATGCAGGTCAGTGCGGAAAAGTATGCATCCTCGGGACGTCGTGCTGCAGCAAGCCAGAGCACGTTTGGCAACAAGCTCTCTTCGTTCCGCCCATGGGACTGTCAAAGTGAAAACGGGACTTAACAGGCCGCTCATCGTACAGCTTCTGTCGAATTCGGCTACGAACACAGCGTTCTCAGTCTCCTCTGAAGCTGTGAGCGGTTCGTGTTGCGGCGGGTGCAGTGGGTTTACGTGTGAAGGGGCCGGCTGATGGAAGTGACGGACCATGCTTTCTTTCCGACGCGGGTGGTGACAATCCAATTCCCGGACACCGACCCCCTGAATGCGGAGCTCTGCGATCTGCTTGAGAGCCGGCCGGAGCTCGACGACAGGTTCAACATGCACCCCGACGCACTGAATTTGGTGCGTCTGGCGGACACCGTGCCTGCGATCGAACAGCTCCGGTCCATGTTCATCACAGGGGTGAAACGCTGGTTGGAGGCCGAGGGAATCGCGGGACCGGAGGGGATCGATCTTTTGCTCTTCAGCAACCGCATGGGCCGCGGAGAGTTTACGATTGTTCACAATCACCCCGCCGACCTTATCGGCATTTATTATGCCCGCACGGCGGTTTCAAATCGACAGCCCATCCATCCGGCGGACGGCGAAGACTATTTCGAGGCCG
>JBJXGP010000246.1:0-18288 GCA_046160425.1 Planctomycetaceae bacterium
CGCCCAGCTACCCTGCATGTCGGGTGAGCTGTTGAGTTCGAGACCCGCGCCCGAAAGCTGGCTGGCGACGACGGGAACGAGATTTGGTTCGGGATAACAGGCCCGTTCGCCGCTGCGCACGGTCTTATACGTGAGCACGTCGAACCCTAATGAGGCGTAGTACAACACCCAGCGGCCGTTCAACAGTGGACCGGCGGCGATCCCCAGCGGTGATGCGACGCGCAAGCCGAGAAATTTCCAAATTCCAGGAACATCAGGGACGGCGACATCAACGGGATCCGGCGCGTGCTCGTAGTTCCACGCATACGACTGAAAGCGGTCGTAGCGCGGCAGCGTCCGCATCTCGGTTGCATTCGGGGACATCATTCCTCTCCTCATGCCGCAGGAGAATCGCAGCATTCAAAGTATTTAGCTGCATCTTATGAGAATGAAGGGCAATGCACAAGAAATTCACGGCTGGAATCGAAACGAGGTGAGAGATCCTCACACGACCCGATTAACGCGGTGCGCGAAACACCGAATAAGATCGCTGGGATCGGGGTTTTGCAGTCGTCGGGGTCACTTCGGGGACCGGCAATTGCAGGCCCGCAGGATCCGGGTGCGAATCGTCGGTCGAACCACCGGCCGAACTGTCGTCGAAGTGCAGCACGGGATGGATCGCCGTCGCGATTTCGGGGTGATTGTAATAGTGCGGCCACATGTGATGCGGACCGACGAGCGAGGTGACATCGATTTCGGAGACCTGTGATCCCGTATAACCCAGTTTGGCCCAGTCGGTGTCAGTAAATCCGGATACCGCAACGGCACGGCGCGCGAAAGGAGCGCGGAGTGGATAAAACGCCAGCGCGATATCTCTCCTGTTGATGAGATTCACAAGGCACTCGATGCGGCATAACGCGCGATCATAGCGCTGCCCGGGGTTCAGCCAATGATGGTCCATGGCCGCCGCCGCGAACACGACATGATATCGTCGCGAGGGGTCGCAGTCGGTCACGAAACGGTTCTGGATTCCACCTCCCCCGAGTAGATGCATGGCAGAGACCGCCGTCCGCGAGCCGTGGCTGTGGCCAAGGATGGTGACCGGCTGCGATACGGGAAAATGCGAGATCAGCGTGGCGAGGTGAAAGCCGTTGTACTCCGCCTGGCGCCCCAACTTGGCGATCGTCAGGTGAGGGATCGGGAAGACCGATGTGTCGCTCGGCCAACTGAAAAACACAACTTGAAGCGGCTGATCGGGACAGGCGGCCCTCAACCAGCGATACGTGTAAAACGAATCCTTGCAGACGTCGTCCCAGCCGACAAAGCTGCCGTGAATCACCACGCAGACCGGGTATGCGGGGTTCAGCGACGATTCGAACTCTGCGGCGTCACCGGGACGCAATTGGCTCTCGGAATCACGGTAACGAAAAAAATCGAAGCAACATCCCCAATCGCACTTTTTCCGTTTTTGTTCGCACGTGCGGCTGCTGACGATCCAATAGTCCGGAGAGCAATGATCTCCGAGAGAGATCGACGCACCATGCTCAGGCGCGATCGACAAGGAGGGTGAATCGGATGTCGTCGACTGTGAAACTTCAGAACCTGTTCCCGGTAGCAGTGCGGGGAGAATGACCCGATTCACGGTCGTATCGGGCGTGACCCTGAGGGGGCGGGGTGAATCGACGATTTGTTGTGCGATCACCGCCGGTGCGAAGGCACAAAATAACAGCGCCACCGGAACAATAGCCCGGAAGGATCGCGCACCGATCGAATTGCGGATGCTGGATGACGACATTGGCTGCTTGATCTTTCTCAAATATTGAGAACGATTTCGGTCGGCCGTGATGGCTGTTCAGAACGGTCCCCGTCAGGGGGGACCACGGGGGCAGGCTGTTTGCAGGAGTATCCCGAGCGAGACGATCGGAGACGCGTTGACAACGAACAATTTTTGGTCATCCAACCATAGCTTAATCACAGCCCGCGTGTATTCAAGTCGACCGGAAATACGAATCTAAAAATAGGGGTTGAAATGAGGGAGTGAAGGCAATCGGGTCGTATCGACTCTGGGGAGAGTATCGAACGTGCTCAATATATGGAGTATTCGCGCCACCTGGAAACAATTCGTGCGAAAGAAGCGGAGAACTCCGCAAGTGAATAAGGAGGCTTCGTTGGCGAAGAAGAATCCGGCATCGACCGTGCCAGCCGCGAATTCCGGTCGTGATAAATTGAACTCAGCCGTTGTTCTCTTCGGTATCCTCGGACGAGCCATCTTCGGGTTTTGTATCGGATGATTCCGTATCGTCGGTCGAGTCCGTTTCCTCTTTCGGTTCCTCTTCCGTCTTTTCCTCTGCGGGCTCATCGGCAGGGTTGGCGTCGTCGGTGTTTTCACCTTCCGCTTCGGCTGCTTTTTCTGTCAGTGGAGCGACCGCGGCCTGTTCGATCGACCCGTCAATGGCGCGGTAGATCCATTCGGCTTCGCCTTCGGTCCGAATTTCCTTTTCGAAGAGGTTGAGCTCGTCTCCTGGACGCCAGTAGCTCTGACGCACCGTTCGTTTCAGCAGGATTTCGTCGCCATCCGGTCCTTCGACGGCAAGATAACTATTGGTAAAGCCGGTCATGTAAACCGTGAAACGGTCGGCTTGCGGATCGACGTTCTTCCACATCGCCACGCCGTAGATCATGTTCGCCGGTCGTTCGTTGCCGGCAAAGGCTTCGGGGACGGGTTGAATGAGTTCGATGCTGTTGAGGAGCTTTTGCCGTTCGCGCTGAGAGATTAAGAGTTGTGCTTCAGGAATGATTTCGTCGACGTAAATCTCTTGCCGATCGTTGTCGCTGGTGACGAGCGTGAATTCGGGCATGAACATTTCAGGACCGCGGGGGGGATCGAATTCATTCTGTGGGTCGTCGGCATCAGGCTCCTGACCGAGTTGTTTATTCCATGCGCGATAGACAAGGTATGTGATTCTCGTTTGCTTTTTTTCGCCGGTGAGCGGGTCGGTCACGTCGACTTTGATCATCCGCAGCGTCTTGAAATCGACCGCCATCATCCATAAGCCGGGTTGCCGGGACAATTCGTCGCCGGTGGCAGCGGCGGGGATGTGGTAATCGAATCCCCGTTCGAATTGCGATTGAGCCAGAACGGGAGAGATCGATCCCAACAGCGCTGCCCACAGAGTAAACAGGATCCATCGTTTCGTGTTTCGTGCGGAGAGAGTCATAACGCGACGATCCTCTGTGAGCGATTTGCAGGTCGAGCGAAGCAATCGGCGTAAGGATTGAACAAACGGACGGAGAACCTACGCTACGGTTCCGTAACCATTAACTATATCATCGGCGAAAATTGAGGGTCAAGATGCTACCTGAATTCCTCAGAATAACGGTGAAAGAAATAAGTCCCCCCTTCCGGCACCCGTTCGCGCCGATTGCGGAAACCCTCCGGACTTCAATTTGTCCGTAGAATTTGACGATCCGGCAACGATTAGCGGCAATTTAAGAGTGAGTAGATGGTGGCCGTTCGACTCAGCCATCGAACGCGATTTAACGATTAATCGGATCAGACCGGTTGAATCATCCTCGTGCCGAACTCAGTACCGATCGCCCCCCGTCAGGAGTTTCTCGATCGCATCCGCGCGTCGGCCCGCTTCCATCACGCTGCGGTGCAGCTCCAGGGCGTCGATGGTTGAGAGCGGATAGGTGTCCAAAAGCACGAACATCGCCTTGCCTTCGATTTGATGGATCGAAAGCCCTCCATGCAGAATTTCGGCATTGAGCTTGAGAGCTTGTTCATAAAACGAAGCCTGAGCCTCGCAGCAAATGCTATAGATTTTTACGGTATCCTCTCCCGGCGCATTTTGCTGGATTTCGATCATCACCTGTTGCTGACGACGTTCGGGCATGTTCAGTGTCAAGAGCATTCCCTGTCTGGTCCGATTCCATTTGATGCCGTCGGCTTCTCCGAATGCTTCGTACAGCAGCGATTCGATGTCGCGATGCTCGCCGAGGACCGCTTCGAGGAGGCGCAGCGCTGCGTTGGCATCCTGGGGGCGAGACTTTAACGACCGCGACATCAGCATGTGCAGGCATTCGGCGAATTCGAGTGGAATCTCTTCGTTGATTTCGCGAAGATTGGGCAGCGGTGCCGATTGAATGGAGTCAACCAACTGCGGCAGCGTATTGCCCAGAAACGGAAATCGCCCGGTCAGCATGATGAAATAACAGACTCCCAGGGCATACACGTCGCTTGCCTTTGAGGCCGATTCGCCCGTAAATAATTCCGGAGCCATGTAATGCGGCGTGCCGATGATCCGCCGCGCATCGGCGTCGTGAATGGCGGCGACAAGTCGTTTCGCCAGCCCGAAATCGGCGATCTTGGGAACGCCTTGTCGAGTCAGCAGGATGTTATCGAGTTTCAGGTCGCGATGAACGATGCCGATGCGGTGCGCTTCGGACAGGCCTCGGGCGATTTGCGTCAATATCTCGGTGGCTCTCAGGGGATGAAAGCGTCCGTGAGCTTCGAGGTATTGTTGCAACGATCCGCCGATCAGGAATTCCATCTCGAGAAAGAAGAGTCCATCCGCCTCACCGATGGCATGCGTCGTAATGATATGCGGATGATTGATTGCTGCGGCGGATCGCCCTTCATGCATAAATCGTTCGAGGTAATCGTCGTCGATGTCCGTGAATTGCGGATCCAGCACCTTGACGGCGCAATGCCGGCCGAGATCGAGGTGCCGGGCAAGATACACCGTTCCCATTCCCCCTCGTCCCAGCAGCGATTCGCATTCGTAGACGTGGAGCGTTGTCCCAATCAAAGAGGAATGCGGAGTTGGCAGGGAAGTGTCAGAACCGCTCGCCGGCGTCTTATAGTGTAAAGTGTCCAGAAATCGAAAGCTGGGGACCGTCTGCAACTCGGCCTGACAACGAGGACACGTCGTGAGCTGCGTCACGGGTGCATAACAGCGATTGCAGGCAACGCAATAGAGGGAATTCTGATCCTCATGCATGAAACCAAACCTTGCGGAAGGGCGCTCGACACGGCAGCCTCAAATTGAGGCGGTATTTTTCAGAAACGGATGATTTCTATCAACTTTTTTGACGGAAATTCGTATTCACAGGTATGGAAATCAGCGGGACCGTCAAAAAACGTCCCATTTGCGAAAAGGTGAGGCGGGCCGCATTAAAAATTTGACCCCGACCCTCAGGCACGTTAAAGTGGATTATACCCGGACCTTGGGGGATTCGCATCGGTATTTCATGTCTGCTTATGATTCAATCAGGGTTCAATGATCGCGCACGCCGAGTGGAAAGGCCGTAGTCTGATGGAAGGCCCGTTATCTTTCCCCGCACGGGAACTGGCAAGTTCATCGGCACCGGTGGATTCCCTGATTGGATCGGAAGGTACGATCGTTGCAAATTCCCAGATCCCTGAACCACCTGCGGATGACTCGCCCGTTTCCCTCATCTCCCCGAATGCTCTTAATTCATCGTCTGATTCGGGCACTTCATTGGTCATGAACTCCCCAACGAGTGCATTGCAAACCGCAGCATGGCGCGGGCCGGGGTTGTGGGGCGCGAGTTTGTGGATGGTGGTGTTCCTGTTGAGCCAGGTCATTGCCTCGCTCATCATGTTAATGCTGCTCGCCGGGAGTTACATGTGGAATACCGAGACGCGCACTCCTGAAGAAATGATCGAACACTTGACGCAACTGGCCAGTGATCCGCAGCACACTCTGGCATTCATCGGGGGCACGCTGTTGCTGAGTACGGGGATCAATTCCCTTCTCATCTGGTGGAGAATGGGCCCCCGCGGTCGATCGTCGCTGGGATTATCCCGCTTGCCGCTTGGTCAGGCGATGTGCGTCGTGCTGATGGTACTGCCGATCAGCACGCTCGGTTCAAAACTCTATCTCATTGGCGAGAGTTACTGGCAACAATTCGTCTCTTTGTATCCGCACGCCATCGATTTGCGAGAACTGGAGTCGATGTCGGCCATCGCCGGCGTCGCCGAAACCACGTCATGGCCTTGGATGATTTTTCTGTTCGCGCTGCTCCCCGCGTTGAGCGAGGAATTGATGTTTCGCGGATTCATCGGCCGGGGATTGACCGAGCGTTGGGGCCGAGTTCTAGGGGTGGGGCTGACGACTTGCTTTTTCGTCACGATGCACGGTTATCCGCCGCATATGCTGGCATTGATACCGATCAGCATCATGCTGCACGACGTGTACCTGGTGACGAAGAGCTTCTGGGCGCCGGTGTTATTGCACTTCGCCAATAATTCGCTCGCTGTGATCGCATTGTCGATGCATTCCGGAAGTCGGTCGGTGGACATCCAAGGCGCCGATGTGATTCCCCCTGCATTACTGTGGGCGTCTGTGAGCTGCATCCTCGCGCTGGCGGGTTTGCTCAGGGCGTTGCAGCGGCGCAGCGACGCCGATGTTCGCGAAATTCATGCCCACGGTAGCTCCGCAACCGGCGATGACATTCCCATTGCAGCCTTACTCACTGCCCGGGTGGACGCTTTGAAAGATTCCGTCGGCTTGATGACGCGGGATCGCGAACGATTTCGAAGGTGGTTCGCGTTGGCGACGATTTCTGTGATGTTATTCGGATTGGCTTTCCGCCTGACATAGCAGGGAAATTCCTGTCTCTGGGCATTGGCTGCCATCGCATCGCTTCCCGGAATCTCTCGCTGCACATTCCTCACATTCAGCTTGCTTGCTACCTGCCTGGAGTGCCGAGCCTGTCCCAGCACTATGATCTGAAAATGTTCTTCGCTAAAATGACTGAACTGGAACGCGGAAATCCTGCGCGGAGAAAGTGTTATTGCCTTTCGCGATGAATTGACAGAAACGCTCTGTCGACCATCCGTCCGGCCACCTTTTTGAATGAAAACGACTGCGGAATTGACGAGAATATGAGCAACTTGCCCATCATCGAGAAGACTTCAAGTGCCTCGTCGAGCGCCGCTGCCGGTCCCGAGTGCAGCAAAGGGACGTATGCCTTCGTCAGTCTGGGTTGCCCGAAAAACCTGGTTGACAGCGAGAAAATGCTGGGGACTCTGGCGCTCGATGGTTATACGTTGGTCTCTGAACCCGCCGGGGCCGATTTCGTCATCGTCAACACATGTGGTTTTATCGAAAGCTCCCGACAGGAATCGAAGGCCGTCATCCACGAGATGCTCGACCTGAAACGCCAGGGAAAAACCAAGGGCGTGATCGTTGCCGGTTGTTTGCCGGAAAGAATCGGCCCCGCGCTATTAGATGAACTCCCCGAAATCGATCACATCGTCGGCGTATTCGGGCGGGACGAAATCACGCGCGTCGCCGACCGGCTCATCGGTGGAGCCGAGGAACAGCGAGCTTTGTTTCGACCGGCCCCCATCCGTGCCATGGACGACCGGGCACGGTTGAGGATGACCCCTTCACATTACGCTTACCTGAAGATTTCGGAAGGATGCGATCGAACGTGTACGTTCTGTGCCATCCCGAAGATGCGCGGCAAGCACATCACCAAGCCGATAGAGATGGTCATCGCGGAAGCTCAGGAACTCGTCGAAGACGGGGTGAAAGAGTTGATTCTCGTCGCGCAGGATACGACGTATTACGGTCTCGATCTTTACGGAGAGGTCAAACTCGCCGAACTGTTGCGGCAACTCGAAAAAGTCGACGGGTTGAAATGGATCCGGCTGATGTATCTTTACCCGGTTCATTTTACCGACGAATTGATTGAAACGATCGCGCAGTCCGATTTGATAGTCCCTTATCTCGATATGCCCTTGCAGCACATCAACGACACGATGCTCAAGCGGATGCAGCGCCGGGTGAATCGCGAGCGAAGCGTGGCGCTGCTGGAGCGATTGCGGAAGAGCATTCCCAACCTGGCATTGCGAACGACATTTATCACCGGTTTTCCCGGCGAAACCCACGCCCAGTTTCAGGAACTCAAAGAATTCGTCGCGGAGACGAAATTCCAGCGGCTCGGAGTATTCACCTATTCGATCGAACCGGGAACGCCGGCGGTCAAACTCGACGATCATGTGCCGGAAGAGGTGAAACAGGCTCGTTGCGACGAGTTGATGGAAATCCAGCAGGAGATCGCGTTCGCCTATGCCGACTCGCTGATCGGATACGAACTCGATGTTTTGATCGACGAAGAAATCGAGCCGGGATTATGGGCAGGCCGGACGTTTGCCGATGCTCCGGAAATCGATTCCACGATATTCGTGTCGGGATCGAATGTCTCCGTCGGTGATTTTGTACCGGTGGAGATTATCGATCGTGAAGACTACGATCTCATTGGCGTCGTTAGCGGTGATGAGATCGATGAAGAAACAGCCTGACCGGAACGTTCGCATACTTCATGCTTCGTATTAAAATCGCACACGCACTGAAAAATCCTGGTGGACTGCATAAGCCATTTGTGATAATGACAGCCGGCAGGACCAGTATTTCCGTGAAACAACTTTGTAGAGAATTATGACGCCGCAGACCGAAACGCCCCATGAGATCGGGACCGCCAACCTACAACTGCGGCGATCGATTAATGTTCCGAATGCGATCACACTCAGCCGATTGTTGCTGGCCGGGGTGCTGTTCTGGATCATCGATGGCGGGATGCATTGGCAATTGGCAACCTGGTTGTTCCTGATCGCCGCTTCGACCGATTTTGTCGATGGTTACATTGCGCGAAAATATGCGCTCGTGACCGTGCTGGGTCGGATCATGGACCCCTTCGTCGACAAGATCATCATCTGCGGGGCATTTGTGTTTTTGATGGATCATCCGCAGTCTGGCGTTGGTCCCTGGATGGTCATCATCATCGTCGGACGCGAGATGTTCGTCACCAGCTTAAGAAGTTTTTTGGAGCAACAAGGAAAGGACTTTTCTGCTTCACTCAGCGGCAAATTGAAAATGCTGTTGCAATGTGCGGCGGTCGTCGCCTGCCTCGTGACGTTCTCCGCGACGACGTCCGCGCGCGAGACGCTGGAACCGATTCGCGATGGACTGCTCTGGGCCGCCGTCGGCGTCACCGTCTGGAGCGGTGCGATTTACATTGTCCGCGCGGTGCAGCTTCTCCGCTCGCCTTGAACCGACGCGGGTTTATGTCGCGTCGAATACGCCGACGATCTCGCCAGTGAGGGGGTTTTTGCGTTCGATTTGGACGAGTTTCCACTCGCCTCCTTCTTTATGCCACGTCAACAGCCAGCGTGTCGGATGGCGCCCGACGTCACCGGCCCCGTTCACTGCCAGTTCGGCATTCGCTCGAAAGTCGATCTTGCCGATCGAATTATCCTCCAGAAGTTCCACGCGCATGTCAGTCAACCGGATGTCGCTTTTGACCGACACCAGTTTTGACGCTCCTCGGATGGCGGCTTCCACTTCCTTATGATCGGGCGAAACCCAGGAGACGACTCGATCGATTTCCCCCAGGCGAAAATGGTTCGTCATCGACACGACCGCCTGCTCGATCTTTTCGCGTTCGGTGACTTGAGCACGGTCGAGGAACACGAATAACGGCGAAACGGCGATACACGCGTATGAGGCATACATGAACCGCCGCTTTTGAGTGATATTCCAGATCATCAAAAATAGCATGGCAAATATGCCGCACAGGGCAATTCCGGGCCAGGAACTTTCTGAGAAGTTCATATTGGTTCTCCTCCGTGCGTGGTTGGCGTGCAGGCGATCGTAGAATCTTCGACGGATATGCGATTGAGTTTTGGTCGTCTCAGCATTCAAATTCACTTCTTATTACGCCGTCGGAAGAAATTCTGTTGGATCATGTAGCGTGTAATATATTCAAAGTGAAGTTCACGCGCGGACCAGATTCCCGCGGACGAAGATCGCTTCGAGCGATCCGGGGAAAGTCACCCCTTCGAACGGCGACCAGCCGCACTTGGTCTTCAGATCTTCCCGGCGAATCGTCGTCGAGCGATCGAGATTGAGAATGGTCAGCGATGCCGTGTAGCCTGTTTCGAGTTTGCCAAATTTGCGCGGTGAGACATACGGATTGACGAACCGGCCGGGGTTTTCGCAGCAGAACCTGGCGACCTGCTGCGGAGTAAATTGCTGCTCCAACAGCAACCAGGTCACGAAGGGGGCATACGTATCGAGGTGCGGTTGGCCCGAAACTCCCTTGGCTTTCTCGGCAAGAGTATGCGGCGCATGGTCGGTGGCGAGATAATCGAGCGTGCCGTCGCGCAAGGCCTCGAGCATCGCCAGTCGATCGCTCAGCATTCGTAGCGGAGGGTTCATCTGCATCAGTTGACGATTTCCCTCAGTCACCTGCGTCAAATCGTAATACAAATGATGCGGAGTCACTTCACAGGTGACGGGGAGTCCTCTTTGTTTTGCCTCGCGGATTAATGGCAACCCCTCGCCGACGGAATAATGACAGAGTTTCCCCTGCAAGTGATGCTTTTCGATCATGGCCAATGCGAATCGTGTAGCCGAGGTCTCGCACTCGGGCGGTCGACGGTCTTCGTGCCTCACGGCATGTTTGTGCTTCTCCATGAGTTCGGGATCCTCGCAATGAAAACTGACGTCGCAGCCGCGATAATGCGCCAGCGTTTCATCGAGTTGTGCCAACGTCGAAAAAAAGAGTTTGCCGACGCTCGGTCCCATGTACGCTTTATAAGGGACCGGTTTCGAGAGCGGGCGAGTCCCCGGGCCGATCCCTGCGTACAGCGTGACGTCGATCGGCACCCGGCGATTCGCGAGTACCTCCTGCTTTTCGGCGTAAGAGACATCGTCGACCGGCGCTCGCGGATTGTTTGGCATATCGGCGACGTGAACCACCCCGCCGTGAATCGCCGCTTGAGATGCCGTAGCGAGATCCTCTTTATATGCTTCTTCGCCGCTGGCGTCATCGCGCGCATGGATGTGAATGTCTCCCATCCCGGCGAAGATCAGACACTCAGGGCCGTACTCGTAATCGGGCTTCCCCAGATGGGGCCCGACATCGCAAATCGTCTCGCCTTCGATCTGGAGTTGTCCGTTTAAAATTTCTTCGCCCATCACCAGCCTGCCTGCGACGATCATTCTTCGTCCTTTCCCCAGTTATTCATTGTATTGGTGATCAACGGCGACTTTTTACGTTTGCGGGGAACGAGTCTTCCCACCCGTTGAAATCGTCCCGGTTCCAGCATAGGCTAATGGCGTACAAACGCAAGCTTATCCCGCGAATCAGGTGACGACGTTCGAATGCCGATGGAGCGTCGCCTCTTCAATAGTATGATGACAGGGCGTGATGAATCAAATCCAGATCGGAAGATGAGGTAACCATGAACTGCGGACGGATTTTCGCCTGGGGAGTTGTTTGGTGTTTTGTTGCATGCTCGGCATTCGATGCGCCAACATGGGCCGACGATCAATCGTCAAAATCGCCGATATGGCGCGTGTTGCCTGCGGATCAACTTCCGGACGATGCCCGCCTGGCAAAGCCTCGCGATTTGAGCGACAAATTGCATCCCTGGAATCCCCCCGCAATTCGCGAGGCATGGGAAAACGAATCGCAGAAAATCCGTCAACGATTGCTGGTGAGCAACGGACTTTGGCCGATGTGGCCGAAAGGCGATTTGAATCCGGTCATACATGGCAAAATCGATCGAGGCGACTACACCGTCGAGAAGGTCTACTTCAGCAGCTTACCCGGTCACTATGTTTCGGGATGCCTGTATCGACCGAAAAAGATCGAAGGGCAGGCCGCGGGAATTCTGTGTCCTCACGGGCACTGGCCCACCGGTCGATTTTACGATTCGGGGGATAAGTACATCGATCAGTTGGGCAAAGGGGCGGAAGTCCATTCATCGGGTGCCCGTTATCCCCTGCAGGCACGCATGGTGTCGCTCGCCCGGATGGGTTGCATCGTCTTTCATTACGATATGGTCGGTTACGCCGACAGTCAGGCGATTGCGCACCGCCAGGGGTTCACTGATGCCGATGCGGCCTTGCGGATGCAGAATTCGATGGGCCTGCAGACATTCAACTCGATTCGTGCGCTCGATTTTTTGCTTTCGATTCCCGAAGTCGATCCCGCTCGGATCGGCGTCACCGGAGCCAGCGGAGGAGGCACGCAGACTTTTATGCTTTGCGCCCTCGATGAACGTCCCGCCGCTGCATTTCCCGCCGTCATGGTTTCGACCGATATGCAGGGCGGATGCACATGCGAGAATGCGGACTACCTGCGGATCGGCATCAACAACATCGCGATCGCCGCTTTATTTGCTCCCAAGCCGATGGCGATGAGCGGCGCCGACGATTGGACGATCAACATCGAAACGTCCGGATTGCCGGAATTGAAGCAGGTGTACGATCTCTTCGGACATCCCGAACTGGTGCATGCCAAGTGTTATCCGCAGTTCGAACACAATTACAATCAGGTCTCGCGCGAGATGATGTATGCCTGGTTCAATCAGCATTTGCAGTTAGGGCAACCGGAACAGCCGATCGAGGAAGATTTCTGGCCCATCGACCCCAAAGACCTCAGCGTCTTCGATGCCGAACACCCGGTTCCCGGTGATGTGCGTGACGCGAACGGTGTTCGCGAATATTTGACGAAGGTTTCCACCGAGCAATATCAGACGCTGTTACCGAAGTCGGCTGATGACGTCGCCAACTATCAGGAGTCGGTCGGCGTAGCGGCTCGCATCATGCTTGATGAGGGGGTTCCCGCAGCGGACGAGATTCAGAAGCAGGAAGAATCGACTCCTTTGACGGAAAAGCTGGAATTGATCAAAGGGACGCTGGGACGGACGGGCGCCGGCGAGCAGGTTCCCTACATCGTACTCCTCCCCTCGGAATTCAACGGGACAGCCGTGTTGTGGTTCGATCCCGTCGGCAAGCGGCATCTGTTTACCGATGAGGGACAGCCCGTCGATGCCGTGCAGGCGATGCTCGATGCCGGTTGCGCGGTGGCTTCCGCCGATCTGTTTATGACCGGCGAGTTCGTGAAAGATGGACAGGAAACAACCAAACAACCCGTCAACGAAACATATCAGGGTTACACCTACGGTTACAATCGCCCGTGGTTGTCGCAGAGAGTCCGCGATATCCTGACGGTCGTGGGGGCGGCGGTTCATCATCCGGACGTCAAACAAGTTCATCTTGTGGGGACCGGCGATGCCGGACCGTGGACGTTGCTCGCCCGGGCGCTTGCGAGAGATGCCGTCGTCAAAACCATCGCCGACAGCCAGGGAGTTGGTTTCAGCGCGCTGACGTCGACTGGCGATCCCAATTTCCTTCCCGGTGCATTGAAGTACGGCGGAGTCGGCGGTCTTGCAGCATTGGCTGCTCCCGCGTCACTTCACATCGCACAGGGGGATAAAATTCCCGAAGCGGAGCGAACGCCGCTTGAGCAGGTTTACAAAGCCGCCGCGGGTCAATTGAGCTTGGATGAGCACTCGCTTACACCAGAGCAAATCGTAAAGCTCGCGCTCGAATAGCAGAACAGTGCATTATTGCAATGAACCGTTCGATCGAGATTGCACAACGAAATCAGGGGCGGCCCGCCGATGCGGACGCCCCTTTTTTCGGTTAATCGGCTGGTAAATGAATTACCAGCCGAGCGACATATTCGTTTCGATGGCCCGCTGCGCTTCGTGCAGGTCGACGCCGGTGTCGAGCATGTAGAGTCGGATGGCATGGAGTTTGTCGCCATGCGCCCGTGCGAGGCAGTCACGCGCGGTGTCGCACGGTTCGATCGAACCATCCAGACCGAGCAACCGCTTGGAAATCACCCAGATATCGCGGGGACGTTTTGTGATCCGCACGATTTCTTCATCGGGATAATGTTCTTTCGCCAAGGCTTGGGCGTTGGTGTTCGAATCGGCCCAGCCCACCATGATATGCGCGTTGGTCTCAATCTCAAAAAGAGGCATAGATCCACCTCATCCTAAAAAATGGTTGGGTATGTTGAAACATTCATTCCGCTCGTCACGGTCAATCGTCAGGGATATTAGCCACCTCGGCTGCGATTTCCGGATTGGGCCTGACATCAGAATGAATGTACGATGAACCTTCCTGGAATTTCCGAAGGGATTTCATTTTATTTTCTCTCACGCGATCGAACCGGATTATAGACAAAAGTGCCAAAAGGGGTCTATGTTGAACCGCAGAAATACTTCAAACTCATCGCTCATTTTGCTTCGGTCAGGAAAATTCGAGCACCAAGGTATTTCTGGGAGGGCATTCACGCAAAGGGAGTTCGAAACGCCTCCTTCTCTTCGGCGGCCGGGCGACGAAGATAAAACGGCACGAGATCCTGCCAGGAATCGTTATTGTTGCTAGACAGTTGTGAATATCCCAGCCGGGCGATGTACGATGCGCGCGGCTGTGCCGTCGAATCATCTAATACGCGTAAGCCCTGTTGTTGAAACTCACCGCCGAACAGGGCACTTGCCGGTCCCGTGACCACATCCCCTGGACGTCGCTGCTCGATCCATTCGGATTTTGATCGAATGCTGACCTCGCCAATCCGCCGCCAATTGCGAGCGCTGTCTCTCGAATATTCACCCACATACAAATCGCCCCGCAACGCATCGCCGACGATGAAAATGTGATCGACATCATTTGGTGCATTGCAGGCGATCGCGAGGTACGTGTCGATTCCCATCAAGCGGCATCCCGTGACATAGGCCCACGTCTTGGCGCACATCACGCCGACTCTCAGCCCAGTAAAACTCCCGGGACCGAGACTGACGGCGAGTGCATCGATCTGCTGCGGTGTGAGTTGAAATTCCTTGAGCCGTCGATCGAGTTCGCCCACCAGCGTTTGCGCATGCCGTTTCCCCGGTTGAGCCAACGGCCACTCGCCGAGAATCTGGTCGTCGGATAACAAAGCCAGACTCCCCGGCGATTCGGAGGTTTCGATTCCCAGTATTAGCATGATTCAAGATCGTTCTTCGGCATCTGGACGCCCATGTCTGCTGGTCTCCCAGACTCCATGTCTTTCCCTCTTCATTTCCCCAGTACGAACTGCGCGCGGGCGGGAGAATCGGGGAGTTCGATCAGCTCCACGCGCAAAGGTTCATCGCGCGCCGCGAGTTCGACAGCGATGACGATGGAATGCACTCCGGTCGCGAGATCGAGGGTTGTGTCTTGCCAGTTCAACTGCGTGCCGTCGATCCATGCGGTGAGGCCGGCGACGGAATTCAGCTCGAGCTTTAGCGGTCCCGCCGTGCTGACGTCGAGTTCAAAGCGGACGAAGGCGACTCCGGGGTGTCCCTCTTTCACGCGACCCGGCACGCGAAATTCCGGAAGTTCGGCGAGCGCAAGCTCGCCTGAAACCTGACTGTAAACCGGCTGCCAAACGAATGCAGAATGAGCGAGCGATGCCGACTGGTAACTCGTTCGTCGCAGTGCGAATGTGGATTCTTCTGTCGGCAAAAGCATCTGCCAGCGTCGCACGACCCGCGACGGGCCGATCGAGAACGGACCGGCTTTCCCTAGTTCCGAGAGAAATCGAACGAGATCGACGAGTTCGTTTTCGGTCAGCCGATCTGTCAATCCGACCGGCATCAGCGACACGCCGTTCGCTTGCTCATCGATGTCCGCAAGCGCGATGGCGACGTCGCGATCTTCCGCATCGCGCAGAATCAGTTCCTTATCGGACTGACGGACCTTGATTCCCGTGTAAACTTTCCCCTCGGTCGTCAGCACGACGAGCGAATTGAAATTTTCCTTGACCGCTTTGTTGGGAACGAGTAGCGATTCGATCAGGTAATCGATCTGCGCGCTGGCGCCGATGCTGAGCAGATCGGGGCCGACTCGTCCTCCCGCTCCGGCGATCGAATGACAATTCATGCACGCCAGATCCTTGCGGCGGAAGATCAATTCGCCGCGATGTGCGTCACCCTGCTCGCGAACTTTCCCCACCAGTTGTTGCAGTTCTTCGGCTGAAAGCACTTTAACTCCCGCGGTGATCTTTCCCGCTGTTGTGAGCGTTTCATTCAGTTCCGGAATCGTCAACCCCGAAGCGGCAACAGTTCTCAGGCCGACCTTGGCGACATCCGCAGGAATGGTTTTCTCCGCGAGCGCCGTTCTCAGTTCATGCGCCCCGTTCTTTCGCTGCAAGAAGGCGGTAAACAACGGAGTGGGATCATCCGTCTCCTGCCAAGTCGCGAGCAACTCAACGGCTGCCGTCGCCGCGATCATCAGATCGATCTCCGTCAACGCCGTTACCGCTTTCATGCGGATCTCTTGCGGATAATCGGCACCGGCAAATTCCTGCAGAAGCGAAATCGTTTCCGGCCCGCGATATGTCGAAAGAGCATCCAGGGCCGTTAAACGAAGGATCTTCGGAGCATCGTTATTGCGTGCTGTATCCGACAAGCGATCGCGAAACGATGGTAGTTGCCAGATGCCCACGCAGCGCATCGCCGCCAGCTTCAATGAGAGATCGTCGGATTCGAATGATGATCGAATTTGTTCGAGGTCGGCATCCGGTTTGACGTTTCGTTCTTTTCCTGCCCTCGCAAGCGTTTCCCACAGTTGAATGCGGATTTCGAGCGGAGTCTGCGGATCGACGGCGAGTTGAAACAGCAGCTTCAATTCGTCCGGGCCGCCGAGTCGGCCGATCAATTGCAACACCTGTCCGGTTTCCGTTTCAGAGAGCGTTCTCTGCTCGATCAATTGCACTAATGAGTTGACGATTTCCGGAGAACCGACCGCTTGCGCGGCGAACAGCAGGTGATCGGCCCTTCCCTTGAAATTGAACTCCCCCGATTTGACGGCGGGAAGCCAGACATTCTGCAACTCGCGAGCCGTCAGCCAGACCGCGTATTCGAGGTATCGGTCGACCGGCCTGTCGAGCGTTGTGAGAGCCATTTCCACGGCGGGCAACGTCCCCACGTTCGACAATGCCCGCGTCGCTTCCAACCTCACGCGGGGATGATCGTCGGTCACGAGTTGCGAGAACCAGCTCATGCTCTGCGGGATGCGATTCCACATGAGTCCGAGCATCCGTGTGGTGGCGGCACGAATGCGAAAATCGTTCGACTGCAATAACTCACCGATGAGCTGTTGTTCGATTGCCCCCAGCGATTGATAGACCCATGCTGCTTCCAGACGCAAGCGGTCGTAGTCCGGAGCGGTTTTATCGAGCTTTTGCACCCACTGTGATAATGTCGGGAGTACACTGATCCCACGTTCGGCGATCACACGTTTCGCTTGCTGACGAGTCCATTTTTCCGGCGACCGCAAGTGATCGAATAACTCGTCATCCGTCGCCGTGCGTAGGAGCGGCGGTTCGACGAGCGGACGATCCTTGCACGTCACACGCCAGATGCGCCCATGCACGTGATCTCGCCGAGGGTCTCGGAAATCGACTTCACCGTGCTGAATGATCGGGTTGTACCAGTCGGCGATATAAATCGCACCGTCGGGGCCTATCTTCACGTCGATCGGGCGAAACGCGACGTGATCCGAGACGATCAGATCGGCCTCCTGTCGGGACGAAAATCCGGCACCGTCATCGCTCAAGACATACCGGCAGACGCGATGTCCGCGAAAGTCGTTGGTGATCAAGTTCCCTTGCCAGTCATCGGGAAAATGCCGGCTTTCGACGACTTCCAGTCCGCAGTATTTGGGACTGCCGGGATTAAGGCCGGCGAGGATACGTTCCGCACCGACGGCGGTGACGTAATACGCACCGGGGAGGACGTAGTTGATTCCTTCGCCTCCCGCGCCGTCGGTGGCGAACGATTGGCCGAAGCGATCGAAATCGTGTCCCCATGTGTTTACCAAACCTCGAAGATAGACATTCAGATTCATCGTCCCCGGATGGAACTGCCAGATGCCGCCGCCGTTGAGGCGTTTGACGCCGCGCGGCGTTTCGATGTGGCTGTGAATGTAGATCGATTGATTGAAGTACAGCAGCCCTTCCGGCCCCCAGCGCAGTGTATGTAGGATGTGGTGCGTATCTTCCGTGCCGAAGCCCGACAGGACGACGCGCTGCGAATCGGCCTTCCCGTCGCCGTCGGTATCCTTGAGGTGCAGCAGTTCGGTGCTGTTGGCGACATAGACCCCGCCGTCGCCCGGTTCGAGGCCGGTCGGTATCAACAGGCCATCAGCGAAGACCGACGTTTTCTCGGCGACGCCGTCGTGATCGGCATCTTCGAGGAGCAAAACCTTGTCGTTCGCAGTTTCCCCGGGTTTGATGTGCGGATAGATCTCGGAACTGGCAATCCACAATCGTCCTTCGGGATCCCAGTTCATCTGAATGGGTTTGGCGAGCATCGGGTCGGCGGCGAAAAGATTGACTTCAAATCCTTCGGGGAGTTTGAACGTCTGCCGTTCCAATTCGGGATCGGGA
>JBJXGP010000247.1:0-2534 GCA_046160425.1 Planctomycetaceae bacterium
TTTCAAGTCGACGATTCAGAACGGCGGAAGGGTCCGCGGCATTCGCGTTCCCGCCGCGGCGGAAAAATATACGCGCAAGATGATCGACGAGCTGACCGAATTCGTCAAAGGCTACGGCGCGAAAGGCTTGGCGTTCTTCCGCGTGAAGGGGAGCGAACTCGATTCGCCCATCGCCAAGTTTTTCAGTCCCGAGCATCAGCAGGCGATCATACAAAAGCTCGCCGCCGAACCGGGGGATTTGTTGTTCTGCGTGGCGGATACTCCGAAAGTCACCTCGGCGGCACTCGGGGCGTTGCGCAACCGCGTGGCGAAAGATCTGCAAATGTACGATCCTCTCGAACTGAAAATCGCCTGGATTCTCGACTTCCCCATGTATGCCTGGAACGAAGAAGAGCAGCGTTGGGAAGCCGAGCATCACCCGTTCTGTCAGCCGGTCGATGAAGATCTGCCGCTGCTCGATTCCGATCCCGGCAAAGTGCGGGCACAATCGTACGATCTGGTCTGCAACGGTTACGAAGCGGCGAGCGGCAGCGTTCGTATTCACGATCCGCAGGTCCAGCAGCGAATCTTCAACTTCATCGGCATCACGCCCGACGAAGCCGAATCCCGTTTCGGCTTCCTGCTCGAGGCGCTGCGTTACGGTGCGCCCCCGCACGCGGGGGTTGCCCTGGGACTCGATCGTTGGGTGATGATGTTTCTCGGTTGCGACAACATTCGCGAAGTGATCGCGTTCCCGAAAACCCAAAAGGCATCCGACCTCTTGACGGGAGCCCCGTCGGGAGTCGACACCAAACAATTACGCGATCTGCATATTAAGGTTGATGTGCCCAAGTGAGGATCGCGAGGCATAATTTTCGATCTCTCTGAAAATGGATAACCGTATCGGTGGGTAATTCCCACCACACAAACATGTCTTACAGTGGTGTCAAACGTCTGTTAGGCGAAACGAGTCTGGAGCGTAAGTGCCGCTTCCTCTTCGGGGGGGGGCTGATGCTCTTGATCACGGGGAGCTTCTATTTCTACGGACGCCTTAACACCAACCTGATGGATGAGCAGAACAAGACGACGGCCCGGCTGCTCGTCAAACCGGTCATCGTCGAACATCACTGGAAGTTCGTCGAACCCGAACCGCAGATGACTGAAATGATCGAGCAACTCGCCGAGCAACTGACCCCCGAGGAACTCAAAGATTATCGCTGGCAGTTGTACAAGCAGAACCCCACGGAAGCCGAAGCGAGGCAGCGCCCCAGCGACGACGAGGGTTACAATGCCCTCGAAAAATTGCGTCAGGGTTACGACGAAGTCGATTTCTGGGATACCAAGGAGGGTTATCAGTATTACGGAGCGGTCCGCGCTTCCGAATCGTGTCTCACCTGCCATTATCACAAAGGCTCGGGCACCGAGGTCAACTCGCTGATCGGCATGGTCCACGTCACCATTCCGCTCGATAAGGTGCAGCAGGCCCGCGCCTGGAACAATGCCATCCTGCTGGCGACCGCGCTCGTCACCGCCTTTCTGGCGATGCTCGCCGCTTATGCCATCGTTCGCTATGTCATCGTCAAGCCGGTGCTGCACCTCAAGGATGTCAGCGATCAGATTACTCGCGGCAACCTCGATCTGCGGGCCGACATCCGGACCGGAGACGAATTCGAGGAACTCAGCCAGGCGTTCAACCGCATGCTTCGTTACCTCGTGACCGTGCAGGAAGAACTGCGGCAAGTGAACGGCAATCTCGATGCGAAAGTCGATGAACTCGCACAGGTCAACCTGCGGCTGTACGAGATGAACAAGATCAAGGACGAATTTCTGGCGACAATGAGCCACGAACTCCGCACGCCACTCAACAGCATTCTCGGTTTCAGCGATCTGCTCAACGGGGCGGAAAACATGACCGACAAGCAGAAGAGGTTCGTGCAGAACATTCAGAATTCTGGCCGGAACCTGCTTGCCATCATCAACGACATTCTCGATCTTGCGAAGATCGAAAGCGGCAAGATGCAGTGGCAGCTCGTCGAATTCTCGCTCCAGGAACTCGTCGATCGGCAGGTCAATTCGATCCTGCCGCTGGCGGAGAAGAAAAATATCGAAGTCACCTCGCACGTCGAATCGCAGATGCCGATCCTGTTCCAGGATCCGGGGAAGATTCAGCAGATTCTCAACAATCTATTGTCGAACGCCGTCAAATTCACTCCGGAGGGGGGTCGCATTCGCGTCGAGGCGCGGCTGTCTGATGACGACCTGATGGAACTGTCCGTCGAAGATACGGGGATCGGCATCCCGCTTGAAGAGCAGGCGACGATCTTCGAAAAGTTTCGGCAAGGGAAGGGGATTCCGGGAGAGCGCAACGTCCTCACGCGCGAATACGAGGGGACGGGGCTTGGCCTCTCCATCATCAAAGAACTCTCCAAGCTGCTAGGGGGCGAAGTCCTGCTCGAAAGTGAGTTCGGCAAGGGGAGCACATTCACCGTCCGGCTGCCAATCCGCCTTCGCGAAAAATTGCAACCGTTCGACGTGCGTCTACCGATTCCGGAATT
>JBJXGP010000248.1:0-3295 GCA_046160425.1 Planctomycetaceae bacterium
CGACTGCCTGTTCGAGAGCTGTCTGACGGCGGCGATGCACCACGCCAAGCGCCCGCCGGACCGTGAGCGGCTTTCCACGGTGGTCGTCCAACGAAATTACTTCGCCGGTGCGGATATCGACTGCCAGATTAATGTGTTCGGCACTTCGATCGAGCAGCTCGTCATCCGTCACAACGTCTTTGCCGGCAAATCGAGAAAGGACATCACATTCAACGAATTGACAGGGGCAGGAGCGATCGAACTGAGCAACAACACGCTCTCCTCGACGTCCGGCATCGTTTTCTATCACACCATTCCCCACAGTCCGGTGGTGATCCGCAACAACCTGCGTGCCCAGGCGGGATTCATCGAGGTGCGCGAGGGGGCTGAAAAAGGATTTCCGCAAGCCGTGCGGTATTGGAGTATCGATCATAACGTGTATCACGACGCCCCGGGCGGTTCGTCGCCGGAGCAGATCGCTCCGCGTTCGCCGGGCGACCTGAATCTCATGCCGCGATTTCTCTCCAAAGTTCCGCACGGAGCCGACTTTCTGCGGATTTCGGCTGACGATCCGCTTGCCAACGCTGGCGCCGGAGGCGAATGGCCGACGTACCTCGGTGGCCTGAATCCCGGACCGGCTCCGCGAGCAGGGGATTGGTTCACCCGTTTGAAAGCGCGCTGGTCGGACTCCAGCAGCCAAGAATCTCAGCCGCAACCCAAATGATTTCACTCGGCGAGCCTGCTTGAGGCTGTCGGCTCGCGAGAACACTCCGCCGCGTTTTTCACCGCGGGTCGTCGGTTTTGCCAGCCTGATGACTTCTCGACGAGTCCAGGGAGTCGGCGGGAGTTTGCAGGAGCGGAGAGGGAGGGATTCGAACCCTCGGTGAGGTTTCCCCCACACTGGTTTTCGAGACCAGCACAATCGGCCGCTCTGTCACCTCTCCGGGGCGGGTTGCGGTCGGCAGATCATACTCGGCGGAAACCATTGTTTCCAGAGACGACGGAGGAGTCGTCAAGGTGCTTCCGTTCCTGATAATCCGATCACCGTTGGCCAGCTTCCCCGACGACACGTCCGGATTCGCGTTGCCTCGCATGCTGGAGTTCCGGCTCCCACATCATCACTCCGCCCGCGCTGTGCCGACCTCTGTCGATGAATCGAGACGTAAGTCGAGTCACATCGCATTCGCAGGCATTCCCAGCGCCCCTGAACATCCCGAACCCCCATTTTCGGCCTCAATTCATTGTTCGCGAATGGGAAAACCGGCGCGAAACGGCGCCCAGCGCGCACGCTGCGCGCATCCAGCGCACAGTGACCGACACAATTTCGGTAATAAACAGCGCGAAAAAGTCCAATTAGCGAATTCGTAAATTTTCGGTTCTGCGGCCTGTGACCTCGCGCGTCACCCCGCCGAGCGAGATTCTCAGACAACGTGTTTGAGAATCGGACGATTTCCAAACAATTTGTCGCGCAACAGAGGACGTTAGGGTGGACGATGCGCTCGAACCTCGAAAGGACCACCATGCCGCCCCCGCCCCCCCGCCGTTTCAGGCCGACCGCTCATTCAGACTCAACAGCCGACCCACCCTCGCGCGACCATATGCTGGCCCAGCGCGAGGTGTCTTGTGTGGGCCGTCAGGCCGTGATTGCCGCTGTGAGACTTGATGCCAGACCGCCTTAAAGCAGGATCGCGTCGGCAGGAAGCTGCTGTTTCTCTCATCAATCCTGATGAGAAAACTGGCATAGTGGTTCATCGGCGATTGTGCTAACACGTTGACGATGCGTTGTATTTCTCGAAGCAAGCAGTATTTTGAACCATTGGCTCGGTTTTTGCCTTGCGATGAGGCAATTTGACGCTGATTCACTGATCTCACCTCCACCAAAGCCTCCGCGATGCCCACCTCCCTCGAAAACCGACGCTCGTCGTTGAGTCAGAACTTCCAGGCAATGAAGAGCAGCCTCGCGCGAACGGCGTTCGATGAGTATCAGGATGGCGCCGTGGCCCGGCATCCGCTCTTGGCAAATCGCTTGGAGAAGTTCTCGACGCAGCACTTGGCGGAGAGGCAGCACGCCGCGGAAGTTCGCCTGCGGGAAAAGGGGGTCACGTTTGCCGTCTACGGCCACGCGGATGGGACCGAGAAAGTCTGGCCGCTGGATGTGGTGCCCCGGCCGATCGGGGCCGAGGAATGGACGACGATTGAAGCGGGACTGAAGCAACGGATCCGAGCGCTCAACCTGTTTTTGGATGACATTTACGGCCCGCAGCATATTTTGAATGACGGCGTCGTCCCGCGCGAGTTGATCCTGTCGGCGAAGACCTATCGGCCGCAACTGCAAGGATTCCGCCCGCCGAAGGGCGTTTGGACGCACGTCACCGGCACCGATCTGATCCGTCACCACGACGGCGTGGTCTACGTGCTGGAAGACAATCTGCGCTGTCCCTCGGGCGTTTCCTACGTCCTCGAAAATCGCGAACTGATGAAGCGGGTGCTGCCGGAAGTCTTTGTCGGTTCGTCGATCGCGCCGGTGGAGGATTACGGCGAACGGCTGCTCGCCGTGTTGCAGCAGACGGCGTCGAGCGACGTCGACAAGCCGACCGCCGTGCTGCTCACGCCGGGAATGTACAATTCCGCCTACTTCGAGCATTGTTTTCTGGCGCAGCAGATGGGCATTGAACTCGTCTGCGGCTCCGATTTGGTCGTCGTGGACGGTTATGTCCGCATGTTGACGACGCGCGGATCGCAGCGCGTCGATGTGATTTACCGCCGAATCGACGATGATTTTCTCGATCCGCGGTGCTTCCGTGAAGACTCGGCGCTCGGCGTTCCCGGACTCATGGACGTCTACAAGGCGGGCCGCGTCACGCTGGCGAACGCCCCGGGGACCGGCGTGGCGGACGACAAAGCCGTCTATGCGTGGGTGCCGCAGATCATTCGCTACTATTTGAGCGAAGACGCGCTACTGCCAAACGTGCCGACATATGTCTGTTCCGAACCCGAACAACGCGAGTACGTGCTGTCGCATCTCGACGAACTCGTGGTCAAGCCGACGAATGAATCGGGGGGGTATGGAATCGTGTTGGGTCCGCGCGCGTCGAAAGCCGAATTGAGCGCGTGCGCCGACTTGATCCGGGCGAACCCGCGGAACTTCATCGCCCAGCCGATGCTCACCTTGTCCACCGTGCCGACGGTCATCGA
This sequence comes from Planctomycetaceae bacterium, assembly GCA_046160425.1. GTDB lineage: Bacteria > Planctomycetota > Planctomycetia > Planctomycetales > Planctomycetaceae > JAQCEJ01. The sequence goes on from JBJXGP010000248.1 coordinate 3,175, forward strand.
GCACAAGCTTTCGCCGCGGCACGTCGATTTGCGTCCGTTCATTCTGTACGGCGAAGATCTGTTCGTACTCCCCGGCGGTTTGACCCGGGTGGCGTTGCCGGAAGGATCGATGGTGGTGAAT
>JBJXGP010000249.1:0-16384 GCA_046160425.1 Planctomycetaceae bacterium
CGACAGTGCCTACGACTTCGGAGCCGATCCTGTGTTCCAGAACCTCGCCCACAGCAATTCGACTGCAATCTTCACGTTCCTGATGGAAACCAACACCACTCCGGCACTCGACGATGAATCTTGGGCAATGGACAACTTTAGCGTCTTTGTGCCTGAACCGACAAACGCCGTTCCCGAACCATCGTCGATAACACTGCTGCTTTCGGCTGGAATTGTTGGCTTGTTCGCCGCCCGCCGATATCGGCGACGATAAGCCGCATTTTTGGTTTACGCCTCAAATTTTTTAGTAGCCCCGGCTGTGACAGCCGGGGCTACTTGCGTTCACGGGTTCGGCGGTGACGTGCAGATCAGCACGACGAGCATCTCCGTCCCCGTGTTCTCGATGCCGTGTAAACACCACGGGGGGAGATACACGAAATCTCCCTTTTTCACGGGGCGGGGGCCACTGCCGAAGGTCATGGTGCCACGTCCTTCGAGGATCACATACGTCTCTTCGGTTTCGTGCGAGCCGGGCTCGAGAATGGCGTGCGGGGGGATGTAGAACATCACCAGTCCCATGTTCTTCGCCGGGGCGTTCGGGTTGACCGGATGCACCACGCGCACCGCCGGGGCGACGCAGTTCGGGTACACGACGGGAACCCCCTCCTGCACCGTCACGATCATCGGCTCGGGCGGAACCGCCGGCTTGGGAATCGTCGGGGGTTTATTTCCGGTGTAACCTTTGAACTCGGTGAACTTGGCCATGTGAAGTCCTTTGGTGAAGGTGAAAAATGAAACTGGTGGTTTGATTGTTACGGTTTCTTCAGACGGAAAAAAATGAAGAAGTAGAAACGCAGAGAAAATAATTTGTTCCTATTTTTCCTCCGCGCTCTTTGCGTCTTCGCGGTAAGACTTCTGAAAACACTAAACCGCGAAGTCGCAAAGAGCGCAAAGTCGCGATTTAGAAATCCCGCGTGTAACCCGCGGTCCAACCGCCGTCGACGGTGAGGATGTGGCCGGTGATGTAGCTGCTTTCGGGGGCGGCGAGAAACAATGCGGCATGAGCGATTTCGTCGGTCGTGCCGGGTCTCCCCAGCGGGATATGGTCGAGCAGCCGCTGCGCGGAATCTTTGAACTTGCCATCCTCGCCATAGAACAGTTTTTCGGTCCCCTCGGTGAGCGTCGAACCGGGGGCGATACCGTTGACGAGGATGCCGTATTGCCCGAGTTCGATCGCCATCGCTTTGGTGAGGTTGATCACTCCCGCTTTCGCCGCGGTGAATGCGCATTGCAACCGCAGCGGAACCAACCCCGCAATCGACGCGATGTTGATGATCTTTCCCGATTTTTGCCGGCGCATGACCCGCGCCGCCGCCTGACTGACGGTGTAGAGGCCCGTGAGATCGACATTGAGGATGCGGTCCCACTCTTCGCGGGGGAATTCATCGATCGTCACACGATGCGCCAGCGTATTCACTCCGGCGTTGTTGACGACAATATCGAGTCGGCCATGTTTGGAGACAATGCCGTCAATCACCGACTGGACCATCGCCGTATCGGTGACGTTCATCTCCTCAGCGGAACAGTTGCTGTGCTTGTCGGCCTGCGAGCGAACTCGCTTGAGTTGCAGATCGGTATATACGACGTGGGCACCGTTCTCGGCGAGACGATCGGCGATCGCCAGGCCGATCCCCTGAGCGGCGCCGGTGACGAGTGCAACTTTATCTTGAATGTCGACTTGCATGTTCCCATTCCTCTGCGCGCATCGTTTGCGGCGATTACGATTCACCCTTACCCGTTGCGTATCTCGCGTGAAAGACACACAATACCGTATCGGTTCTCATCTCAACAACTCAACCGCTCGGTCGACGTCGATTCTGCTGCACATAACTTCTACAGGACACGAACAAGGAGCCGCCTTCATGGTCACTTCCCACGAATCTGCACTGCTCAGCCGACGAAACTTGCTCGGAACTCTCGGCACAACGATCGGCGGCATGCTGGTGCTCAATCACGCGGTCGCGGAAGAGAACAATCCGGCGGCTCAGGTCGCCGATTCCGCAGCGGATATCCGCCTCACCGAAATGCGGACGCACCGCGTGCAGCACAAGGTCTACGTCGAACTCATGACCAACAAAGGAGTGACCGGCTGGGGTGAAGTGAGCGCCCTCGTCCCCACGGCCGCCGAAGAACTCGCCAAGAAACTGTTCGACCTGCTCAAAGATGAAAACCCGACTCGCATCGAATATCTCTGGCAGAAACTTTTCCGTGCCCATCGCGACATGCGAGGCGGGCCGTTCATGAGCCACACCATCGCCGGGATCGATATGGCGCTGTGGGATCTCACCGGAAAACTCTGGGGAGTTCCCGTCTTTCGACTCTTGGGAGGGCCCTGCCGCGATAAAGTGAAAGTCTATCCCACATCGAAATCGCACAAGGTTCCGCCGCATGGCGTATACGGGCATTCGATCACTCCCGCCGAAGTCGAGCGGATGGTCAACGCCATCAAGCGGACGCGCGAACAAGTCGGCCCCGACGGGATCGTGATGTTCGATGCCCATTGCGCGGTCCCTCCCGCCGCGCTGATCCAACTCGCCTCGGCGGTCAAGGCGTATGAAGTGCTGTTCATGGAGGAAGTCGCCGTCCCCGGTAATATCGAGGTCTTCAAGCGCCTGAAGGCCGCGATCGATATTCCGCTGGCGACCGGCGAACGGGATCACACGATCTGGGAATTTATTCCGTATTTACAAGAAGCGGCGATCGACGTGCTGCAACCCGACGTCGCGCACTGCGGCGGAATCACGCAGATGAAGAAGATCGCCGTCCTCGCCGAAGCGTATCACGTCCCGCTGGCTCCACATTGCACAACGTCACCGTTGGGAGCGACGGCGAGCTTGAGCGTCGGGGCTTCGATCCCGTTTCTGCTGATCCACGAAACGGCCCCCGGCGCGCTCAAATGGGGCGAGCAGTTCATGAACCTCCCCTGGAGCGTCGACGATGCAACCGCCTACGCGACGTTGCCCGAAGGCCCGGGACTCGGTGTGGCGATCGACGTCGAGAAAATGAAAACCATCGCCGCTGACCCCAACTACGAATGGAAATGGCCGCAGATCAAGCTGGAGGATGGTTCGATCGCCGATTATTGAGCGGTGTTGCAGTATGCGTTTCTTACTCTTTCTCCCTCGCCCGCCTGCGGGAGAGGGCTGGGGTGAGGGTGCCTTTCTTTCTTCGTAGGGTAGCGCCGAGCGACGCTTCGCTGCGCTGACCCACCGCAAGCCTGTCATGGCTAACAGTCCTGGAGAAGACCGGGTGGATAAACCACCCGGCTCAGAATCTAAATATTTGATCATTTTTCAACGGGCTACCACCGCCAGTCTTCATCGAAGAAACCACATTCGACAACTGCTGGATCGACGAAAAGTTTTGCATCGGTCTTATTCACGAAGTTGATGTCGGACTTGATAATCGCCCAGTCCCCCAATCGCGGGAATAACAGATAATTGACGGCGGCGATCTCCGCTTCACCGAACGAATGCCCGGTGTTGAGGACGATGTAATGTTTACCAGCCGGGTCGAACGGACTCGGGTTGATCAGCACCGGGATATGCTCCCGCGAGTTGACGGAATGCGAGCCAAGTTGAATCGTCTCTTCGGTCCAATTCATCGGCAACGTCGGTAACGCTTTGGCAATCCACGAATTCGAACCGGGGTCGCCGAATAGAATCAGATGACAATTCGCGGCTTCGTCTTCGGTGACATCGACGTCATTCTTGAGCGGGAGATCACCGCGAAAATATTTTCGCCAGGTCTTGGCGAACTGATCGAGCCGGGCGTCGGTCCAGGCTTGCGTCTCGGGATGCCACGCCTTGCCGGTCCCGCGCACGCAGAGAAATCGCGACGTGAAAGCATCGTCGATCGGCCCCTGCAATCCGGGACGTTTTCCCGAACTCAGCACGGGATCGTTCTCATCGAGTTGTTTCCAGCCGTTTTCGTCTCGCGTCAAAATCACTCGCGGCATCATCTTCACCGGCAAGTTTTTACCGTCGATCTGCACCAGAGCGAACGGCTTGGGGAGTCGCGAAGTCTCAATGGCAAATCGGTCGACATTAAGAACTTTCTTTACGACCAGAGTCTGCGGATGCTCGTCATTCGGTAATTCGGCTTCGAATTCGGTTCGATCGTAATGCCGGGTCAGTCGTAATAATTCCAGCCAGTGACAGCGATTGTATTTGAGCGTCCAGGTGACAAATCGCAAGTTTGCCGGTGCGTGGTTCAAGCCCCGTTCGACGTACACTTGAATCTGCCCGAGTTGCTCGGCGTGAACCTTGGGATCGATCGTATGACCGGTTCCCGGCGAGATGAGATTGTTCAACGTCAGGCCCTCGCGAGAAAATGCCTGCCCCATCAAGACGTGAGCATCGAAGAAGATGTCTTTTTCTCCCATCGCAGCAATCGCCGGGACGACCCCGGCATTGGCGGCGTAATCGACCGAATCGAGCATATGTAATGCCCGATCCTGATATTCGGGCAACTCATCGACGATCACGAAATGGGGCAATGTCGGCGTCCGTGAGAATTGCCGGGTATCGACGTAACCGCAATACGGACCGAGCGCGACAAATTTGTCCGGATGCTTCAATCCCAGATGCCACGTTCCCGATGCTCCCATCGACATGCCGCGGAGCACGATGCGGTCGCGGTCGATGTTGTACTGTCGGCAAGCAGCTTCAATCGCTTCGAAGACGTCGGTCTCTCCCGACCAGCGATAACAATTTTCGACGCGGCCCAACGGATGCAGTTCGATGTAATCGACGTCGGGGGCGGGATCATCGGACAAGAATCTCTGAATGAACCGGGATTCGACCATTCCGACCGGGCGAGTGCTGCCATGCAGAACGACATGCAAGGGTATCGGTTTATGCTGGTCGTAGGTGGAAGGGACGATCACGCCATACGGTTGGACCGAGATGTCGACATGCGAGATAAAGCCGCGAATCACTTTTCCGGTCTGCATCCGCCACGGCGATTCTCCCGACGCCAGTGCGTGGGCTCGCTTCAATCCCGCTTCCAGAACGTTGTGCAATATCAGTCGATCTTTCTCGGTAAAGTCGGTGTCGTAATCGAGTCCCCAGCGAACGGCCCGGTTAAAGAGCTCGGCATCCGCCCAGAGATCGATTGCCGAAAGATCGGCCGACGAGGCGCGAGCGTGTTGATTCAGGAGCTGTTGCAGTTTGGCGCCAGATTTCTCGAAGCCCTGTCGCTGTTCGTCGGTCAGCGGTGCAGGAGAGTCCGCCGTAAAGGCAATGGTGTCAGAGCAAAACGTCAAATAGCCCGCGACCAGCGCAACCGCGGCTGTATTTATAGAGACCGATGTTTTCGCCCAACGACTAACCGCCAGCGACAAATGTTGCATGTGATACCCTTGTGAATTGCCGTTGCGAAAGAGTTCGCTATCGTCCGGTACGAAGAAACATCGCTGAGAATTCTTCTGCACGCGTCGATCATGCCCTGAGTCGCCCCTGTTTGTCCAGTCCGGGCGATTTCAACACCAGCCTTGAAGACTGACTTGATTCTCATCAGAATTGGAGATTCGTCGTGCCGATTTCAATTCATTCGTTCATCCCGGAGTTATGCATGTTCTTATTGCCTCACCGATTCGCATGTCGCCTGCTGGTCCTGTCGATGGGATTCATTCCCGCTTCGATCGTGGCGCAGGATAAACCGTTCCCCGCCGCCGAGGCAGCGCGGACGATGAAACTTCCCGAAGGTTTTCACGCCACAGTCGTCGCCGAGGAACCGCAAGTTGTTCAGCCGATCGCCTTCACCACCGACGGCCGGGGCCGATTGTGGATCGTCGAAGGTTTGACGTACCCCTCGTGGCTCGACGGCGGAACGCTTCACGATCGCGTGACGATTCTCGAAGACAAAGATCAGGACGGCCTCCACGAAACCCGCACCGTCTTCTACGATCAGGGGATGAATCTCACCGGGATCGAACTCGGCTTCGGCGGAGTCTGGCTGTGCGCCACACCCCACTTGATTTTCATTCCCGACCGCAACGCCGACGATCGACCCGACGGTCCGCCGGAAATCGTCCTCGACGGCTGGGATTCCAAAGCCCGGCACAACATGTTTAACGCTCTCCGCTGGGGGCCCGACGGCTGGCTCTACGGCTGCAACGGGATTCTTTCGAACTCCAAAGTGGGACGACCGGATTCCCCCGATGCCGAGCGCGTCGAAATGAATTGCGGCGTCTGGCGGTATCATCCGCAAAAAATGCTCGTCGAAGCGGTCGCGCATGGTACGACGAATCCCTGGGGACTCGATTTCGACGAATACGGTCAGATGTTTATCACCAATTGCGTCATCAAGCATCTGTTTCACGTCATTCCCGGCGCGCACTATGACCGCATGTTCGGACAGGACGTCAATCGGCACGCATTTTCGCTGCTCGCCAGTTGTGCCGATCACCGGCATTGGGGCGAAGGACACTGGACCGATTCTCGCGGCGGTGTTGGGCAGCACGACGGCCCCGGCGGAGGACACGCTCACGCCGGCTGCATGGTTTATCTCGGCGACAACTGGCCCGAAAAATATCGCGGGTCGCTCTTCACCTGCAACATTCACGGCATGCGCATCAATAACGATTTGCTCGAACGACACGGCTCGGGATATGTGGCGCATCACGGGGACGATTTTGCGAAGATCACCGACCCGTGGTATCGCGGACTGGAACTCAAGTACGGCCCCGACGGCGGCGTCTATCTCACCGACTGGTCGGATATCGGCGAATGTCACGATTACGATGGACATATCGTCCGCGACAACGGCCGCATCTACAAAATCACATTCGGAAAACCGGACCCGGTCACCGTCGACATCCAAAAATTCGCCGACGACGAACTTGTCCAATTGCAACTTCACAAAAATGAATGGTACGTCCGGCACGCCAGACATGAATTGCAGCAGCGCGCCGCCTCAGGAAAACTCGACAAGCAGACTCACGTCGGCCTGGGTAAGATTTTGGCAACCCATACTGACGTGACGCGGCAATTGCGGGCCTTGTGGGCACTGCACGTTACCGGCGGCATGAGCGAAAAGATTTTATCTTACGCCCTAAAACAGGAGAACGAACATCTCCGCTATTGGGGAATTCAACTCGAACTCGAAGACCGCACGGCTTCTCCCGAAATTCTTGCCGTTCTGCATCTGATGGCGGAGAACGACCCGTCTCCGCTGGTTCGTTTGGCTCTTGCAAGCGGACTCCAGCGCCTGCCGGTCGATCAGCGCTGGGAACTCGCGAATCGACTCTCGCAACATTCCGAAGACGCAGCCGACCACAACCTGCCATTCATGCTCTGGTACGGCATCGAACCGCAGGTGATGGGGGACATGCCGCGATCGCTGCATTTATTGCAGACGTCTCGCATTCCATTGATTCGGACGTTCATCGCTCGCAGATTAACGATGGATACCTTGTCGGCTGCGGATGCCAAGCCGGAAGAAACGCCGCTCAATCGGCTCGTTGAATTTCTGTTGGACATTCACGACCCGGTGATCCAGGCCGATGCGCTGCTCGGCATTCAGCAGGCCCTCGAAGGACGCCGCACGGTAGCGATGCCTCCGGACTGGTCCCGCTTGACGAAACTGCTGCTCTCGAGCACGTCGGACGCCGCTCGCGAATCGGCGTTGACGCTGTCGGTCACGTTCGGCGATGAAGCGGCACTCGCCACATTCCGCAAGCGGCTGGCCGACGATTCGCTCCAGGTCGCCGCTCGCGAAATTGCGCTGGCAACTCTGCTTCGCAAGCACGATCCTGAAACGGCAGAACTGCTGCTGGCTCTCCTCAAGGATAAAGAGACCTCAGCATCCGAGACCGGATCGTTTCGGAGTTCTCTCATCCGAGGTTTAGCGGTCTACGATCAGGCCGAGATCCCCGAGACGCTGCTGAGCGGCTATGTTTCATACACCGAAACCGAACGTCAGGATGCGATCAACACGCTCGCCGCCCGGCCTGCCTGGGCAGAGGCACTGTTGAAACGAGTTGAACAGAAACAAATATCTCCCCGCGACATCACGACGGTGACCGCGCGACAGATTTACGATTTCCGCAAACCGGAGATTCAGCAACTGCTCACCAAGGTCTGGGGCGAACTTCGCGCCCCTTCGAGCGAAAAGCTGGAATTGATCGCTCAATTCAAAACGAAACTGACGCCCGACGTGCTGATGCAGGCGGACCGCTCTGCGGGGAGGCAAGTCTTCAGCCGGACCTGCGCCGGTTGTCATAAACTCTTCGACGGCGGCCGCGCGGTCGGCCCCGAATTGACCGGCGCCCAGCGAAATAACATCGACTACCTGCTGACGAATCTGCTCGACCCCAGCGCGATCGTCAGCCGTTCGTATCTGCTGAATACGATTGTGACGACCGATGGCCGCGTCCTCAATGGCGTCGTGCGGGAAGAAACACCGAACACCGTCACGCTAATGACCGCGAACGATACGATCATCCTCTCGGTGGAGGATATCGAATCCGATGGGCGTAAACAGTCATCGATCTCGATGATGCCCGAGGGGATGCTCGACAAACTGACCGAAACCGAGCTGCGCGATTTAATCGGTTATCTTTCGGGCGAAGGACAAGTCCCGCTGCCGGAACAAACCGGAAAATGAGCGTTGGTGCCAATCTGCGCCGGTTTCCAAACGGCACCGTTTCACTTGAAACGCCCGTCGCCGGATGAATTGAGGAGAATTGGACGTTGCGTTGGCCGATCCGCAATCAGATTCTGATGCCGTTTATTGCGATTCAGTGTACGACGCTGGCAATCGTGGCGATCGCGTCGGCGTGGATCGCAGTCGAGCAGGCGGAAGACGAACTGAATCAGCGGCTTTCGAATGTGATGGGGACGCTCGAAGTCTCCACGTTCCCGCTGACGGCTAGGGTTCTCGATCAGCTTCGTCCGTTATCGGGTGCCGAATTTGCTGTTTTGAACGATCAGAACCAATTGATCATTTCCACGTTGTCCGGCGTCAGCACCGACCTGACGAACATTGCACGAGACGACTGGGGAGACTTGAACAACGTCAACGTGTCTCGTCACGCGATCGTCACCGTCCGTCAGGAACGTTTCTTCGCCGGTCGCGTTACTCTGAAGGGAAGAGCCGGAGCGGGTTCGGTCGTCGTGCTGTATCCCGAAGAGAATTGGAAACTCGCCCGCTGGCAGGCGTTGTACCCTCCCCTGACGTTGGGTGGTAGCGTTCTGATTCTGACGATCACGGCTTCCATCTGGATCGCCGGCCGAATCGGTAACCGCATCCGTTACCTGCAAAACCAGGTGTCGCGCATCGCCGAAGGAGACTTCGAGCCGATCGAGCTTTCGCCGCTCGACGATGAACTCAAGGATCTCTCCCACAACGTCAACAGCATGTGCATGGCTCTGAAATCGTCGTGGCTTCAAATTCGCGAATCGGAACGCTCGGTCCTCGTGACGCAAATCGTGGGTGGGATCGCCCACCATTTGCGGAATGCGATCACCGGAGCCCGCATCTCATTGCAATTGCATCGCGGACGCTGCCAGACCGGCACCGATGAAGCGATCGCCGTCTCGCTGAAACAACTCACGCTCATGGAAGAACAGATCAAAGGGCTGCTCCGCCTGACGCGCGGCGAATCTCGCACGCCGTTCCCTGAAGATGTCGCAAAAATACTCGATGAGATCATTTCACTGGTGCAGCCCATTTGTCTGCATAAAAAAATCGCCTTTACCTTTTCGGGACTCAACAGTACGGCTCGCATTCCCGATGGCGATGCGTTGCGGGCCGCGATGCTCAATCTGGTAATGAACGGGATCGACGCAGCCGGCCCGCACGGCAAGGTACAAGTCGATGCCGCCGATAATTCCGACCGGATCGTCATCGATGTCCGCGATAACGGGCCGGGGATTCCCGGTGAACTCGAAAAGCAGATCTTCCAGCCGTTCTTTTCGACCAAACCCGAAGGGATCGGTCTCGGCCTCGCACTGGCACAGCAAGCCGCACAGGACTGCCGGGGAACGTTGGAACTCGAGCAACGCGACGGATGGACGATTTTCCGTTTGACTCTGCGGCCTGAATCTGCGAATGATAGAGGCGTAACGACCGAACCCGCACGGCCGCTTGAAGCGAGCCGCTAAACAGCCTGTTGAAAAATGATGAATCGAAAATTTTCGGGTGCCACGGGTGGCTTGTCCACCCGTGTTTTTCCGATGAACGACCACTTCACTGCTGGGCAAGCCAGCAGTGCCACCTTTTTTTCAACGGGCAGTTAAACTAATGATCCCGCGAACGATCGCCCTTTCCTGTAAATGACACTCATGAGCACCGTCCTGATCGTCGATGATGAACCCGCCATCTGCTGGGCGCTGGAACAGGCGCTGGTCGATCACGGACATCGCGTGCTTACGGTGGCCACCGGTGAAGATGCACTGGAACTTGCCGATCACACTCATCCAGACGTCGTATTGATGGATGTCCGCTTGCCGGGAAGCGACGGCATTGCGGTAATGAAGCTGTTGCACCGCCGCTATGCGCAAACGCCGGTGATCGTGATGACCGCATTCGGGAATCTGGAGACCGCCGTCGATGCCGTCAGCCACGGGGCATACGAATATCTGACGAAGCCATTCGATCTTGACGATGCGGTCGAAGTGATCCGCCGGGCGCTCGATCGATCTCACACAATTTCCGTGTCCTCATCAATCATCGACGATGGAGCCGGCGGCTTTCTGCTGGGTGTCTCTAAGCCGATGCAGACGATCTTTCGCCAGATCGCCCTCGTCGCCGACCGCGATCTCCCCGTGCTCATCACCGGAGAAAGCGGCACCGGCAAAGAACTGATTGCCACGGCGATTCATCGTTACGGCAAGCGTGCTTCCGGACCGTTCGTGCCGATCTGCGTGCCGGCAATGAGCGAAAACCTCGTCGAAAGCGAACTCTTCGGACATGCCCGGGGTGCCTTTACCGGAGCAGAATCCGACCGCAAAGGACTGCTAACGCTCGCGGATACCGGAACCGCATTTTTCGACGAGATCGGCGACGTCGCTCTCTCGACTCAGGTGAAGTTGCTCCGCGTGCTCGAGACCAAAAACATTTTATCGGTGGGATCGAACGAACCGCGAACCACCGATTTTCGTCTCGTCGCCGCGACGAACCGCAACGTCGAACAGATGGTCGCCGCCGGCCTGCTGCGCGAAGACCTCTACTATCGGCTGAATGTATTTCGGATCGAAGTCCCGCCGCTGCGCAGCCGGGTGGAGGATATCCCCGTGCTGGCCCGACATTTTCTTCAGCAGATCGAGGGGTGCGCGCAACACGTTATCTCCGATACGACGATGGAGCGGCTGCTCTCCCGTCCCTGGTACGGCAACGTCCGAGAACTCAAAAATGTGATCGAGCGCGCGACGATCGAAGCGCGTTCGCACGTCATCGAGCCGCACGACCTTCCCGACCCGATTTCGCCGCAGACACATGCATCGGGCCGATCGCGAACATCCCTCTCGCAGGCGACCGCCGAATGGCTCGAAGGCATTTTTGATGCACACAAGGGGAATGAACTTCCCGAAGGGGTCTACGAGAAATTTCTCGAAGAGATCGAGCCGGTCATGCTGCGGGAAACCTTGAAAGCGACCGCCGGCAATCGCCAGGAAGCCGCCCGCCTGCTCGGCATCCATCGCCAGACGCTGCGGGAAAAGCTACGCAAGTATGGCCTCGATCACAACTGATTCTTCGCTTGCTCGTCATGTCTTTCACTTAGCCCCCGGTCAATGACCGGGGGAGTTGCGGCGTTGGCCCGAAGCGGAAGCTCTCAAAGACTTGCGTTCCCAAGCGAAGCTTGGAAACGAGACCACGAATCACTCCTGCGCGATGTGGCAATGAAAGCACGAGGCGGTCAGTACCGGAGGAGAAATCTTGTGTGTCTCTTCACGGTACGGCGAGAGCTCGGAATGGCATTGTCGGCAATCGGTCCCGCGCTCCATGACGACCCGATGCACGTGCTCGAAATGCCAGAATCCCTCGCGTGGCTTTGAGAGCAGGTCGGGGATATCGTGGCAATCGATGCAGCGGTTCAACTCGGTCGCCGCAATCGAGGGCGTCCCCCGCTCTATGAGTTCCGCGAGAATCGATCGCGCGGAAACACGACCGGTGACGATGCACGGACCTAGGAACGTCCCCTCGAGCGCGGCTTTGCCGTTGACGCCGGCCAACCCCGACAACTCGCCGACGGCGTACAATCCGGGAATCGGCGTTTTCTTATTGTCGAGCACGCGGCATTCGAGATCGATGGCGACGCCTCCCATGCTTTTGCGCGTCAGCGGATAATTCTGCATCGCATAATACGGCGGAGTCAACAGCGGCGGCGAATGCTCGTTCGAGTATTTCGTGCTGTTGGGGCCGAATCGCTGAAAGTCTTCATCGACCCCTTTCGCGACGAGTGCGTTGTAACGCTCGATGGTCGCTTTCAGATTTTCAGGAGGTAACCCCGCCTTCACCGCGAGTTCTTCCCACGTGTCAGCCCGATGCACGAGCTTCGGATTATCGATGATTTCCCGTTCGACTTTCTTGAAATCCGCCCAGTCGGTTCCCGAAACGACGAAATTCGGCTTCGTCGCTTCATCGAAGATCGTCCACAGGGTGGCATTTTTTCGTTTCAAGAGCGGCGGCATCACCGCTTTTGCCCAGCCATGCATGTTGGCGAAGCGTTTGCCCTCATCGTTGACCAGGATGCCGGTCATATTGGCGGCGCTCAAACCCCGATTTGTTCCCGGATACCGCGGATCGGGAATGCCGGTGTAATAGTTCCATTGATGGTCCATCTTGACGAGTTCGCCGCCGATCGATTCGGCGAGCCGGTGCCCCAGTCCAATCGAGTTTCGCCCGGACCCGACAAATATCTTGTCGGGGAAACGGAATTCCTGAGGCCAGTATTCACGCACCATATCGAGATTGCTCTGGAAACCTCCCGTCGCCAGCACGACGGCCGATGCACGAAATGTTTTTTCGTTTTCGGTCCGCAACTCGATTCCTTTGACACCGACGACTCGACCGTTTTCGGTCAGCAGTTGATTCACCTTTGTGTTCCAGACGAAGCGAATCGAACTTTGCTCAAGGCAGGCGCGATAGATCGGCGTGACCAGACCGATCCCTCGGCCCATCGGTTGATTCTCGCGATCGGCTGAATTTCCCGGCGAGGCATACACCGTCTCGAAGCGGACACCCAAATCCGTCACCCAGTCGTAAATCTGCGTTTTCGAGTTGTCGACATAATAACGGACCCAATCTTCCGCCGGGTCTTCGCCGAACTTGAGGAAATCTTGATAAGCCAGATCCGGGGAGTCCTTGACGCCGTGCGCTTCCTGCACGGGACTCCCGACGATGCACAAACTCCCCTGCGACATGACGGCGTGGCCGCCGTAGACCGACGACATATCGATGACCGTAACGCTCGCCCCGCCACGGCCGAGTTCCAAAGCCGAGGTCAACCCGGAAATCCCTGCCCCCACGACGATGACATCCGAGCGTTGTTCATCGGCTGCTTGCTCGCTCGCAGGTTCTTCGTCCGCCGGCGCTGTGGCCGGTTTCTCGGCCGATGACGGCTTTGATTGCGCCGATTTCTGCTCGTCAGCTTGCGACCCCGATTGACACCCGAAGACGCACGACATCATGAGGAGTAACCCCGCGCATGTCCCGGCATTCATCGCGTGACACAGAATAACTCGGCAGAACTTCATAAAGGCACCCTGATTCATACTCGACGACACAATAAGTTGCGGATGATGTAGCTCGATATCCACAAGATACCAGCATAATTCACAAGCAGAGTCAATTGACTCGCACAAATCACATGCGGCCCTTCACGGCGAATCGAAGAATCCTCTCGGAGAACGCTGTTTTCCGAGTCCGTTTTCGATACACTGAATGAGCATGTTATCGAATCCATTTGGCAACAACGACGTTATCCAAAATGAAAGCTTCGTCATGAATCGACGTTTTTTCTCCAAGTGGCTGGCGATGGGGGCGGGTGCTCTCGGATTAGGTCATGTCGCCCAGGGAGCGGATAATCAGAAGCCAGACGATGCTCCGAATTTCTCGAAGACCTTGCCGCGAGAAGGGCTCATCCGCCGCGGCTCGGCGAACGAATTCGCGCTGCAGATGGAACCGGTCAACGTCTACGATTTTCAGGCGCTTGCCGAACAAACGCTGCCTCGCGCCACCTACGAATACATTGCGGGGGGTTCGACCGACGAAATCACATTGCGGGAAAACGTCGAAGCGTTTCGCCGGATCAAGCTCTATCCGCCGCTGCTCGCCGGAGTCGATCAGATCGATACCACAACGACGGTTCTCGGTCAGAAGGTGTCGATGCCGATTCTGCTCGCACCCGTTGCCGGCCAGAGTCTGTATCATCCCGACGGCGGTCTGGCATCCGCCCGCGCCGCGGCCGCGATGCAGACATTGATGGGGGTCAGCAGCAGCATCGGCAACAGCGTCGAAGAAATAGCCGCCGCAAGTCCTTGCCCGAAATGGTTTCAACTCTATGTCCCCAGAGATCGCAGCGTCGGCGAACGGCTCGTGCGGCGAGTGGAAGCCGCCGGATACAAGGCGATCATTCTCACCGTCGACCTGGGGGAGCGGAAGGATGCCGATCGCCGAAATCGATTCACGCTTCCTCATCGAATGCTGCTCAAGCATCTGAGCGACATCGGCTTTGACGTGACCGACAAGATGACCAATGACGAACTGCTGGCGTTCAACGACGACGCCTGGGATCCGGCGCTATCGTGGAAAATTTTTGACTGGTTGCGATCCATCACGAAGTTGCCGCTGCTGATCAAAGGAGTGCTGCTCGCCGACGACGCCAAACGGGCCGTCGATCTCGGACTCGACGGCATCGTCGTTTCGAATCACGGCGGCCGCCGGCTGGATGGGATGCCCGCGACCATCGATCAACTATCAGAAGTGGTCGATGCAGTGAACGGCCGCGCTGAAATTTTGCTCGACAGCGGAGTCCGCCGGGGCAGCGACGTTTTCAAGGCGCTCGCGCTGGGAGCGAAAGCGGTCCTTGTCGGTCGCGCCTACATCTGGGCTTTGGCGGCGGATGGCGAACCGGGGGTGAAGAAAGTCCTCGAATATCTGCACGAAGAACTCGTCTCGGCGATGTTCTCCACCGGCTGTCCCGATGTGAAAAGCATCAACCGTTCGTTTCTACGCGCGTAACCGAAAGTCATCTATGTCAAATCCAAAAGCATTTGAGCCGGTCAAAGTCGGGGTCATCGGACTGGGCCGATTCGGCCGGCTCCACTCGTTGTCGCTGTCGGCGCTTGCGGAAGCCGAGCTGGTTGGCGTCGTCGCTCGTCGGCAAGAGAGCATCGACAAATTGCGGCGCGAACTTCCTGAAGTGCGCGGCTGGGTGAATCTCGATCAAGCGATCGCAGAATCGGGTGCCGAAGCGTGGGTCGTCGCCTGCTCGACGCCGAATCACGTTGCCGTCACGCGCTCGCTTTTGCAAGCCGGTTGCCATGTGCTGCTCGAAAAGCCGATTTCGGAGTCGCTCGCCGAAGCCGAAAGTCTTTCTCCGCTGATTCGTCCTGATTCGGCGAATTGCATGATCGGCCATATCCTGCTGTTCAACAGCGAATTTCGCGGACTGCGCGAAGAAGCGGCAAAACGTAACGGCATCTCGCACATCGACTGTGCCCGGCATCGCCCGGCGAGCATCGTCCGCGATTTTCCCGGCGAAAACCCGCTGCAGGCGACGATGGTTCACGATTTGTATTGCATTCAGGTGCTGATGAACGGTGCCGACCCGATACGCTTCAGCGGACAATTTCACCGCACAAACGACGGAGCCGTCGACCTGGCGATGGCGCAACTGCAATTCCCGAACGGCACATGGGCCTCGTGCGTGTCATCGTATATGACGCCGGCTGGTATGGCGCCACGTGGATACGACCGCATGGAGGTCTTCGGTCCCGGTTGGAGCGCCCGTATCTGTCCCAATCCGCGACCGATCGAAGTGTACGACGAGCGCGCGATCTGGCCGATGCCGCTGGAAATCCGCACCGATCCGCATGGACCGACGGGAATGATGGCCGAGGAACTTCGCTGCTTCTGCCGCGTGGTCCGCGGACGGCAACCCGTCCCCGCCGGAGCAACCTACCACGATGCGATCAAGGTCCAGCGGTGGCTGGATCAAATCGAACAGGCGGCACTCGCGTGAAGTCAATAACGCCCGTCAAAATTAATTACATACTGAGATTCATGAGCCGGGTGGTTTATCCACCCGGTCTTTTTCCAACGCACAGCCCACCCGACAATAATCGATGGCTCAATTGCCGATGCCAAATAGTTTGTTGCGGGTGCGGATGAACAG
>JBJXGP010000250.1:0-4926 GCA_046160425.1 Planctomycetaceae bacterium
AATCACCAGCCGGCCGACGTATTCGTGAATCAGCACAAACGTGGGACTCGTGACGGCGACCTCGTCACCGGCGATGTCGGCGACAATTGCCTGCACGAGCCGAGTTTTCCCCGCCCCTAAATCGCCCACGAGTGCCAGCACCAGACCCGGCTGCAAAAGTTGACCCAACGCTCGACCAAAGGCCGCGGTCTGGGCTTCGTTTTGCACCTCGAACTGATGACGGCACGTTTTCATGGGGGACATATTTGAACTCCGGCGACGATTATGACAGACTTGGTTGATGATCACACGCGAACCGTCTCGTTTTTATCGAATGTTACAACTCTCCATGAAACAGGCAGGGAAGAGATGATTATCGCCAGCGGAGGAATCCAGCACGAAACCAATTCGTTTTCCCATGTCCCGACGACGCTCGCCGACTTTCAGCGAGACAGTCAGTGCGGTCCCGATTTTGAGGGAGGAGATTTTCTCCGCAAACTCTACACGGGGACGGCGAAAATTCACGGCGGGTATCTTGCCGGGGCGAACGAAGCAAACGTCGATCTGCGTCCTCTGTTTTGTGCGCACGCTGCACCGGCCGGCCTCGTCGCGCAATCGGCCTTCGATACCATGACGAACTTGTTTCTCGATCGCTTGAAGAAGTTCGGTCACGTGGACGGCATCGCACTCGATTTGCACGGCGCGATGGCGACGGACGATTTTGAAGACGCCGAGGGAGAATTCATCCGGCGCGTTCGCGAGCAGGTTGGCATGGAGATTCCCATCGTCATGACGCTCGACTTTCACGCCAACATCACCGAGCAGATGGCGAAGCTCGCCAATGTCATCATCGGCTACGATAGTTATCCGCACGTTGATATGAATCCGCGGGGACGCGAGGCGATACTTCTGCTCTCGCGCATCATTCGGGGGGAAGTGACCCCTTGCATGTCGTATTGCCAGGTTCCGCTGTTGACGTTGCCGCCGAAGCAATGCACGCTCCGCGATCCGATGCAGTCGCTGATGCAGCACATATGGGAAATGGAGAGTCGGCCAGGCGTCTTGACGGCGACGGTCGCGATGGGTTTTCCTTATGTGGACATTCGCGATGTCGGAGTTTCCGTGCTGGTAACGACGGATAAGAATCGCGAACTCTCCGAACGTTTAGCGAAAGAACTCGCTCAACGAATGTGGGATTTACGCGACGAACTCGATCCCGAATTGACGACCATCGAAGAGGCCATTCGTTATTCACAGTCACAAAGTGAAGGACTCGTCATCTTCGCCGATGGTTCGGACAACCCCGGCGGAGGAGCGCCGTGCGATGGAACGGTCGCACTCAAAGCGTTGATCGATGCCAAATTTGAAAGGGCCATCGTCGGCGTTATGGCCGATCCTGAAACCGTGGCCCAGGCACATCGAGCGGGCGTCGGTGCGACAATTCCCGCCCGTATCGGCGGCAAAGTCGATAATCGACACGGCGCCACCATCGAGATCGACGCGTATGTCAAAACGCTCGGCGATGGGGATTATATTTATCAGGGGGACATGATGCGGGGCGTGCGTGGGAACCTCGGTCGGATGGCGGTGTTGATCATCGGCGGTGTGACGGTCGTGCTCTCGGAAAATCGTCATCAACTTCTCGACGCCGAGATGTTGCGCTGCGTGGGGATCATGCCCGAACGTTACCGGTTTCTGGTCGTGAAGAGCGCCGTTCATTTCCGTGCCGATTTCGGGCCGATGGCATCGGCGATATTCGACGCCGATACGCCCGGCATTCATCGACCCGATTTTTCGAATTATAACTATCGCCGACTTCGTCGTCCGGTATATCCTTTGGATAGAGAGACCAAATTCTCCCCCCAAATCGTCACCAACGAAAGTTCTCCACGGTGAGCCTGGATACAACGCCTGCCCGGCCTGTCGAACTCCCGCCTGCCGAACATTCGGAATCGACGACACTCGCAAACGACGCTTCGCGACTACCGTTGTTGATTGCGCTGATTTTTTCGCATTTTCTGGTTGATACCTGCGCCGTGTTGATCGGGCCGTTGTGGGGGATGTTGAAGGATCAGTTCAATTGGGGGCATTCGGCGTTGTCGCTCGTGCTAACCGTACAGGCTCTCTCGCCGTCGCTCAGCCAGGCGGCGTTCGGCTATTTCCGCGATCGTCGCGAGGCCCGGTATTTATTGTGGCTCGGTCCAATGGTGGCAGCGATCTGCGCATCGGTCATCGGCTGGATTACCGACAGCGTACTGTTATGCGCCACGTTGTTTCTGGCAGGTGTGGGAGTGGGAGCCTATCATCCTGAAGCGGCGGTCTCGGCGAGCCGGATATATCCCCAGCACAAGACTCGCACATTGTCGCTGTTCCTGTTCGGCGGATGTGTGGGACTCGCGGCCGGCCCGATCATCAGCGGCTTGACCGTGAAATATTTCGGCGGAATCAAGGGATTGATCGTGATCGGTCCCATTTTCATGATCATGATCGGACTGACGTATTGGCTCGGACTTTCTCGGATACCGTATCAGTCCGCGAGACCGGCGGGACCGGCGAAGAGCATGCACCAGATGCTCGAAGGAAAGATCGGACTCGCACTGCTGATCCTGTTGACGTCGTCGCTCAGGCTGGTGCCGAATATGGCGATGGATAAGCTTTTGGCATTTTATCTTTCGGCCAAGGGGGCGGATCCCTTTAAGATTGGCTGTTATCAGTCGGTCTTTCTGGCATCGGCGAGCATCGGCATGCTGCTCATGGCGTGGCGATTTCCCGCGGGGGGCGAACGCAAATCGATGATCATCTGCCCGATCATCGGCTTGCCGCTGATGTGGGGCTTGTCGATCGAGGATGCCCCCGCGTGGATGATGCTGTTGCTGCTTATTCCCAGCGGTGCAATTCTCTGGGGAACGACGTCGGCAATCGTCTCGTTTGCGCATCAGCAGTTCCCTCAAGGGGCGGGTCTCGCCTCGGCGTTGACGATGGGAGTTTCGTGGGGGGTGGGAGGTATCGTACAAGCGCAATTGACGAGCGTGTTCGTCGCGCAGGGACACCCGCAGCGGGCGTTTCTCGCATTCATGCCGTGCCTGTTGATCTCGGCGATCGGTGCGTATTTTCTGCCCCGACACAAGCCGGCTGATATCCATGCTACTAAGACGATATATGCCGAAGATGCCGCGATGTGAACCACGGTATTGATGAGGTTTTGGGCACAGGGGATTGTCGAGGTGAATATTGACGTTGCACGGAACGCAAAAATGAAGTCGATCTTTTCCGGAATATTTTTTGAAATTCAATATTTTTTTCTGGACAAACGAAATTTCCGTGGGTAATGTCTTGCCTGTCGAGTCTGACTTACGTTGAGCATTCTGCTCGTTCTAATCGTAAGTAACACGTCGAAATGATTCTGATCGATAACGCTGGATGACCAACACGTCATTCGCCTGGACCGAATGGATTCGGAGCCGGTGATGAAACAGGGATGTTCAAAATCTCTCGGGGCGCAGTGCTGCTCTTTGCTCGGAGACGGTTATACCGTTTCGGTAAGTGAGCAAGCTTTATGGCTCTCCCTCATCACTTGCGAAGTTTCTATTCCTATGGAACGGGAATTCTGAAGTTCGTGTATCACCTTGGAATGAGTGGCGTCTGAGACGTGCTCTTTCTGAGATCTTAAAAAACTCGTGGACGGTTTTGTACCAGCACAGGATGTGCGATCTAACAGGAGGGATTCGTAATGGGCAAGCCTTTAATCGGTATCAATGGCGATTTTCGTCCCGCGAAAAAAGAAGCCGGTGCCTTGAGCTGGTTCAATACCGGTTACTACGATTCAGTCACTGCATCGGGGGGCATTCCCATGCTGATTCCTCCCCTGGCGAATGACGCCGATATGACGCAAATCCTCAGGCAGCTCGACGGCCTTGTTCTCGCCGGTTGCACCATGGATCTCGACCCCGTGCGAATGGGAATGGATAAGCACCCCGCGACCCGTCCCATGCCCTCGCGAAGAGAAGACTTCGACCGCCGTCTCTGCAAAAAAGCGGTCGAAATGCGACTGCCGATCCTGGCGATCGGCGGCGGCATGCAGTTGTTGAACATCATCTGCGGCGGGACGTTGTATCAGAACGTTACCGAGGATATTCCTCGCAGTCTCCATCATTGCGACGGAGTCGAAGCGAATCTGCGGCACATCATCGAGATCGTTCCCGGCAGCCGCATGGATACGATCTACGGTCCCGGTGAAATTCGCGTGAACAGCCACCATCACATGGCGGTCGATCAAGTCGCCAATCTGTTTACGGTCTCGTCGCGTTGCCCGGACGGCGTTATCGAGTCGATCGAATCGGTCGAAGAAGGCTGGTACGCGGTCGGCGTGCAATGGCATCCTGAAAATGAAACGGCTTCGGCGCTCGATATGCAAGTCTTCGAAAACTTCCTCGAAGCCTGCCAGGCGGCGACGCCGCAGATCATTCCGATGCAGGTCCGCAAGGCCGCATAACGGAGATGCTCAGAAGTTGTCGTCTCAATTCAAAACCAGAAGGGCCTCGCAAGAGGCCCTTCTGCGTTGGTTGTCGGAGGGACATGCGTCATTCGGGGCACGAGTATTCTTGAAGCGCATCGCGATCGAGTTCGATGCCGTGCCCCGCCCGGTCGGGTGCAATCGCCATGCTGTTCTCGAAGCGGATCGGTTCTTTGGCGAGCTTGTTCCACGTTAGATCGGAGTATTCCAGATAAAGAACTTCGGGCAAACTTGCCGCGAGATGCACGCCGATTTCGAGCAAAGTATTTCCCAGCGAGACCGGGATGCCGAAGTCTCCTGCGAGGTGAGCCGCCGCGCGGGACATGCCGATCGAACCATGAATATTCAGCACGTCAACTCCTCCTGCTTCGAGCAGTCGGCGTTTGCCGGAAAAACCGAGATACTCGCCGGTGTTGATCCGCGTCATTGGGAGA
>JBJXGP010000251.1:0-17500 GCA_046160425.1 Planctomycetaceae bacterium
AAGAAAGTTTTTCGACCATGATCACCACAACCGGAATTTTCGATCATTCGCAGACTCCCCCTGCCCGATCGGGCTTCACGCTTTCATACCCTTCGACACCTTCATCGACCACTCCGCCACAGGATGCGAACAACATGACTTCGTCGTCTTCTCACCGCATCGGCTTCGATTCGTTGAGCATTCCTCTTACGGGTACGATCCATCGCAATCTTCCCACGCCGATGGTCATCGAGCAGATCGTCCAGCGACAGGAGGGACTGCTCGCGCATCTCGGCGCCGTCGTCGTGCAGACCGGAAAATTCACCGGTCGAGCCGCCGACGACAAGTTCATCGTCTCCGAAGCGGCGACGCAGCAAGAGATTTGGTGGGGAGAGATCAACCGCCCGGTCGATCCCGAAACATTCAATCGCCTGTTCACTCGCCAGCTTGCCTACTTGCAGAATAAAGATCTCTTCATCGAAGATTGTTACGCCGGGGCCGATCCGCAGTATCAACTCCCTGTCCGCGTCATCACCGAGACGGCATGGCACAACTTATTCTCGCGGAACATGCTCATTCGCGAAGTCGACTCGCAGAAGCTCGCCGACTTCTCGCCGCAGTTCACGATTCTGCATACTCCGCGCTTTCAGGCGGTCCCCGAGATCGACGGCACTCGCTCGTCGGCGTTCATCATCCTGAATCTTTCGCGTCGGCTGGTGATCATCGGCGGGACGCATTACGCCGGCGAAATCAAGAAGTCGGTCTTCACGCTGATGAACTATCTGCTTCCGCATCAGAATGTGTTGCCGATGCACTCGTCGGTCAATTACGGTGCGGACAAAACCGACGTCGCCGTCTTCTTCGGGCTTTCGGGAACCGGCAAGACGACCCTCTCGACCTCCGCCGATCGCATGCTCATCGGCGATGACGAACACGGCTGGAGCGATCGCGGCGTCTTCAATTTCGAAGGGGGCTGCTATGCGAAAGTCATTCGCTTGAATCCGCAAACCGAGCCTGAAATTTACGATGCCACGCGCAAGTTCGGCACGATCCTCGAAAACGTCGTCATCGATCCCGCAACGCGGCGGATCGACCTGAACGACAGTTCGATCACCGAAAACACGCGGGCGACCTACCCGATCACGCACATTCCGCACGCCGATATTTCAGGAACGGCGGGACATCCGAAAAACATTCTCTTCCTCACCTACGATGCGTTCGGCGTGCTGCCGCCGATTTCACGATTGACGGCGGAGCAGGCGGAGTTTCATTTTCTCTGCGGCTACACCTCAAAAGTCGCGGGGACCGAGGCGGGGATCAAAGAGCCGCAGGCGACCTTCAGCGCCTGCTTCGGCGCCCCGTTCATGCCGATGCACCCGACCGTGTATGCCCGCATGCTCAAGGAGAAGATCGCCCGCCACGAGGTCAAATGCTGGCTGGTCAACACCGGTCTCACCGGCGGATCCTACGGCGTCGGCCAGCGCATGGCCTTGCCGTTGACGCGAGCGATCGTCGCAGCGGTATTGAAGGGACAACTCGACAATGCTCGGACGACCCCAATCGAGCAGTTTCATCTCAGCCGACTCGACCGCTGCCCCGGCGTCCCCGAAAACATTCTCGATCCCCGCACGACTTGGAGCGACCCAACCGCCTACGACCGCACGGCCGAACAACTGGCGAATCGGTTTGAGGAGACGATTCGGAAGTTTGTGTGAAGGTGGTACGTTGCGTTCGCACGTGAAGCAAACCGCCTCACGGCGTCTCTTCCGCAAGCAGCGCTTCGATTTGCGACCGCATGAACTTTTCGCCTTCGTTTCCCTGCCAGTTCAATTCGCCGGGCCAGAATTTGCGGAGGTAGCCTTGCTTGTCGACCACGTAGACCGAGGGCCACATGGAATTTCCCCAGGCGTTCCAGTTCTCGCTTTTGACGTCGAGGAGAATCGGGAAGGCGAGCTTCTCATCGGTGGCTTTCTTGCGGACACCCGCCAGATCGCGCTCGGCTTCGGTCTCGGGCGTGTGGATGCCGATCATTACAAAGTCGTCGCCGCGAAACTTGTCGTACCACTGGCGATACCACTCGTAGTTGTGAATGCAATTGATGCATCCGCTGGCATAGAAATGGATGACCACGACTTTGCCGCGCAGGTCATCGGGGACGAGCGGGGACGAATTGACCCACTCGCCGGTATCGATCAGTTCGGGAGCCTTGTACGCCGGCTCGCCGAGTTGGGAAATTTCGAACGTCTCGCCGAGTAGATTCTTCCACGCACTGATCTGTTCGGGCTTGAGCACGCGGAGCATTTTTCTCTGCTCGCTCGTTTTCAGTTCGGTGAATTTCTTTTCGAGTGGCGGGCGAGATTTTCCTGCGGAGGCTTCTTTTTCCAGAGCGGCCACCGAGACTTGCGTCTGATCGGTGATCTCTTTGAGGCGCTGGCGCTGATTCTCGTCCAACCGCAGGCGGGCGGCGACGTCATCCTGCGAAATCGCCGCCGTTCCGAGACGCCACATCAGAATTTCATTGAGCCGTCGGTACTTCGAGGATGTGAGGATCCCTTTCATTCCCGCCCGCGCCTCGGCGACGATTTTCGTCAACCCCTCGACGGCGACTTCGCGCGACTTGTTGCGGATGGGAAAAAAGCGAAGATCGAGTTCATCGAGCAGTTCCCGATACGCCTCGCGTTCGGACTCAGTGAGATCAAGTTCCGCAACAACCGCCGGCTCGTGCAGCAGCACCCAATACGGATCCAGATGTTCGTAGGGATCGACGGCACGAGCTTGGTTTGACCATAAACCGCCGCACATCGCCTGCGTCATGAGGAGGAGTTTGAAGTGTCGAACGTGCTGGGACAATTGAAGCTTGTAACGACGATTCATGAAGAATGTCCCACAGATGCAAAAAGGACCGACTATACCCTGATGAATTCTATGATCCCAATTTTAGCGGAGACTCGCAGATAATTCACATTGTCATAGTGGCATCTTGCGATCATTTACTTGCCATCATTCGCAACGTCGGAGTCCTTCGTAATCTGCGTCAACAGTTGCTTTTCCATCCATGCAGAAAATTTCGTGGCTTGATATCTTGTTCCGGACCAACCATCCCACATAGGCGTTACTTCGCCAATAAACCCCGAGTAGCTGCCGAATCTAAAAATAGAAATAATGCCGTCAGAATACTCAGAACTGTTCTTCATTCGAAACCGAATGACATAGCCGTCATAACGATCCTGACGCGGCGATTTGTATGGTTCTGCATCCTTTAATGACATGAGGCCGTCATGAATTTCTGAAGTAACCGGAAATCTTCCGACAATTTCGGTTTTGTTGCCTGAGCTATTTTCCGCGATACGCTCAAGTTGGATTTCTTCCACTTCGCCAGAATAAATCATATTTGCAACTTTATTGCTGAGATACACGGTATGAAATATTGCGATCACCAAACATACTAAGATTGTCGATGCCCAAATCAACCCAAGAGTACGTTTCGCACTTCTTTCACCATGCTTGTAGAAAATTCGCATGTACACAACGAATACAAATATTATTAGAAGAGGTGCGAAGTAATGCCACAATAACTTCAGATCAAAAATTCCCATGGCGCGTACCTTTGGGGATCAGCACTGCATAACGAAGTCGACGAAACGGCTTGACGCTCACTTCTCCGGATTCAAATCCAGCAGCACCCACAGGCTGGGATCGTGGGCAAACGGAAAATCTTCTCCGACGGAGAGGTACTGGTCCCCTTTTTCCAGGTCGTGGACCTGATAGTAAAAGCCCAACTGCGGATGGGTCTCAGGCTCATACGACGGGATCGCCGAGGCGGGGAGCCAGGCGCTGAGATGGTAGCCCTGCTTCAGCGGACGGACTCCGAGGCGGATCGACTTGACCGGTATCGGCAGCGACGGCTCGCGGGACATGGCGATCGGTGCGGGCTGGGCGTATGGGTCGGCCTTCTTTTTCCCGCCCCCTGCGGGGAAGAGATACAGCGACTGGCACAAGCGATTCGCGCGATGCACCGTCGCCGAGTAGCGGGTATCCCACCAGATGCGGCTCCAGTCCGACTCGAGCGGGCGGTCGACTTCGGTCGTCGCGGGATGTTTCTTCCCCGTGACATCGACGGTCAGCGCCAGTCCGGCGTGAGACCACCCAAGCCGGACATCCGCGAACGGCTTTTCGTTTTCGAGTTCGCGGAGGAACGGCAGGCGATAACGTTCCGGCAGTTCGAAATCGCCCGATGAGACATCCTGTTCCGCCACTTCACCGACCGACAGCCGGTATTGGAACAGATACGCAGGAGAGAGAATCGTCATGCATTCCCTATCGAATTTCGAATCCAGCGGACCAGCGCGATAACGTTGGTGTGACTTCACTGCAACTGTTACTTCACTGCAACGGCGCCTTCTTGTTCTTCCCAGCTCATCAGGTGGCTTTCGGCGGCCTTGATCGTCATGCGGCCTTTGCGACCGGTGGCGATGGTCAGTTCGTAACCCGCTTCGACGAGGCGCTTGCCTTGTTCCGAATCATCGGGCAAAGCGATGTCATCGTTGACCGCTCGCCACCAGTGGAGATGGGGCCAGTCGCGGCGCACGGTGTTGATGCACGTCTCAATCGTCTGCCCCTTGAGACCGGGGTTGAAACCGGCACGGCGTGCGATGTTGGTATAGGTGGCGACCTTGCCGGCCCGTTTCAGTTCCCACAGAATTTCAGCGACTTCGGCTGCGCGTGCAGATGACATAAACACCCCCCCTTAACGAACTCGAACGCAAATCATCAATCTTGTTCAATCGCGTCGCAAATGACGTGCGCTGGAATAGAAATGCACTTCCGAGATCGAACCCCGGAACATCTCCGCTTCCGCCGACCGACGCGTTTCCCCGCATGGTTGCTGGGACATTGCTTTCGCCGTCTGTTATGATTCAAATGGAATTTGTCAGATTCACAATTCAACGGAATGTTGAGTGGGATTCCTGAGAAATGCATTCGAAAAGAACACACTACCAGCTTACTCATTTCACAGAGCATTCACAAGCCGGTTGATGGAGAACCCCTTCCTCCGGAGGCAGAATTGAACTCGACCAATAAACATATAGATGATTGCTTGTATGAGACTTACGTCGGGCATGGCGTCCGTTTTCGCTATCCCGGATTATGGGCCATCTCAGAGACCCGACAAAGCCACGAAGTGATGATTCAGGTCGAAAGCGGCGGGACGTCGTTCTGGTCGCTGACCCTGCTCTTCGATGCCCCCGCACCGGTGGATGTCATCGAGTCGGTCGCCGAAGTCTTTCGCGAAGAGTACGAGGAACTGGATATTTACCCGGTCCCTTTCGCAGTGAGTGCGGATTTGAAATCGCAGACGCGAGCGGCATCCGGCTGCGACATCGAATTCGTCTCGCTGGAAATGGTCAACAGTGCGTTTATCCGCTGCTTTCAGACACCGCGGCTGACCGGGGTGGTTCTCTATCAGGGAACCGACCACGAATTACTCGAGACGCGGGATCAACTTGAAGCGATCACTCGCAGCCTGAGCCTGATTTCGAACGAATACGATTCGTCGTCAATCGGGAAAGAAATATTAGACGACGAAATCATCGGAGCCGTCGGCGTGGAAGAGGACTTCGATGACGATCTCGATCGCGAATCGGATGATTAACGCCTGCGGATCGTGGACGAACTCAGCGCACATCCTGCGGATTGCTGACGCCGAGCGTTGCATCGTCTTCAGATTTCTTTCCAGACGCCTCGGAATTTTTTTTCAGTTCCGATTCTTTTCGCGAGAGATACGTGTCGCCTGATTTCTTGCGGGGCGGACTCTGAGAGAAAACCAGGAGCATGAGAAACAACATACCCAGCGCCCCAAGAATCAACCACAACAGGCTGCGGTCGACGGAGTTTTTCGGCAGATACGTTGCATCCTGATTTTCGATCGGCTGCATCAATCGCACCTCGAAACAATGAAGAAGAATCGAAAATTCTTCAACTCGGTTTGCCCGAGAACGGACGAGACGTGGTGTCGTTGTCGGGTATTTCCCGCAACATTCAATCTTAGGCTCTGCCTGACGAACTCCAATTAAAAACCATTCCGATTGCAGAAAGGCGTCGCAAAATATGGCAATGGGGCATATAATCCGTTCTGCCATTAAATTCGAGATGACCCTTACTTTTCCTGCAATCTGAACTCGGCGAACGCGTTTTCGACGAAACTTTTGGCCACGCTGGCGGGTTAATACTCAGGGGAGAAAACACCCTCACCCCGGCCCTCTCCCGCAAGCAGGCGAGGGTGGAAGAAACGAAAGAGCAACTTCAAAACTTACGCTTCTGGTTCTAATGAATTCGGACAGTCAAAGGATGGTTCGCATGTCCGCAACAGGTGATTCGATGCCGTCAATTCCCGAACGTCAACTTTCTCGATCGCGATCGGTGTCGCTTCGATCGCGAGCATTCGTCATGGTCGGCTTACTGGCGTCAGCCGGGCTGGTCGCCTGGTCGCTGTCGCGCGGCGATATTCGCGCAGACGATGCTCCGGCAAAAGACGCGAAGAAGAAAATCGCCGACCTGCGGACTCCCGAATCGATAAAAATTCAGGAGGCACTCGCAGAGTTCAATTCTCTGATCGGCGACTGGCGCGGCGTGGGGATGGTCAAACGCAACTCGACCAGCGGCGCGTGGAAAGAGGCTGCGAACTGGATCTGGGATTTCGATACCACTCCCATCGGGATTCGCTACGAAGTCCAGGACGGGAAACTCCTCTCGACCGCGCACCTCTCGTTTGATCCCGAAGCGAAAGTCTACACGCTCAAAACCGTTTCACCCGATAAAGTCGAACGGTCATACAGCGGGACACTGGACGACAAGAATCTCGTGCTCGAGACGAAATCGGCCGACGACGAAGACGCCTATCGCATGACGATCACGCGCCTCAACGAAAAGCGGACGCTCGTCCTTCACGAAAAACGAAAGGCGAATCAGACGTTTTTCAGCCGCGTCGCCGAAGTCGGCTACACGCGCGAAGGGACTCGTCTCGCCGAACCGGGCGCGGGCGAACCCGAGTGTCTCGTGACCGGCGGATACGGTTCGATGAAAGTCATGTTCGGGGGTGAAACGTACTATGTCTGCTGCACGGGCTGCCTGCAGGCTTTTCAAGCCGACCCCGCCGGAGTCGTCGCCGACTACAAGAAGAAACTCGCCGACCGCAAGAAAGCGTCGTCGAAATGACGGCGGAGATGCCTTGATCTCGTCTCCCAACTGTCGAGATGTTATCTCTGACCGGTTGTTCCCCGCATTGCGTTACCCCGCCCTATCCCATTCGGCAGGTTTCCGCATATGATTGGCGATGAACGCAACTTTCACCGATATCCAACCGCCTCAAATAGGAAGACTCGGTCGGATTCGAATTCGTCGACTGCGAACGCCGATCGATATGCAGTTAAGGAGTGACGCCATGCGATTCTTTTTGGGATGTTTCGTGTCGTCTCTGATGGGGGCCGCGATCTCGCTCTGTTGGCAGCAATCGTCGCCGACGCTCCCCGCGCACGCACAAGACCGCGAAGAAACAACTCGCGCGCAACAAGTGCCGCCGCTGCTCGTGCCGCCCCTCGCCGATGATGAGCGGGTCTTTAACACTGATGGGATCTCGCCCGAAGAGGCGATCAACGTCGCGGTTTACGAAACGCTCAACCGCAGCGTGGTGAACATCACGACAAAGACGACGAAAGAAGACGTCGTCTTCCTGATCGACGTCGAATCGGCGGGGACCGGCTCCGGTTCGGTCATCGACAAATCGGGCCATATCGTGACGAACTACCATGTCGTCGAAAATGCGCAGCAGGTGCAGGTCACGTTGTTCGACGGCAAGTCTTACGACGCCACGTTTGTGGGAGCCGACCCGATCAACGACATCGCCGTCATCAAAATCACGGCACCGCAGGATGTGCTGTTTCCCGTCGAATTCGGCGACTCGGGAAATCTCAAAGTCGGGCACCGCGTGTTCGCGATCGGCAATCCGTTCGGCCTCGAACGGACGATGACGACGGGTATCATTTCGAGCCTCAACCGCTCGCTGCAACTGCGAGCCAATCGCACGATCAAGTCGATCATTCAGATCGATGCGGCGGTCAATCCGGGTAACTCCGGCGGGCCGCTCGCCGATTCGCGGGGACGACTGATCGGCATCAACACGGCGATTGCCAGCACGACGGGCCAGAGCGCGGGGGTCGGTTTTGCGATCCCGGTCAATCTTGTAGCGCGGGTCGTTCCGCAACTCATCGAGCACGGACAGGTCATCCGCCCCGAGATCGGTATCATCCGCGTTTTCGAGAACGAACAGGGATTGCTCGTCGCCAAACTCTCTCCCGATGGACCGGCGGAAAAAGCGGGACTTCGCGGACCTAAAATCACCCGGCAACGGCGCGGCCCCTTCGTCGTCGAACGCGAGGACCGCAGCGCAGCCGACCTGATCGTTCAAGTCGATGGGCAGGACGTCAAATCCGCCGACGATTTTCTCGGATTCATCGAAAGCAAAAGTCCGGGGGACGAAGTCGAGCTCACCATTGTGCGAGAGGGACGCAAGCTCGCGATTCGCGTGCGACTCAATGGCAGTGCGGAGAAGGCTAAATAGCACGGGAGCCAATGTGTAGGCGACATTCTCGTACGACGGGCGTCCGGATGAGTGTGTCTTTCATTGACGAAGTGAAAGACCCTCACCCTGCCCTCTCCCGCAAGCGGGCGAGGGTGAAAGAAAACGAAAGCGCAACTTTACGATTCGGGTTACGATTCAATGTTTTAACCGTCCGCAAAATTGCGGTGCATGATCTTCGGGGGCCAACTGTTGTGAGCAATATGGACTGCATCGCTTCAATCGCACATTCAATATTTCCTGCTCCGGGAAAGCACGCGCGCCGTGCGAGTCGGCTGTTGATCCTCTGCTGTCTGATCGGCATGAGTCTTGCCGGTTGCGATGACGATCCCGATCCGGCCGATCGACCCGCGGATGTTCCTCCGTTTCAAGGGGTGACGCTGCGCATCGCGATTCCCAAAGAATTGAACTTGCCGGAACGCTGGGAGATTCCGCTTGATGAATGGGGAGCGCAGACCGGCGCTCGTTACGAGTTGATCGAATACTCGCAAACCGGCGAGACGAAGACCGCTGTGTTCCCCGACTGCGATCTCGCCGTCTTTCCGCTGGGAGAACTCGCTGCATGGCGCGATCAGAACAGGCTGGCGTCGATGCCCCGAGAGCTAAAAGATCAACTTGAATTGAACTGGCTCGATGTGCTCCCCGGCCTCCGCGCGATCCTGACATCGAGCGCCGACGAGCCGTTCGCGCTGCCAATTTCCGCTCCCGTGCTCGTCTGTTATTACCGCCGTGACTTGCTCGAACAGGCGGGATTTTCGCCGCCGAAAACGTGGGACGACTACGAAAAGCTGGTGAATACGCGCGATCGCTGGGCACCGAATTTGACGATCGAAGAGCCGTGGCATCCCCATTGGCGCGCGACGATGTTTCTGTCGCGCGCTGCCTCGGTGGTGAAACATCCCGGCAACATCGGCATCCTGTTCGACATCAACGACGGCCTGCCGTTGATCGATAACCCCGGTTATACGCGCGTTCTCGATGAGATCGTGCAGGGACTGGCTCAGCGCTCTCCCGACGTGCTGAAGCATACGCCCACCGATTGCCGAAACGAAATGCTCGCCGGGAAAGCGGCTCTGGCGATCGGACTCGAAACGCTCCCGCAGGCGCTCGCTTATCCCTTTGGACCGGAGACCTCCGGGTCCGCGCAAGGCACCGGTCGAGCGAAGAACATACAGATCGGCATCTCTCCCCTGCCTGGCGTCGCGCAGGTTTACAACCAGGGGGTTAAAGACTGGGAATCGTTACCCGATGGCAAGATCAACGCCGTGTCGCTGACGGGATTCTGTGGCCTGGGGGCGGGAGTCGCGAAAAACTCGGACGCAAAAGTCGAACAGGCCGCGTGGAACCTGATCGGACAAATCGCCGTCGCGCAGCTCGACAATTATTTCGAACAGGGAGCGCGGTCGATCTGCCGCGAAAGCGACATTCTGAATACTCCCAATTGGGGAGGAGACGATTTATCGGGCGAAGAACAACACGATCTTGCCAGGTCGATCGAAGTCGGGTTCACCGATCAGCAAACGGTCGCGGAACTCCCCGTCGTCGGCCGCGAAGAATTTCGCAACGCATTGAACGAGGGAATCACGGCGGCGCTCGAAGGGGAGTCGCCTCCTGCCTCATCGCTCGCCGGAGTCGCTGCAAAATGGCAGGAACTGATCGACAAACTGGGAGCAGACCAGGTGCGCGACAGCTATCGGCAAAGTCTGGGGCTGACTCCTATCAAGAGCCAGAGCAAACCCACCCCTTGATGAGGGGCCATTCTGTTGCGAGGAAAATCGGCGAAGCGATTCAGTTCACCTGGACGTTGATCCGGCGGCCTTCCTGATCGAAGTAGACCGTACCATCGACGAGCGAGTAGATCGTGTAATCGTTGCCGAGGCCGACGTTTCGGCCGGGACGCCATTTGGTCCCGCACTGTCGGACGAGGATATTGCCGGCGCGAACGACTTCGCCGCCGTACTTCTTGATGCCCCGCATCTTCGGGTTCGAATCGCGACCGTTGCGTGTCGAACCTTGACCTTTCTTATGAGCCATGACGCAAAATCCTTTCGTGGTATTTTCTCTGCGTCGATTCGCAGATGTGATCGCCTACAAGTCTGTCGTTTGTCGAGCCGGGTATTTTGACGGAAAACCGGGTTTGTTGCAAGTCTGCTGGCGAGCAGTTTCTATAAACAGGTGTATCCGAGGAATATCGACGGCATCCCTTCATTCGCAACACAACTCCTCAATCGCCTTCAAATCGGTGAACAGGCATGGGTGCTTGTACTGCTCGATGTTCCCCTGCATGCGGGCGTGGCGGGCGGCGATGTAATGGGTCCAGGTGCCGTCGGGCAAGGACTGACAGCGGATCGGCGCCAGACGCTCGGTTTGCCGCTTGTCGCGATATTCGCTGTTGTGCTGCTGGAGATATCGATCGACCTCGGCGGCGATGCGCCCGGCGATCTCGAGCGGGGGGAGATGTCGGCTTTCCAGCAGCAGGCGATATCCGGGAGGATCGCCCCACTGCGGCGCCAACACAAATGTTTCGAGCGGCTGCTTGAGTCGTTCAAAACTCGATCTCACGGCGGCGATCACCTGCGATTCATTGAGTTTCTCACCTGTGACATTCGAGATGTGTGCTCCCTTGTGCAGAAATTCGAGTAACGGAGTCCGCTCCCGAAAACCGACGCAGCGCACGACGTCGCGGATGTCGTAGCGATACAGTCCCGACGAGGTCGTCAGCAGGATGTAATAGTTGCGGTCGACTTCAAGTTCGTGGGCCTCAAGCACCACCGGGTTCGCGCTCTCGCGCTCGGCTTCGGGAATGAATTCGAAATAATGCGAATTGATATCGAGCAAGCCCGCGGCGGTCTCGTCGGCGAACGGGATCGTCATTCGCCCCTCGCTCGCCGAAAGCCCATGATCGCGAACGGGCACCTCGCCGTAGTATTGCCGGAGTTGATGCAGATACGCCCCCGCGCTCCCCCCGGTCCAGACGGCGATAAGCTCCAGGCGCGGCCAGAAATCTTTGGGGAAGAGCGATCCGGTCCGTTGGACGATGCTCTCAAGCTCTCGAGCGCGCGAGCGATTGGGCCGACTGATGCGGCGGGCAAGTTGTTGACGGATATCCACACGCAAGCCGTTCTCTGGGGATATCGCATCATCATGCGGGATTGTCAGCGTCCCATCGAACAGATCGCGAATCAGCGACGATTTTTGTCGATCGGCAAGTTGAGCGATGCGGACCAGCGTGCTGGGGTTGGCGGTCATCAACACGCCGACGTACCGATCCGCGAGACCGAGCCGCAGTGCGGTGTAGTATTTGGTTTGTCCGTGGTGGATTTTCGCGATTTCGAGGGGGAGCGTATAGAGCGTTTTGACGAACCGGCTTTGAATCGTGCTGACGAGGCCGCTGATGTTTCCGCAGGGGGTTCCTCCCGGAGTGCGAAATTGATCGTGATCGCTGGTCAATTGAAAGATGTTGAGATAATGCAAACGGGGATGATCGTCGAAGGCGTGCAGTCCCCAGATTTGCCAGCCCCGGCGATAGTCGCTGAGAAAGCGATCGGTGATCGGGATGTATTTCGATTCCGCTGTCGTCCCGCTGGTGAGGGCAAACATCATCAGCTTTTGTGAAGATCCCAGCAGCGCGGCGCGATCCCCCTGCCGCAACTGCTCGACGTAGGGCCGATAAAAATCGCCGTCGACGACGGGCATTTGCCGACGGTATTCATCGGGAGTCAATCTCGCGCTGAGACCGCGCTCGCGACTGAAACGGCTCTCTTCATTCAGCGCGAGAATTTGCCCGAGAATCTCGGCTTGCGATTCGCGGCAGTGCAAAGCCGCCTGATGATAACGACGGGATTCGCGGCGGATTCTGGCTCGCGTAGCCGCTCCTCCCCAGCATCTCAGTCGATACCACCACTCCATGAGACTTCAGATCATGAATGCGACTTCAGATCGTACACAGGAAGGTAAAACGCCTGCCAGTTTCGTACCGACAGGCGTCGACGGTGTGCGTGCGATATGGTCCCTGCACCAAATGCGGTCATCGCCGTTTCGCTGGCGATTACTTCTTCTTGGGGGCTTCGGCCTTTTTCCCGGCATCGGGTTTCTTACCAGCGTCAGGTTTCTTGCCGGCATCGGCTTTCTTACCGGCTGCGGGTGCGGCAGCGGCCGGAGTGGCAGCAGCGTCCCCTTCAGCGGCGGCTTTCTTCTTTTTCTTGCCAAGGGCGGTCTTGGGCATGCGAGTTTTCGCCAGACCGATCGGGCTTTGACCCGAAATCCAGCCGTCATCCGCCATCATCTTTGAAATGCGTTCATCGCGGGTCATCACGCTTCGACCACGGGCCAGACGGCCTTTACGCTTCAAACTCTTGTCAATCGTCACGACGATTCTCCGATCACTCAAAAAAACTTTTTCGTCAATCAACCGACCACTCTCAGACACCGAAACCGGTGGTGAAAAGCCGATCGGCTCTTTATTCGAGGCGATAAATATCGGCAATATCGGCTCACATGAACCGGGAAACAATGATTCTAAGCCGAATCCGCGGCGAATGCAACTCTTGCCGACTCAACGGTAAATGTCCGAGTGCAGTCGCTGATTGTGGTGGGGTGCATCACAAGCGTCCCTTTTCACTCTTCCAGAGGGGGACCGTCCGTGGACGGGTCGTCGTTTCGCCACATGACGGCGTATTTTAGTTCCAGTTGCTGGCTCCACTTCGCCAGACTTTCGTTATGTTCCATATTGGACAGCACAAAGTAAGGCGAGAAAAAGAACAGATCCTCTTTCATGAAGGCCTGCCGTTGGGCTTCGACCTCTGCCGGCGTGCTCGGAAACCGGTTGCGAGCCTTCACGACGTAATAAATCGAAAGGTCGGCATTGGGGGCGATACCGACTTCGCCATCTTTGAGATCGTGGAAGACCGCTTTCATGAACGAGTCGCCGGCCATTTTGACGCTGCTGATCGTCGAAAGTTCGGGTTGCGGAAAACTGAACAGCGGATTGGCCGATGGTGCAGTCGTGGTCCGCATCCAACTGAACGATTCGGTCGTCTGAACCGACAACTGCAAGCCTTCCTGCGCACCGGTGACGGTGGTTTCCGCCAGGGCTTCCTCCCAGGGGCGTTCGTCTTTCTTCAGCTTTTCGACGAGTTCCTTGGCCCGCTTTTCGGCGAGTGGCCGGGCTTTTACCCGTTTCCAGGCTTCGAGTACCTGCTCGCGAATTCCCTCATCCTCAAACGTGGCCACGTGCGAATCGACGTCACCGGTCTTCCAGTACGCATAGGACACGTCGGTGATGGGATCCTTAGCTTGCAAGACCAGGTAGAGCTGGTCGAGGCCGGTCTGAAACATCTGCATGCGGACGTTCGGTTGTTCCTGCATCGCGAGCGGATTATCCGTCGGTTCTTCAGCGCTGGCCATCGGATATTTAACCGAGTCTTCAAGCTCTTCGAACGACGACAGCGGAATCTCGCCGTACACCAATCCCTGCTTCGCCGCGTAAGCTTTCATGGCTTCGGCGACGTCGGTGGGGGTCATCTTCTTTTCGGGATCGTCGGGGAGGCGGTATTTGCCCGATAAGTCGGACATGAAGGTTTGCGCCTCGTCCATGCGCTTCTTGATCAATTCGCGCAACTGCTGACGATGGAGATCGTCGCGGATTTCGGCTTTCAAATCGTCGTCGAGCGGTCGATATTTCGGCTCGGACATGTCGGGCTTCGGCGTGCCTTCGGTCGTCGCCGGGGTGTCAGGTGTTTCCGACGCAGGAGGCTCGGATGTCGTTTCAGCGGGCTTCGCGTCCTCCGTCGCAGATTCATTCGGCTTGACCGCTTCGGCGGCATCGTCCGACTTCGGCTCTTCGGCCGCCGCATCTTCGACGGAAAAGACGGCTTGCGTGGAATTCGGCGATGCGATCGATGCCGTTTCCGCAGTGGGGACCGTGGGATTCAATCCCGATGCGTCGGAGGATTCGTCGGACTTCTCCGTATCCGATTTCTCGGTTTCGGATCCGTCGGCGTCCGGCTTTTCTTCGGTCGAGGGAGTTTCACCATCCGACTTGGAGTCATCATCGCTCGCGGGCGTTTCATCCGCAGGCTTTTCACTCTCTGGCGTTGTATCGTCCGGTTTTTCTTCGGAAGAGGGCGTATTCCCTTCCAGCAGATTGGTGCTCAGTTCGCGGTAGAGTTCTTTGTTTTCGTTGTAGTAGTTTTCGATTTCGGCATCGGTCACCGGTTTCACATCAGGCTCGATCGACGAGGGACGCGCTTCGAGATAGCCGATCGACACCTTGCGCGGCACGCGGAAACCCGGAGCCCCTTCGGCGGTCTGGTTCGGAAAGACCTCGCGGTGTGCGGCGAAAAACTCTTTCAGATCCTCGTCTTTCGGTTCGGTGACTTCCGGCTCGAACGACTCGACCGGAACCGCCGTCAGCACGAGTTCCCGGCGGACGTTGAATTTCTGGTAGTACTGCCAATACTGCTCCGGAGAAAGCAGGTTTCGCGGCACGATCATCTGAAATGCCTGCCGGGCCAGAAGTTGCTCGCGGAGTATGTCGTACAGTTCGACGGGACTGACGCGCATATCCTGCCGCACGATCTTCTCGTACTTGGCGCGGCTAAGCTGCTCGTTGGTCACCTGATTGATGAAACGCTCGACCGTCTGATCGGAGACGATCAGCCCCATCTGCTTCCCTTCCTCGCAGAGAAGCTCCCCGAGCACGACGTCTTCTTCCACGGGACGGCCGAAGGAGAACTCTGCACTGCGGGGTACCTGCGCGAATTCCCGTTCTTCGGGTTTGCGCGATTCAATGTACGCTGCCGCAAGAAACTGATTGGCGATATATCTCTTGTTGACCAGTTTCTGTAAATCCTGATCGCTGAATTCGGCGAGTGTTGTGGTGACCCGCGGCGGCGGTTCGCCGGCAAGAGTCATAAAGAACCCGGCGACGGCCCCACCTGCCATGCCGATCAAGGCATATTCGAGCCACTTTCCGCGGATCAGGCCGATGATCCACATCGCGAAGCCGCCGAAGAGAATCCCGATGATGATCGGCGATGCCGCCTCTTGCGACGACTGGAGCGAATCGAGAAAGATAAAGGAGAACATCGCCAATCCCGTGAAGACGACCATGAGGATTTTTTGATGTTTCCGAAAAATATTGAAGGGGGAACTCATATCGCGGTCCTTCTGGTCTGCATTGAACCTGACAAAACTCTGGTGGCGACGAACTCGTATTCAGTGAACCGACTTGAGATGCCGACCGGGATTTGTGAGAGGGTCTGGGTCTCTGATCGATTGCGTGCGGAAACTTTGCCGGATCACAAAAACGAATGTTATGTATCTGAAATGCCTCGAAGTTGCATCCCTAAATGATTTGAAATTCTGGAATTACGGAATCTGCGTCCCCCTTGTCAGCGAGCGTGGAATTCCTCCGTAAACTCCTTTCCTGACCGAAAGTGGCTTGACAGAAACAGGAATAATGCTTTATCCCAGTTCATAAAAGTCGTTTTACGCGTCGAAGCCCATACTTGGATCGCGCATTTTAGCCGGACGCACAATCCGGGCAAGAGCAACGCCAGCGTGATTCCCCCTGCCCCTTCAGAAAAGGACATAACCGGGCAAACCGGGAGATCGCCTTCTTGAAACGGATGTCCCCTGAAAATCACCAGGAATGTCCTCGCCGCTGCTGAATCACTGCCTCGAACGATCGCTCGAACATCAATTTGAACGAACTCGCCTGACCGCCGTCTGAATTTTTGTCCTGCCGGACCGACTATAATATTCCCCCTGCGGGACGCTAAAAAACTCCCGCACGAACGCGATCCTCAACAAATATACATGAATCGACAATAAGAATGACGTCCGACTTTGCTGCTCTGACTCGTCGACTCCGAAACTGGAGGCATTGTGGGTAAGAAAAAAGTGAAAGGCCTGGTGATCGTCGAATCGCCCGCAAAAGCCAGAAAGATCGGCGAATACCTGGGCCGTGATTATATTGTCATGGCCAGCGTCGGTCATATTCGCGACCTCCCGGCGAAGGCGGCTGAAATCCCTCCGGAATTCAAGAAAGAACCGTGGGCCACGCTCGGCGTGAACGTCACCGCTCAATTCGAACCCCTGTACGTCGTCCCCGCTGAAAAGAAGAAAGTCATCAAGGAACTCAAGGATGCGATGAAAGACGCCGAAGAGCTCATTCTCGCAACCGACGAAGACCGCGAAGGAGAGAGCATCGGCTGGCATCTCGCCCAGGTTCTTAACCCTAAAATTCCCGTCAAGCGGATGGTGTTTTCCGAAATCACCAAAGAGGCGATTCAAACCGCGCTCAAAAATTCCCGTCAACTCGACGAGAACCTCGTTTCGGCGCAGGAAACCCGTCGCGTCCTCGATCGTCTCTACGGCTACACGTTAAGCCCGCTCCTCTGGAAGAAAATCGCGAGGGGACTCTCAGCCGGCCGGGTGCAATCGGTGGCAGTCCGCATGCTCGTGCAGCGCGAGCTAGAGCGTCTCGCCTTCCGCAGCGGAAAATACTGGGACTTGAAGGTCCAGCTTCAAACCGCTGAGAAAGCCGAATTTCAAGCCACGCTGACCACCGTCGATTCGAAGCGAGTCGCCACCGGCAAAGACTTCGACGAAAACACCGGCAAGTTGAAACCGCCGGCCGACGTCTTGCTGCTCGATGAAAACCAGGCCCGCGCACTGGCGGCGCAGATCGAGAACGGCCCCTGGGTCGTCAGTCAGGTCGAATCGCGCCAGCAGACGCGCAGCCCTTATCCCCCCTTCACCACCAGTTCGATGCAACAGGAGGCGAACCGCAAACTCGGCATGACCGCCCGCGCCACAATGCAGGTCGCCCAACGACTCTACGAAGACGGCTACATCACCTACATGCGAACCGACAGCGTG
>JBJXGP010000252.1:0-16453 GCA_046160425.1 Planctomycetaceae bacterium
GAACGAAAGTCAGTTTCCGCCGGAAGTATGGCCTTCCGCCGATCCCATTGATGCCCCCGGCGATCCTTCACTGAGCAATTCGAGTCGGGCCTGACGAATGCGGTCGCGTTCGGCGTTGAGTTCGGCCAGTGCGTCCGGGCGGATGCGGACTTCGGAGTTCTGGTGTGAGTGGAAACCGGTTCCGGCGGGAATCAGGTGTCCCAGAATCACGTTTTCCTTGAGTCCCACCAATCCGTCGATCTTGCCTGCCAAAGCGGCTTCGGTCAGCACCTTGGTCGTTTCCTGGAAACTGGCAGCGGAGATGAAGCTGTCGCTTTGCACCGCCGCCTTGGTGATTCCCAGCAATTGCGTCGCACCGCTGGCCGCTCGCGGTCGCGTGTACTGAGCCGCTTTCTGTCCGGCGGCTTTCAGTTGTTCGTTGACTTCTTCGATCGTCGTCAGCGGGACGATATCTTTTTCCTGGAATTCGGTTTCGCCCGGGTTCGTGATTTTTCCGCATTTCATCACGTCGTCGTTGATTCTCTGGAATTCGAATTTATCGATGACGATTCCTGGGAGACAGGGGGTGTCGCCCACGTCTTCGATCTTGATCTTCCGCAGCATCTGCGAAACGACG
Organism: Planctomycetaceae bacterium; assembly: GCA_046160425.1. Classification (GTDB taxonomy): domain Bacteria; phylum Planctomycetota; class Planctomycetia; order Planctomycetales; family Planctomycetaceae; genus JAQCEJ01. The sequence goes on from JBJXGP010000252.1 coordinate 617, forward strand.
ATTTCGATGTGCTTGTCGTCGATTTCCACGCGCTGCGAACGGTACACGTTCTGAATTTCGTGGAGCAGATACTGCTGGACCGCTTCCACGCCGCTGACTCGCAGAATATCGTGCGGAACGAGCGGTCCGCGGACCAGCGCATCGCCGGCCCGTACCGTATCGTTGGCGTGGACCAGCAATTGCTTGCCGTGCGGAATGATGTGCTCGACTTCGGTTCCTTCGCTCCCCCGGACGATAATGACTCGCTTGCCGCGCTTCTTCTCGGCGACGAGTTCGATATCACCGTCGATCTCGGCGATGATCGCGGGATCTTTCGGTTTGCGGGCTTCGAAGAGTTCTGTCACGCGGGGGAGACCGCCGGTGATGTCCTGCGTACCGGTCGATTCGCGCGGGTTCTTCGCCAGAATGGTGCCGGCGGTGATCTGTTTGCCTTCTTCGACTTCGATGCTCGCCCGTTCGGGGAGGTAGTAGAAGTCGAGAATTTTCCCCGTGCCGTCTTCGAGAATGATCTGCGGATGCAATTCACCCTTGTGTTCGATCACGGTCTTGCGGACGAAGCCGCTGGGATCGACTTCGGTACGAATCGAGCGGCCTTCGACGAGGTCTTCGAAGCGCACCTTACCGCCCACTTCGGCGAGAATGGGGACCGCGTGCGGATCCCATTGACAGAGCATTTGCCCGGAATTGACTTCGTCGTTCTCGTTCACCAGCAGCACGGCGCCGTTGGGGATCACATATTTTTCCAGCTCGCGGTCCTTGGGATCGACGATGATGATTTCCCCGTTTCGCGTCAGCACCACGTTTTTCCCGTCGGCGTTCACCACGCTGCGGATGCGGGCAAAACGCACGCGTCCGGCTCGCCGACTGGTGATTTCGCTTTCTTCGACTTCGCGCGACGCCGTCCCGCCGATGTGAAACGTACGCATCGTCAACTGCGTTCCCGGTTCGCCGATGCTCTGAGCGGCGATGATCCCGGCGGCGAGACCCTCTTCGACCAGCGCACCGGTCGAGAGATCCATGCCGTAACAGCGTCGGCACATTCCCAGCGTTGCTTCGCAGGTCATCGGGCTGCGGACCTGAATCTTTTCGAGTCCCAGTTCTTCGATCTTGCGGGCCACTTCGACCGTGATGAGATCGTTCTCGCGAACGATCACTTCATCGGTGATCGGGTTCACGATGTTCGTGCGACTGACGCGGCCGCGAATGGCGTCGGCGAGGCTGACTTCGACCTTTTCGCCGCGATAAATCACGCCGCGGGTAATCCCCTTCGTGGTGCCGCAGTCGTCGGTGGTGATGACCATGTTCTGGCAGATATCGGCCAGTTTACGGGTTAGATAACCGCTGTCCGCCGTTTTGAGAGCAGTATCGGCCAGACCCTTACGCGCACCGTGCGTCGAACTAAAATATTCAAGAACCGTCAGGCCTTCGCGGAAGTTCGCCTTGATGGGGGTTTCGATGATTTCGCCGCTCGGCTTGGCCATCAATCCTCGCATACCGGCCAACTGGCGAATCTGTTCGACACCGCCTCGGGCGCCGGAAGCCGCCATCAGGAAGATCGGATTGACGTACTTGCCGCCGTCGCGCAAGTCGTGTTCGAGTTCGTGCATCATCGACTTGGTGATCAATTCGCGGGCGTGAGTCCACGTATCGAGCACCTGGTTGTACCGTTCCTGATTGGTGATGATGCCGCGTTCGTACAGCTTCTGCTGCTTCATCACGGTCGCTTCGGCTTCGCCGATCACTTTTTCCTTATTGGGAGCGGTGACGAGGTCGCTCGTCGCGAACGACAAACCGCTTTGTGTCGATTCATGGAAACCGAGCTGCTTCATGCGGTCGAGAAGTTCGATCGTCCAGCGCCGGCCCAATTCGAGATAGCAGTCGGAAATGACGTTGGCCAGATCCTTGCTCTTCATCGTCAGGTTATAATAGTGCATACGGGCGGGGAGCGCGTCGTTGAACAGCACGCGCCCCACGGTGGTCTCGATCAAGCCGCCGGCGCGGAAGGTCTCGGCCCCTTCCCCTTTGACCCGCTTGTCTTTGGGCAACCGCAACTTGATGATCGTATGACGCGTCACCTTGCCGTGACCGAGCGCCAAGTGGACTTCATTCGTCGAAGCGAATGCCATCCCTTCGCCGCGCTGATCGGCCCGCTTGAGGGTGACGTAATAACAACCCATCACGATGTCCTGCGAGGCGCTGATGATGGGGAGGCCGTTCGCCGGGCTGAAGATGTTGTTGGTCGACATCATCAGCGTGGTCGCTTCCACCTGGGCTTCGATCGACAGCGGCAGGTGGACGGCCATCTGATCGCCGTCGAAGTCGGCGTTGAACCCTTTGCAGACGAGCGGGTGAATCTTGATGGCGTTTCCTTCGACCAGAATCGGTTCGAAGGCCTGGATCCCCATGCGGTGCAGCGTCGGAGCACGGTTCAACATCACGGGGTGATTCTTGATCACTTCATCGAGAATATCCCACACGTTCTCGTCTTTGCGCTCGAGCATGCGCTTGGCGCTCTTGATCGTGTCGGCATGGCCGAGTTCTTTCAGTCGGCGAATGATGAACGGCTGGAATAGTTCGAGTGCGATCTTCTTCGGCAGTCCGCATTGGTGCAGCCGGAGTTCAGGGCCGACGACGATGACGCTTCGGGCCGAATAATCGACGCGCTTGCCGAGCAGGTTTTCGCGGAAGCGTCCCTGTTTTCCTTTGATCATGTCGGTCAAGGATTTCAGCGGACGGTTCGACGAACCGAGCACAGGACGCTTGCAGCGATTGTTGTCGAACAACGCATCGACCGACTGCTGCAGCATCCGCTTTTCATTGCGGATGATCACTTCGGGCGCGTTCAGATCGACGAGCTTCTTCAGCCGATTGTTGCGATTGATGATGCGGCGATACAAATCGTTCAAGTCGCTGGTGGCGAAATTGCCCGAATCGAGCAGCACGAGCGGCCGCAGGTCGGGAGGAATGACGGGGATGACGTCGAGGACCATCCACTCCGGCTGATTGTTGCTGTCGCGCAGCGCTTCGGAGATCTTGAGCCGCTTGATCAGTTCTTTCCGCTTCTGCTGGCTGGAGGTGGAAAAGAGATCCTTGCGCAGTTCGTCAGACAGTTCGACCAGATTCAGGCCCATCAGCAGTTTCTTGACCGCTTCGGCCCCCATGTCGGCCTCGAAGGTTCCTTCGCCGTATTTTTCCTTGGCCTGACGAAATTCATCCTCCGTCAGCAACTGGCATTTGCGGAGCGGAGTATCGCCCGGATCAACGACCGCGTAATCCTGGAAGTAGATCACCTTTTCCAGACTGGTCGTCTTCATGTTGAGCAGCGCGCCCAATCGGCTGGGCATCGTCTTGAAGAACCAGATATGCACGACGGGGGCGGCAAGCTCGATGTGCCCCATCCGCTTGCGGCGGACGCGGCTGTGAGTCACTTTGACCCCGCAGCGATCGCAGATCATCCCTTTGTATTTCATGCCGCGATATTTTCCGCAGGCGCATTCCCAGTCTTTTTCGGGACCGAAAATCCGTTCGCAGAACAGGCCGTCGCGTTCCGGACGATAGGTGCGATAGTTGATCGTTTCCGGTTTTTTGACTTCACCGAATGACCAACTGCGAATATCGTGGGGACTGGCCAGTCCGATTCTCACCGAGCCGTAATCGTTGACGCGTTCGTAACCCGATTCGCCGACGCTCACAGTTTCGCTCCTTATCTATGTTCTGACGGGTCGACGGATCGCATTCTTGCAATCCGTCGACGACAATCAATGCTTCTTTCCCGAATAACATCTGTCGAACACCCGGCTGTCGCCATCAGGCGGCGTCGCTAAACCGAGCTTTTCTCCAACTGCATGTTGAGGCACAAACCGCGAATTTCGTTGCTGAGGACGTCGAAGCTGGCGGGAGTGCCGGCTTCCAATGTGTTCTCGCCCTTGACCATCGATTCGTAGATTTTGGTGCGGCCTTCCACATCGTCGCTTTTCACGGTGAGTAATTCCTGGAGTACATACGCTGCACCGTAGGCTTCGAGCGCCCAGACTTCCATTTCCCCGAATCGCTGACCGCCGAAGCGGGCTTTGCCCCCCAACGGCTGCTGCGTGATGAGCGAGTAAGGTCCGGTCGCTCGGGCGTGGACCTTGTCGTCGACCAAGTGGTGCAGTTTGAGCATATAGATGTAGCCGACCGTCGTTTTCTGCTCGAACGGCTCGCCCGTTCGCCCATCGTACAAGACGGATTTACCGTCTTCGGGAAGTCCGGCTTCTTTCATGGCGTCACGGATGACTTCTTCGGACGGTCCGTCGAAGACGGGGCTGACGCAGCGGAAACCGAGTTTGGCCGCCGCCCAGCCGAGATGGGTTTCCAGAATCTGTCCCACATTCATACGGCTGGGAACCCCCAGCGGATTCAGAATGATGTCGACCGGTGTGCCGTCCGCGAGAAAGGGCATATCCTCTTCGGGCAGGACTTTGGAGATCACACCCTTATTGCCGTGGCGCCCGGCCATTTTATCGCCGACGGAGATCCGGCGTTTGGAAGCGACATAGACCTTCACCATCTGCAGCACTCCGCTGGGCAATTCGTCGCCGCGCTTCATGCTGTTGAGTTTGCGGTCGGCATCGTCGATCGCTTCTTCGACAGAGTGCCATTGGTCCTTGATGAGCTTGCGGCAATCCGATTTTTTCTGCGGGCTGCGGATATCGAGTTGCTCGAAATGCTGTTCGAAGTTGCGGGCGTATTCGGCGATGAATTTTTCGTCGTCGAGCGAACGCAATTCGCGGCCGTCGGCGTCAGAGAGATGCCGATCGAGTGCTTTTTCGAGTTCCTTGAGGAATTCCTTGAAGGCCTCGTTGATCGCCTGGTTCCCCTTGGTTTCGACCTCTTTCAATTGCGTTTCGAACTTCTTGCGTTCGGTTTCCGACAGGCTCATTCGCCGCGAGAATTTCTCGGTGTGAATGACGATCCCTTCCACTCCGCTGGGGACTTCGAGCGATTCGTTCTTGACGTCTTCACCGGCGCGGCCGAAGATCGCGTGCAGCAGTTTTTCTTCGGGAGTCAGTTCGGTCTTCGCCTTGGGGGAGACTTTGCCGACCAGGATGTCGCCCGGCTGGACGCGGGTACCGACGATGACGATGCCGGTCTCATCGAGATGCCGCAGCGCCTTTTCACTCACGTTGGGGATATCGCGAGTGAACTCCTCGCGCCCCAGTTTGGTCTCGCGAATTTCGACGTCAAACTCGTCGATGTGAATCGACGTGTAAACGTCCTCCTTCACCAATCGTTCGGAGAGAATGATGGCGTCTTCGTAGTTGTACCCTTCCCACGACATGAAGGCGACGAATACGTTGCGGCCGAGTGCCAGTTCCCCCTTGCTCGTGCCGGCGGAATCGCACAGAATCTGTCCCTTCTTGACGCGTTGTCCCATCTGCACCAGCGGGCGATGGTTGAGGCAGGTCCGTTCATTCAGCCCTTCGTATTTTCGCAAATGATGCTTGCGGCCATCGATCTCGATGACGTTGGCATCGACGTAAGTGACTTTGCCCGCGCGATCGGAGAGGATCACCATCCCCGAGTTCTCGGCGACGGCTTTTTCGAGCCCGGTCCCCACGAGCGGCGCTTCGGCGATCAATAGGGGAACCGCTTGCCGCTGCATGTTCGAACCCATCAGCGCGCGGTTGGCGTCGTCGTGCTCGAGGAACGGAATCAGGCCGGCGGAGATGCCGACCATCTGACACGGAGCCACATCGATGAACTCGACCTGCTTGGCGCCGACCCACATCACGTCGTTGTGATGCCGGGCCAGCACGCGATCTTCGGAAATCTTGCCGTTCGTGACCGGGGTATCGGCGGGAGCAATGAAGACTTCCGATTCTTCATCGGCTCGCAACCAGACCACTTCATCCTGCACCTTGCCGTCTTTGACGCGGCGATAGGGAGTGATGAGGAAGCCATAGTCGTCCACCTTGGCAAACATGCTCAGACTGGAGATCAAGCCGATGTTCGTTCCTTCGGGCGTTTCAATCGGGCAGATGCGCCCATAGTGCGAAATATGCACGTCGCGAACTTCGAAGCCCGCGCGTTTGCGGTTGAGTCCGCCGGGACCGAGGGCGCTCAAGCGGCGCTCGTGCGTCAGCATCGACAGCGGGTTCGTCTGATCGACGACCTGCGAAAGTTCGCTTCGGCCGAAAAAGAATTCGATGGCGGCGGAGACGCTTTTCGGGTTGATCAGCGTGCGGGGGGACATCTCTTCGACGTCCTTGAGGCTCATGCGTTCCTGAACGGTGCGGCGGAGCTTCAGAAAACCTTTGCGGATTTCATCGGCGGCGAGTTCATCGATGGTTCGCAGCCGGCGATTGCCGAGGTTGTCGATGTCGTCGACGTACGCGGTCGAATCGCTGCTTCGCAGGCGGATGAGATAGCGGATCGCATTCACGAAATCTTCCGCCCGCAAGGTCATTTCCGAATCGGGAATGTCCTGATGGAATTTGCGATTGATGCGGAACCGGCCGACCCGTCCCAGACGATAGCGATTGACGTCGAAGAATTTTTCGCGGAACAGATCGATCGCCTTTTCCAGTTGCGGAGGATTGCCCGGACGCAGCCGCTGGTAAATCTTCAACAGCGCTTCTTCATGCGTGCTGGTCGCGTCTTTGCGCAGACTGTTCAGAATCAATTGATCGTCAATCTGTTCGAGCACGTCGACCGACTTGATCCCGGCGTCGACGATGGCCTGCGCGGCGGCGGCGTTGATTGTCTGGCCGCATTGCAGAATGATTTCACCGCAACGCTCGTGCTTCGCGGGATAGATCAAGTCGTCGGCCGAGACCTTGTTGACCAGATCGACGGCCCCTTCGGACTTGTTCACCTTCATCGACTTGGGGTTGTAGAAGGTTCGAATAAGCGTGGGGTTCAGCGAGTACTCGGCACCCATGGCGCGAAGCAGAGTCATCGCCGAAAATTTACCGCTCTGGTCGATGCGGACGAGCAGTTCATCGTTCTTGTTGATGACGAGTTCGATCCAGCTTCCGCGTTCGGGAATGATTCGGCACGAGAAGCTTTTCTTTTCGCCCGGTTCGGAGCTGAGGACGAAATCGACGCCGGGGGAGCGGTGCAACTGACTGACCACGACCCGCTCGGCACCGTTGATGATGAACTCACCTCCGCCGAGCATGATGGGGATATCCCCCAGATAAACTTCTTCCTCGATCGGCTGCTCTTTGACGAGTCGCATCCAGATGCGGAAGGGCCGGCCGTACGTCAGCCGAAGCTGCCGGCATTCGGTCGGCGTGTAGCGAGGCTTGCCGAGTTCGTATCGCAGGTATTCCAGTTTGTACTGGCCATCATACGAATCGATGGGGAATACCTCGCGCATAATTTCTTCGAGGCCTTCGCCCTTGCGTTCGCGCGGGTGACGATCGAGTTGGAGAAAGCGGGCGTAAGATTCGGTTTGAATGCGCGTCAGGTCGGCAATCTCAAATTCACCTGAGAGAGCGCCCATCTGGCGGATCGTTTCGCTTTGCAACGTACGGATGGCGGGTATCGGCATGCGTCGCTCTTTCCCTATTAGGTGGAACTCATTCAGCCGCGGACCAGCCGGTCGGGTCGTCCTCCGGGAAATTTCCAGGGACGATCAATTGGCGGATGGCCTGCTGGCAGGGTCGTGTTGGTCTATGGGCTACGTGTCGTCAATCTTCGGGGGACTGATATCGTGTTTTCGTTAACGTCTCTGGATCATCGTCTCTGTTTCAATTCATATACTGTTTCAACTTAAAACTGCGTCACTACGGAGCGTCTGAGGATAGTTACCCATGTTGCTTGCATACGTCGCGGCAGGAGCTTAAAGCGCGAAAAAGACAATGCATCTCTGCGCGAATCAGGAATGGAGAGCATTTCGAGAATGGCGGACGTTGCACGGTCGCCGGAGGGGTTGCTGTTGAGCGACAGAAAGTGGCGGAGAGCATTAACGACGCCTGAGAATTTCGCGGCGCAGAGTGCCCCTATCAACGGCAGAAAGGGGACCGATGGATACACCGTCCCCCTTGTCCCCATAATGGAGCTTGAATAATGCACGGCAACTCTCTCTGTCATGCTGATCGATCGCATGCTTCTGGAACACCAATCCACTGGGTTGAAGTTCCTCACGCGGCCTTTAGTACTGCCAGCCTACTCGAACTCGATTCAAAATTCCGACGCTCGCCGACGAGTCCTCATGACATTCGCCGGATCGACCGAAGATTCTGATTCACCTCTTACACGGCCACTGACGATTCGATGTGAGACGCTGTGGCATAAAAATGTGCCGCGCAGTCTCACCCTGTATCCTGCCGGTTCTGACGAATCTCGTTCGTCAAAACACAGATTCTCTTCCGTCAAATGACAACCGTCGTCGATCGACACAATACCATGAATTCAATTCCATACGCTGAAATTGAAATGCATACGAAGCAAACCGCTCGTTAATTCTCTCCTCGAATACCGATCAGCAGAGCGGCTGGTAGAATTGGGTCAATCTCGGAAAGCTGATCAGGAGACAACCGTCAGATCCGCGGGCATCGATCCCTCTTGCTCGTAAGATCAAACGACGAACGATCCTTCGCCAGCCTTATTGTATGAAACAAGGCTGGCAAAAAACACCGCATCAACCGAAACTCGTTAACCTGCCAGGACAATATAGTAAGAACTCTCTTACTTAATTTCCACCTTCCCGCCAGATTCTTCGACTTCTTTCTTCAGCTTTTCAGCATCTTCCTTGGAAACGCCCGTTTTCATCGCCTTGGGCACCCCTTCGACAAGATCCTTGGCTTCCTTGAGCCCGAGGCCAGTCGCCGCTCGAACGACCTTGATCACGGCGATCTTGTTTTCGCCGAAACCGGTCAGAATGACGTCGAACTCGGTCTTGGCGGCAACGGGTTCCGCAGCCGCAGCGGCCGGGCCTGCCATCATCACGCCGCCACCGGCGGGTTCGATGCCGTGGACCTCTTTGAGGTAATCGGCCAGGGATTTGGCCTGTAACAGCGTCAGACCGACAATTTTGTCACCCAAATCTTTTGTTGATTGATCAAATTCTGCTACCGTCGACATGCTAGCCTTGTCCTTTCTCGCGCGCTCTGCTGTGCAAGAGGGTCTACTCCCCGATCCGGCACACCCTGAAAATGTATTTCGCCATCTCTAGGGATGGCTGACACTCTTACAATGATCCTAGAATCGATATCCATTCGCTCGCGTTCGAGCTGAGTTTTCTTGTTATTCTGCTGCTGCTGCTGCCGCTTCAGGAGGCGCTTCGCCTTCTTTGTCGGCAAGCGTCTTGATCTGGCCAGCGACTTTTCCGCCCGGACCGAGAATCGCCGCTCCCAGTTGTCGTCCCGGGCTGAGCATGAGAGTAACGATTTGGCCGAGCAATTCCAACCGACCGGGACTTTTGCTGAGGGAATCGACGTCGGCGGCGGAGAGAGTCGACCCTTCGGTCGTTCCCCCTTTGATTTCCAGTTCTTTGATGTCCTTGGTCCATTTGGCGATCTCTTTGGAGAGGGCCACGATGTCTTCGCCCCCCCAGATGAGCGTCGACGGACCATCGAGGACGGGACCGAGCGCCGTGACTCCGGTCTCCTTCAGAGCGACCTGCGCCAATGAGTTCTTGACGGTCAGGGCGTAAATGTTTTTCTTGCGCAGTGCCAGGCGAAACTTATTCACTTTGACCGCATTCACCTTGGCGGTGTTCACAACCAGCAGGTTTTTTTCACTTCCGAGTCGCTTCTGCAATTCCGAAATGACCATTTTTTTGACTTGCTTGCTCATCGCAACCGCTTTCCCTCATGCCCGTTTTCGACGGGGATGTTTCTGATGCTTATGTCTTATTTTTTCTGTCGTATTTTTTCAGTCGGATCATCGTGTGATCGAAGCGACCGTCCCGCAATTCGCGTGGACTGAATAATCAGACTGCCACGGTAATGCCCGGCGAGACCGAGGCCGTCAACGTGATGCCGCGCAGATAAACGCCCTTCGAGGAGGATGGTTTCAGAGCATTGATGAATTTGAGCAGTGCCTCGATATTCTCCACGAGTTTCTGCTGGTCGAACGACATCTTGCCGACGACGCAATGCACGATCCCCCCGGCATCGACTCGAAATTCGACTTTACCGGCTTTGTATTCTCTGACGGCATTCGCAACGTCTTGCGTCACGGTGCCGGCGCGCGGCGACGGCATCAATCCGCGAGGGCCGAGGACGCGACCGAGCGGCCCGACGATGCCCATCATGTCGGGTGTCGCGATCGCCACATCGAATTCGGTCCAGCCATCTTTGACCTTATCCGCGAGATCCTTGCCACCGACGAAATCGGCGCCCGCCGCTTCGGCGATGGCGACGTTCGGGCCCTGGCAGAACACGAGGACTCGCTGGGCTTTTCCGATACCGTGCGGAAGCACGATCGAACCGCGAACGATCTGATCGGCCTGCTTGGGGTCGACGCCGAGGCGAAAGGCCATTTCGACCGTCTGGTCATAACGGCAGCCGCGTACTCCCTTGGGGAGGTCGGACTCCAGACCCTTCAAGACGCGAACTGCCTCGCTCACATCGACGGGGCCGAGGTCGGCGACTTTTTTCTGAATGAAGCGAAATCGTTTGGATGGTTTGGGCATCGGACCGTACTCTTTTATTTATTGTCTCGAAAGTTATTGACTCGGCTGTCGTATTGAATCGCGGACGCCGACGGTTCAACCGACGACTTCGATTCCCATGCTGCGAGCCGTCCCGGCAATCATTTTGGCGGCATGATTGAGATCGGTGGCGTTGAGGTCGTTGGCTTTCATTTTGGCGATGTCGATCAACTGCTGCTGAGTGACCGTCCCGACCTTCTCGGTCTTGACGTTGACCGCCCCTTTGGCAATTTTCGCCGCCTGTTTCAGCAGGACGGAAGCGGGAGGGCTTTTGAGAATGAATTCGAAAGAACGATCGTTATAGATCGTGACGATGACCGGAATCACCGTCCCCGCCATCTCGCGGGTCTTATCGTTAAACTGCGAGACGAACTGACCGATATTCACGCCGTGGGGACCGAGGGCGGTGCCGACGGGGGGTGCGGGAGTGGCTTGCCCTCCCTTGGCTTGAAGCTTGACCTGAGCAACTACGTGTTTCGCCATGATTGCGGATTTTCAGCTTGAATGTCTTGTCGGTTCAGAGGGATGGGATATCAATTCGCCGTCGAACTTCACATGCGTCCGATCGGGCGACTTTACTTTTTGTATTTGAGGCTTCAATGATTTCGCGTCGTTCGCCTTCGAAATAACGACTTGTCAAACTCCTTCAACCTGCCAGTATTCGAGTTCAGTCGGGGTCGATCGTCCGAAGATTTCGACGAGGACCGTCACCTTGCCGTTGGCTTCGTCGATCGAGTCGATCGAGCCTTCGAAGCTTTCGAAAGGGCCTTCCTTGATTTTGACGACGTCGCCACGGGCGTAACCGATCTTGACTTTGGTCGGTTCATTCAGCTTGACCTCTTCCTGTCCGAGCATGCGCTTGATTTCGTGATCCTGCATGGCGATCGGTTTGCCCGCCGCGCCGGTGAAGTCCCCTACGCCGCTGGTGTTGCGGACAAGATAAAACGTCTCGTCGTTGAGAATCATCTGAATCATCAGGTAACCGGGATAAAGTTTTCGCTCGGTGATCTTCTTTTTCCCCCCTTTGGTTTCGACGACCTTTTCGGTGGGGATGATCACTTCGCCGAAATACACTTCCAGTCCGTCGCGTTTGATCGATCGCAGGAGCGAATCGCGGATTGATTTTTCACGATTGCTCTGGACCTTCAGCACGTACCAGCACATCGCCTCATCTGGCGGCGCTTGGCCTGTCGGCAACGGATTGACCTGAAGGTTTTCGTCCATAGTTTTGCTGACTATCTCGAGCATGACCTGTCTGTCGTAACCAAGTGAATGTCCCGTATCGAGCGTGGCTCGTTTCGACAACACGACCGTTCCACCCGGTTCTGGAAAGATCAGGCCGGCTGGTGTCACCAAATGAATTCCGCATTCTGGCGGACGGGAGCGAAAATTTCAAGAAACCCGGCACCGGAATCGTAACTCTTTGTGAGAAGTCATATAAAAATCCGGCGTCGAGCATAGAATTTTACACTCGGTCGCCGGTTTTTGAGGTCGAATCAGGGTTCTGACGGCTTGGGGACGCCGTTTTCGGCCGATGGGAGAAACTGGTCCAGAACCGGCATCAGCGGAGTGCCGGCATGGGCTTAAAGCTGCAGCACGTTGATCGCTGTGAATAGCAACTGCCAGAAAAAATCGAAAAACAGCAGCAGAAACCCCATCAGGAACATCGTGCCCAGCACAACCAGCGTGGAACGGATCAGTTCCGCCCGGCTGGCCCAGGCGATCTTGTCCACTTCTCCTTCGACGGAGATCAGAAAATCCGCAAAGCGGGGCAAATTGACGATGCGGAACACCAACCACAATCCGAGGGCAATCAGCAGCATCGGGACGCCGACTTTGATCGACCGGCTGTATTCCTGCAGAAACGCCTGAGATAAAGTGTACGATCCCGTGATCACAACCAACCCCAGCGCCACCGCCGTCAACTGGCGGATCAATCGTCCCTGGTTGCGCTTGTAGAAGGTCGCTTCCGTCAGCGTCCCCCAGATCGTCGTCGTATCGTTGGTTTTTGCCATTTCTCGCCACAACATTCTGTTGAACCAGAACTCGGCTCGAGTTCGTGGAATCTCAAATTGCTTTTCCGCGGCTGCTCGGCAGCGGTCAATTGCAGAACAACTTCAAGTCATCGATCGGCAAATGTTTGACGTCCGATCGATCCCTTCATTTGACCCCAAGGGGGACTGAGTATATGGGGAATCGATGATTTTGGACAATATCATGTCCCATATTTGTCATGTCATGTGTTTTCAAGCGGCAATCCACCTTCCAACCGGTCGCGGATGTGGATGGCCAATTCACCCTGCAATATTCCGGCACCAAAACACGGGCGGAGGGACTTGAACCCCCAACCGCCGGATTTGGAATCCGGTGCTCTGCCAATTGAGCTACACCCGTAAAACCCACATCCGCTCGAGGAAACCCCCGGCGGATTGATCGCTCATCATCTGTGGCATTTCACCATTCGGCACGGCATCGACCAGGCCGCGCTCGGGGACTCGCACTTACTTCTTTCTCGATTCCTTGTGCAAGGTATGGCGGCGGAGTTTGGGGCAGTACTTTTTCAGTTCTAGCCGTTCGGCTCCACGCGTTTCCTTGATCACCCGGTAATTGCGAGCTCCCGTTTCGGTGCATTCCAACCAGACATATTCACGCATTTCGCACCATTCTCATTCCATCGTCGACGATCGCTTGATGTTGCAGCGTCGTCGACTCGATTCAAAGTTCATCGTTCGATGGTATTCAGCAACTGACTGATAAAGCAATATTGACGCGCGGCAGGCACGCCATCAAGTGTCCGGTAGAAGTCAAAGCACCGGCGTCCCGGTCAATTAACCAGAACGCCGGTGTGCGTTGTCAATTATTCGAGAATCTTGGTCACGACGCCCGAACCGACCGTCTTGCCACCTTCGCGGATCGCGAAGCGACTGCCTTCTTCCATGGCGATCGGCTTGATCAGGTCGACTTGCAGGTTCACGTTATCGCCGGGCATGCACATTTCGGCTCCGCCGAGCAACTGGGCGGCACCGGTGACGTCGGTCGTGCGGAAGTAAAACTGGGGGCGGTATCCGCTGAAGAACGGGGTGTGTCGTCCCCCTTCGTCTTTGCTCAGCACGTACACCTGACACTCAAACTTCAGGTGAGGATTGATCGACTTGGGAGCTGCCAGCACCTGGCCGCGCTGCACGTCTTCCTTTCTCACGCCGCGAAGGAGCAGACCGACGTTATCGCCGGCCATGCCGGAGTCGAGCAGTTTGTTGAACATTTCGACGCCGGTGCAGGTCGTTTCGACGGTATCTTTCAGGCCGACGATCAGCACTTTTTCGCCGACTTTGACGACGCCCTGTTCGATACGGCCGGTGACGACCGTTCCGCGGCCTTCGATCGAGAACACGTCTTCGATGGCCATGAGGAAAGGTTTGTCGACGGCGCGAACCGGCTCGGGAATGTGTTCGTCGAGAGCGGCCATCAATTTACCGATGCAGGCATTCGCCGTCGGGTCAGCGGGAGTATCCAAAGCAGCTTTGGCGTTTCCGCGGATGATGGGAATCGTGTCGCCGGGGAACTCGTACTTGCTGAGGAGTTCGCGGATTTCCATTTCAACCAGTTCGAGCAGCTCTTCGTCGTCGACGAGGTCGCACTTGTTGAGGAAGACCACGAGGGCCGGCACGCCCACCTGGCGGGCCAGGAGGATGTGTTCGCGCGTCTGAGGCATGGGACCGTCAGCCGCGGAAACGACGAGAATGGCACCGTCCATTTGGGCGGCGCCGGTGATCATGTTCTTGATATAGTCGGCGTGTCCGGGGCAGTCGATATGTGCATAGTGACGCTTTTCGGACTCATATTCGACGTGGCTGACGGCGATGGTCACGGTCTTGGTATCGTCGCGGACCGTTCCCCCCTTGGCGATATCGGCGTAGCTCTTCATTTTCGCCAGCCCCTTGGTCGTTTGCACGGCCAGGATGGAGGCGGTCAAAGTTGTTTTTCCGTGGTCGATGTGACCAATGGTACCCACGTTGACGTGTGGTTTCGTTCGCTGAAAGGTTTCCTTCGCCATTTCTTTCTTTTCTCCCGTAGTATCAAACCGGACACCGAATCAAGCCGGACAACCGAGGATGGCCTCGTAAGATTAAGTATTCCCGTAGAAAAAATCCATTCGGTCCTGCCAAAATCAATCGCTGACGATCTTGCTGTGGACCCAGGTATTTCTGCGGTTTAACAAAACATGGACCGACCAAGCTACTGGTGGGACTCGGACCCACGACCTCGTCCTTACCAAGGACGCGCTCTACCAACTGAGCTACAGCAGCAATTCTTCCCTGGTAATTCCTGCGATCAGAGGCAGAGGGCTGCTGCCCTCACGCGGTTTCCGATCGCTTCATTTTCCCGATACAAATCAAGTCGATATGAGGTCCATGCCTGATGGCTCCCATGCCACCAGATCTTTTCAAAGCGGGTGAAGGGAATCGAACCCTCACAGCCAGCTTGGAAGGCTGGTACTCTACCTTTGAGTTACACCCGCGAACTCGCGTGTCGTTCCGTGAATTTCCAGCCTCGCTCTATTTGTGCGTGAATGACTGCATGTGAATGCAGCCGACGTTTATGCCTTTCGGGGGCCTGTTTGTATGATGTCAGCGCGATATGAGATTTTCTATTATGAATTCGCTGAGTGGGGGAAGCAGGATTCGAACCTGCGAAGGCATTGCCACCAGATTTACAGTCTGGCCCCTTTGGCCACTCGGGTATTCCCCCCTGTGGTGGTCAATCGATGGTTGTCGTCAATCATGTTGTCATCATCAGATCAGGGAATACACTCCGGATTGCGAACGGGACTTCCCCCTGATTTCGGTTGATACGTCCTCAGAAAAGTCCTGGAGGAACTGACGTCCTTCATGGATGGACGGTTTTCGAAGGAATCTCTTGTCTTTTCTGCGGTTGAGAATAGGGGATGGACCTGTTTCTGGTACGGGTGGCCACCTGTGAGCTAGCGGAGGGACTCGAACCCACCACCCCCGGTTTACAAATCCGGAGCTCTGCCAATTGTTCTACGCTAGCCAGTCTGCTCGACAGGATTTAAGTCGCTCAATATAACAAGCCCGTTTGAGCTTGCAAGGCAGAATCCCCGCACCACGCGAGAAAAGAAGACTTTCCTCCCGGCATCTTTCCACGCAAGTTCTTACCCCGCGAAGGGGGTC
>JBJXGP010000253.1:0-6595 GCA_046160425.1 Planctomycetaceae bacterium
CAACGAAATCGATCGTGTGGTCGAGTGGAAGAACGGCAGCGACTTGACCCCGTTTATCGGGAAAACGGTCCGGCTGAAATTCGCCATGCAGGATGCACACGTCTACTCTCTGCAATTTGCGAGACCATAGCGACCGGTTGAAAAATGGGTGACACTGCTGGCTTGCCCAGCAGTGAAGATGCAGAGCGACGCACCCCCTCGACCGACTCTGATCGAAATAAGATTGTATTTAGTCCTGCCGCATGTTAATCGTAGAACGATGGGCGTATGTGCGAAATTGACTCGCGATTTTTGTTAACTGCCTGTTGAAAGTTGTCTGATCGTAACCCGAAACGTCAGTGAGGGGGCCATTCGACGAAGAGTTGTCATTGTGCAAAGCCCTCGTTTACGCTTTTTGAAGTTGTGCTATTTTTCAGTTCGATCGTCTTAAATCCTTCTCCCCCCGGGAGAAGGTGGCCGCAGGCCGGATGAGGGTGCCTTTCACAAATCGTAGAAAAAAAGCTGGGAATAGAAGAAAAACTAAAAACCCCTCACCCTGCCCTCTCCCAAAGGGAGAGGGTGAAATGGAAAGATTTTTACGATGACGATTCAGGTGAAATGTCCGAAATGCTCGAAGGTTTACAAGCTCAAGGATGACTTTGCGGGGAAGAAGATCCGCTGTAAGGATTGCGAAGCGATGATCGCCGTCCCCAAGCCTAAGGAGGAGAAGGTCGAGGAGGAAGCCGATCTGGATTTGGGATCGCTCAACCTCGCGCAGGAAGAGCGAACGGCGAGGGCGTACAAGAAGCGCCCCGTGAATGAGAACGAAACCAAGAAAAAGAAGACCGACGAAGAAAAGATCGATCACGAGCAGACCGATCACATGCTGCGAAACCTGGGAAAGTTCGCGGGGATCATCCTCGCCGCACACTTTGCTTCGTTCGGCATTTCATACTTCATGTTCTGGATGCAATATTACGATTACGTCCGGTTTTTCGGCTACATGTATTTCTTGACTCTCGGCTTGACCATGCTGTCCGGCGTTGGCTCGATGATTGCTTCGCTCATCTGGTTTCTGGCGCTCTCGTTCAAGGAGCATCCTAAATTCTTCGTGGGGAATCTGATTCTCGGTCTGCTCTCGTGGCCTCCCATCAATCTGCTGATTGCGCTGGGAATTCGCTTCCTCATTCGATACCTGGTCGCCGAGGAAAATTTCGAGGATCGCATCATGGATTACTTCAAGCCGAAGCTGATCGCGATCGTCGCTGTCGGAGTGATTTGCGCGGGCTTTCCCGTCTATTACATCGTCACGCGGTGGGAGCGGGTCTCGCGTTCGCTGTATCTGGGGTTCATCGGCACGGGCGTGATGGTGGTTTTTTCCGCCACGTACTCGTTGATCGGCTATCTCCATATTCTCGATAAGATGATGGCCCTCGAAGAACCGAAACCGTAAAATATTCCGGTCGATTATGTTGCCGACGGCGTAGTGATTTTATACGATACACTTGATCGCATAAGTGTCCAAGACATCGGCCATCGGCACACAATTCGACGCCGGGTGGAACGACTTCGCCAATCCTGTCCAACGTTCCGGGGATCTCTTCATGCCCATCACCGTTTCCTGTCCCGAATGTGCGCAGACGTACCGGCTCAAAGATGAACTGGCGGGGAAGAAGGTCCGCTGTAAAGGCTGCGAAACGATCATCCCAATCCCGCAAGCTTCGTCGGAGATCGAAGACTACAACTTCGACGACGATCTCGACTTCGATGACGAGCAAAACGAACGCGAAGCCCGAAGAAGACGCGCGGTCAGAAATCAAAGCCACACCAAAACCGCGACCAAGAAAAAGAAGAAAAAACGCCGCAGCAGCAACGATGATCTGGAAGGGGGCGATCTCTGGTTCAGTCGAGCGACCAAGATCGCGCTGGGTGTTGGCGCATTCGATTTTGCATTCGCGCTTTTGTTTTTTGTCACAAACTTAGACATCCTGAAAGGACCATCTGCCATTGCTATGATGGGGAGTATCGGCCTCGCCATGATTTACATCATAGCGGGTGGACTTTGGAACCTTTCCATCGTGCTGGAAGAAGACGTCCTCTGCCTGCTGTTATGGTTTTTCGTCCCGTTTTACAGCCTGTACTATATCATCTCGCGATGGGATCAATGCGCGCGCCCGGTTCTCATTCAATTCATGGGGTTTGGCATCATCTTAGCGGCAAGCATGATACCCGTCGCGGTCGGCGCAATGCGGTAAGGGCTCGCTGCCGAGTTGACATAGGGCAATTAGATCTATCTTGCGTTTCATTCCTGCTCGGTTTCGTCCGCGTTCGTGTTGACGAGAGGATTTCCGATGGGAGAATTCATTTCGGTCACGTGTACGAAGTGTGGAAAACATTATCGAATCCCCACCGCAACAAAAAGCAAAGCCGGACGCTGCAAAGAATGCGGTAACACGATTCGTTTACCCGAGCGACCGGCGGGCGAATCCGATGACGATTTCCTGTCGGCGCTGGACGAGGCCGTCGCATCGAGCAACAAGTCGAAAGGGGTGAAAACCGGAGACAATGGGGACGAGGAACAGGACGCACCCCCTGCTCCCGCATCCAGGAAATCCGCGAAACGCAAGAAGGGTAAAAAGGCCGCGACGGGAGGTTTCGCGGGCGCTGCCGCAGGATTCGGGTTCGGCATTCTCATGGGCGGAGGCTTGTGGATCATGGGATTGATCATTCTCATGATCAACATCTGGCCGTTTCTGTTCGGTGCAGGAGTCGCCGACAATCCCGACTTTTTCCTAACGCCCGTCGCGCAATCGATCACGGACTTCGGGAAGTCAGGCTTATATCAAGTCATTGGAATTGTCGGGAGCTTGCTGTTTGGCGTGATCGGGATGTTCGGGGGCGTCGCGTTCAAGGAAGAGACCGAAAGCCGCGACCGGGCCGATGACGACGTGGTTCCGACGAACGAACACGATTTGTAGTCCGCCTGGAAACCGGCGCTGAGTCACTCGACGCGGTGAACCCACTCCTCGGTCGTGCGGAGCGATCAGATATCCAAATCCGCCACGTGCTTTTCCTGCGTGGCACTGATATTCGAAGAGAATGCCGGGGCCACTCCGGAAGTGAGTTGAAATGAAACCGACCGTTTATCTGGAAACAACCATCTTCGGTTATCTTGCGATGCGAGTCAGCAGTGTTCTTCGCATCGCTGCCAATCAACAGACAACTCGCGATTGGTGGGACAACCATCGACAGATGTTTGAGACTTTTGTCTCACGTTTTGTTGTGGACGAATGCTCAAATGGCGACCACCTCGCGGCACATGAGCGTCTGGCATTTTTGAACGATCTTCCCCTACTCGAAGTCACGGGCGATGTCGATTCGTTAGCCGACGCGCTCCTCAGCGGTGTGCCATTACCTGCAAAAGCAGCCATAGACGCACTGCATATTTCCGTAGCAGCAGTAAATGGTATAGAATATCTTTTGACGTGGAACTGCAAACACATTGCAAACCCATCGACGCGACCGGCGATAGAACGCATTTGTCGCGAAATGGGCTTTGAGCCCCCCGTCATATGCACTCCTCAGGAGCTATTGGAGATCGACGATGTTATCTGATCCAATCGTTGACGAAATTCGAATGTATCGTGAGCAACAGGCCGCTCGGTTTGGCTTTGACGTGCGGTCCATCGCCGACGATGCTCGACGGCGCGATGCTGCGGGCGAACGCCAAGTTGTTCGTCGTCCCCCTCGACGTCCGGCGGCGACAATCGTGGAAAAATCGACGCGGTGATGCTAAGTGACGAGATAGACCCCGTCAAATATCCAAATCCGCCACGTCCAGCGCGTGCTTTTCGATGAATTCGCGGCGGGGTTCGACGTGGTCGCCCATCAACACGCGAAAAATCTCATCCGCACCGACGGCGTCGTCCATCGTCACCTGCAACAACTGCCGCGATGACGGGTCCATGCTGGTGCTCCAGAGTTCGTCGGCGTCCATTTCACCGAGTCCTTTGAACCGCGTGATCTTGAGGCCCTTTTCACCCACTTTTCGCAGCGTGGGGAGCAGATCGCGCAGACTCGTCAACAACGAATCCCCATCTTCATTTCGCAAGCGAAAGGGATACACCGGTTCGGCGTTGACCATCGGCGCGGGAAGCAGATGCTGCAACTGGAAGCCGTAATCGCGGAGCTTCTTCAGCACCTCGTTGATCGTGCGAACTTCATGCAGATCGACGACCTGCAACATCTCGTCGGCGACGTCGGCTGCCGGAGCCGCCGTCGGATCCTGTACCGCAGTTGCATCGGCGACCGCCAGTTCCTGGCCGCGCCTGGCCTCTTGCTCGGCGAGGAAGGCATCGAGCTCTTCTTTGTTGGCCAGCCAGTGCTCCTCGCGGCCGACGAAGACGCGATACCGGGGGAGGAAACCTTCAGACGTCGCCTGCTTCGTGAAGAACGGACGAAGATCGATCCCTTTTCGTTCGAGCGACTCGATGGTATCGGCGAGGTCGTGCATGAGCGCGACCAGTTTTCGCAGATGGTCGATCTCGAACACCGTTCCATCGGTATACACGAGCGTAGCGCCGTCGAGACCGAGTTCGATCAATTCGCCGTTCATCTGCTCGTGCGTCTGCACATAGCGGATTTGCTTTTTCTGCGTCACTTTGTACAGAGGCGGCTGGGCGATGTAGACGCAGCCCTGCTTGATCAGCTCGCGCATGTGGCGGAAGATGAACGTCAAAAGCAGCGTGCGGATGTGGCTGCCGTCGACGTCGGCATCGGTCATCAGAATGAGTTTACCGTAACGCCGTTTGCTGATGTCGTCGTTCTCTGCCGCCGGCGGAATGCCGATCGCCTTGAAGATGCCGGCGATTTCTGCGTTGTCGAGCACCTTGATGAGTTGGGCTTTTTCGACGTTGAGGATTTTCCCCTTGAGCGGCAGGATCGCCTGGATGTTGGAGTCGCGCCCCGTGTCGGCCGAGCCGCCGGCCGAGTCCCCTTCGACGAGATAAAGTTCGGTGCTGTCGAGGTCGCGGCTGCGGCAATCGCGGAGTTTTTCGGGCAATCCGCCGCTGGTGAGCGCGCCCTTTCTCCGAACCATGTCGCGGCTTTTACGAGCCGCTTCGCGCGCTTCGGCGGCGGTGAGGCCTTTCTGCGCAATCCGCTTGGCGATCGAGGGGTTCTCTTCGAAGTATTTCATCAATGCTTCATAAACGACCGAGGTCACGATCCCTTCGACGTCGCTGTTTCCGAGTTTGGTTTTCGTCTGCCCTTCGAATTGCGGTTCGGGAATGCGGATCGAGATCACCGCCGTCAACCCTTCGCGGAAGTCATCCCCGGTCGGGGCGATTTCCTTGAACAGATTTTCCTTCTTGCCGTAATTGCTGATGGCTCGCGTCAAGGCGCTGCGGAAGCCGCTGAGGTGCGTTCCCCCTTCGAGGTTGCTGATGTTGTTGGCGAACGCGCGGACGTTTTCCGAATACCCGTCGTTGTACTGCAAAGCGACGTCGACTTCGGATTGCTCGACGGTGTCCTGGCAGCGGATCACCTGCGGGAAGAGGGCCGTTTCAGTCCGGTTGAGATAGGTGACAAATTCGATCAGGCCGTTCTCGTAATGGAAATCGTCGGCTTGTCCGTTCCGCTCGTCGATGATGCGAATCCGCACGCCGGCGTTGAGGAACGCCAGTTCCTGCAACCGCTTGGCGAGCAGGTCGTAGACGAACTTGCTGTCGGGAAAAATCTGCGGGTCGGGCTTGAAGCTGATTTTCGTCCCCGTGGTGTCGGTCTTGCCGAGTTTCTTCAACTCGGAGACCGGCTTGCCGCGCGCGAACTCCATCGTCCAGACGTGTCCTTCGCGGCGGATCTCGGCTTCGAGCCACTCGCTGAGCGCGTTGACGGCGGTGATGCCGACGCCGTGCAGGCCGCCGGTCCCGGTTTTGTAGCCGCCAGTCCGGTCGAACTTTCCGCCGGCGTGGATTTCGGTGAGAACGACTTCGAGGGCCGAGCGGTTATCGAGTTCGGGCATCAGCCCGACGGGGATGCCACGGCCGTCGTCGATGACCGTCACGCTGCCGTCGGAGTTGATGTTGACGATGATCTGCGTGGCATGCTTGTTGACGGCCTCGTCGATCGAATTATCGACGACTTCGTAGACCAGGTGATGCAGTCCGCGGGGAGTGGTATCGCCGATGTACATGGCGGGACGCAGGCGGATCCCTTCGATCCCTTCGAGCGCGCGAATGTTCTTTTCGCTGTACGATGAGCCGGTATCCTGCGTGTCGTCGGGGGTCTCGTTCACGTCGTTTGTTGTCCTTTATTGGGGAACAGGTCTCCCTGAATTTTGAATTTGAGATCGCTGATTCTCAAGTGCGGAGCCTGCCTTTGAATATTTTGAAGTAACGTTTCTTTATGAAAGGAGACCAGTTCGCCGAGCAATGCAGAACTGGAGACGGCGACATTCAGCACGCCGGCTTTGATGCCGATCGCGCGTGTCTGGCGGGCATATTCGGGGTCGCAGACTTTGATCCAGATTTCCTGCGTCTGATTCTCGCTGCGAACGCGTGCCAACCCTTTCAGCATGATGAGTTGAGAGAGCGCGTGAGACAGATGCGAAGGTTCC
>JBJXGP010000254.1:0-9952 GCA_046160425.1 Planctomycetaceae bacterium
TTCCCATTCGCAACCCGCTTCCGGTATGCTATCCGGTAGCAAACTTCCATCTTCACGCACGTCACCGACAAAGATCCGTCGTGTGGCGAACTTCGATCTATTCTGGGGAGATCTGCGACATGTTGCAGCCATCCATTCCATCCGTATCGGCGGCGTCGATTCAATCCGCTCGACGGGTGCCTGATAGGAAATGCTGGATTTGCATGAAATAAGCCGAGGTAAAAATGTTTCCATTGGCCTTTCAAGATTATCAAAATTATCAAGATTATTACGTTGACCAAGGATTTCCCTGGACCGAATTGATTGCGCCTGCAGTTTTGCTCGTCATCGCGATCTCAATTTTAGTCTGGACCTTTCCTTACGTGCGCCGGGCGTACTCTCAAGCAGGGCAGTGCCTGGAACAATCGAAGGATGCGATGGTAACGGTTCAGGAAAGTATAGAACTCTCTCGTGAAAGTATTCGACTTACGCGCGAGCAGAATGAGGTTCTGCGAGAAACAAACAGGTTGCTCGCGGAGCTTAACGACTCGATAAAAAATCGCGAATAGTCCGCCGCACCCTCGATTTTTCGTGTTGACATTCCCATTCGCAACCCGCTTCCGGTATGCTATCCGGTAGCAAACTTCCATCTTCACGCACGTCACCGACAAAGATCCGTCGTGTGGCGAACTTCGATCTATTCTGGGGAGATCTGCGATATGTTGCAGCCATCCATTCCAACCGTATCTGCGGCGTCGATTCAATCCGCTCGGCGGCAATTCCTCGGCAAACTCGGGCTTGGGACCGCGGCACTGGCGAGTCTGTTGCAGCAGGACTCGCCGCGAAACTCGCTCCAAGCCGAGAGCGGGCAGGCGGGGTTTCCGAATTTCATGCCGCGGGCCAAGCGGGTGATTTATCTGTTTCAGTCGGGGGCGCCGTCGCAACTGGACCTCTACGAGCACAAGCCGAAGCTGGCGGAGATGCGCGGTACCGACTTGCCGGACTCCGTGCGGGGAAATCAACGACTCACCGGGATGACCGCGCAGCAGTCGAAGTTTCCGATCGCGCCGAGCATGTTCAAGTTCGCCCAGCACGGCTCGTCCGGTGCGTGGTTGAGCGAACTCCTGCCGCATACCGCGAAGATGGCCGACGATTTGTGCTTCATCAAAACGATTCATACCGAAGCGATCAATCACGACCCGGCGGTCACGTTCTTTCAGACGGGTGCCCAACTCGCCGGGCGTCCGAGCATGGGCTCGTGGTTGTCGTATGGACTGGGGAGCGCCAACGACGATCTCCCGTCGTTCGTCACGATGATTTCGATCGGCACGGGGAACCCCAACGATCAGCCGTTGTACGATCGCCTGTGGGGGAGCGGCTTCCTGCCGTCGCGCTATCAAGGGGTCAAGTTCCGCTCGGTCGGCGAACCGGTGTTGTATCTCTCGAATCCGCCGGGAGTCGATTCCGCAACGCGCCGCCAGATGCTCGATGACCTCTCCGAACTCAACCAGCTCAAACTCGAAGACTACGGCGACCCTGAAATCGCCACACGGATCAGCCAGTACGAACTCGCCTACCGCATGCAGAGTTCGGTTCCCGAATTGACCGACGTTTCGAGCGAAACGAAAGAGACCTTCGAACTCTACGGACCGAATTCCTCGAAGCCGGGAACGTTCGCCTTCAACTGTCTGCTCGCCCGGCGGCTGGCGGAGCGCGGTGTCCGCTTCGTGCAGTTGTTCCATCGTGGCTGGGATCAGCACGTGAATCTCCCCAAGTCGATCCGCGGACAAGCCGAGGACGTCGATCAACCCGCTGCCGCGTTGATCCACGACCTCAAGCAGCGCGGCATGTTGGAAGATACGCTGGTGATCTGGGGTGGAGAATTCGGCAGAACGGTCTACTGCCAGGGGACGATGACGCCCGACAATTACGGCCGCGATCATCACCCGCGCTGCTTTACGTTCTGGCTCGCCGGCGGAGGCATCAAACCGGGCATGACCTACGGCGAGACCGACGACTTCAGCTACAACATCGTCAAGGATCCTGTCCACGTTCACGACTTGCATGCCACGATGCTCCATTGCCTGGGGATCGACCACACCAAGTTGACCTTCAAATTCCAGGGACGCTATTACCGCCTGACCGACGTCCACGGCGAGGTGGTGAAGAAGATTCTCGTGTGATCTCGTCTTCTTTCTCTCTCGCCCGCTTGCGGGAGAGGGCGGGGTGAGGGTGTTTTGTTGAATGACTAATGCCTAAGCACGAATGACTAAAGAAATCCGAATGACGAATGTCCAAATGATGCGAGGCGTAGCGGGAATATCGAACGTTTCTGATTTGGGACATTCGGGCTTCGTCATTCCTTAGTCATTAGGATTTAGTCATTCGTCATTTCCAAATGCACCCTCATCCGGCCTGACGGCCACCTTCTCCCAGAGGGAGAAGGCTTAACACGGCTCCCGGAGGGAGAAGGATTAGCGCTCGTCGAGCGGAAGCGGTTCACGAACTCCGTTTCGCTCCCACTCGATGCTTGGCGGTTGCTTGCCGATCAGCCAGTGTTCTTTGCGGAGGTCGCGGCTGTTCCGCTTGAGATGTTCGATGACGGTATCGCGATGCGTCATGAAGGGGATTCCCAATTTTGCGAGGCGATCCGCCGATTCGAAGTCGGTTTGCGCGAGCGTCGTCTGGTTCACGCGAAACGGGACGTCGATCCACAACTCTCGCCGCAGGCCCGTCAACGACCATCCGCCGAACCACGAAAGAAATGGTTCGGCGAACTGCTGCACCTCATCGAATCGGTAAAAATCGTAGTCGCTCCATTCGGGATATTTCTTGTTCTTCATCGTGACCGGCGTGCGGGTGAGATTCACCTGCGGACTGCGTGAATCCATGCGGCAATAGCCGGTGACTGCCGGGAAGAAGTTCAGCAACTCGCGGACTTTGACGAGCGCCGTCGCCGGGACGCAGACATCATCCGAGACAATCAGGTAATTGCGATACTGCGTCTGTGCGATGAACCGGTTGAGTCGCGGTGCGAGTTGTTCCTCGGTCATCGCGCGAAACCAGACCTTGTCGATCTCGAGCGCCTCGAGCGAAGCGATCGCATGAGGAATCGAGCGGGGCTGCAAAATCATCAGCACATCCCGTCCGGATTCGCCGGCATCCGCATGAACTCTCGCCGGGTTTCCCACGACCGTCGATCCCGGCGGGACATCGCGCGTGACGATGCTCCCCGCACCGACGACGGCATCGGCTCCGACGTTCACGCCGGGAAGTAGT
This sequence comes from Planctomycetaceae bacterium, assembly GCA_046160425.1. Taxonomy (GTDB): domain Bacteria; phylum Planctomycetota; class Planctomycetia; order Planctomycetales; family Planctomycetaceae; genus JAQCEJ01. The sequence continues at coordinate 3,259 of JBJXGP010000254.1, forward strand.
ATCGCACCGGCACCGATCGACGCTCCCCGTTCGACGCGGGTCACGACCGGCGACCATTCGTCGCCGATGCGCGGATGCCGATCGTTCGTGAATCGCACGCCGGGGCCGATGAACACATCATCGGCGAGCACGACTCCCGGCGGCAGATAAGCATGAGCTTGAATCTTGCAGCGTTTCCCGACGGTCGAGCCGCCGATCTCCACGAACGCGGCGACTTTCGTTTCGTCGCCGAGGGTGGAGTCGTAGATGTTGGCCCACGGATGAACGCTGACGCCCACGCCGAGCCGAACCGATGAAGTCGACAGTTGAGAGTCGATGTGATTTTTCATTTCCCTTTTCCATGCCGGGGGCAGCAGTAAATGATGTCGCGGCACCAGCGCAGCGCATCCGCGGGCCACAATTGCAGCGTGTTCTGCACAAACTTGAAATCGCTCGCCCCGTATGCCTCGGCACGTGGATCATCGAAGATCGGCCAGACACCGATGCGGTCCTTGCGATTGGGGATCACGAACATCCCGCCGCCGACGTTGGCTTCTCGCACGATCGGCACCCGCCACAACAGGCATCGCTTGGGGAGATACTCCATGCGAAACATCATCGGCACGCCGTGAACCCCTTCGCGCCGGACCGCATCAAGGGCATCGGGGAGCAACCAGTCATCGTCGTCGACGAACACCAGCAAATCTTTTCGCGCCCGCTGCATGGCCGCGTTGCGTTGCGCATTGCCGAACGCCGATCGCGCGTCATGCCATTCAAAGTATTCGATACGCCTGTCGTGTTCGTCGTCGACGAGGCAGCGAGTCTCCGGGATTGAACCATCCCCGACGATGATCCACTCGTCGTCACTTGCCAGTTGCGGGAGCACGCTTTTCAAAGTCCGCGAGAGCGTCGGCCTTCCCAATGTCGGCGTGATGATGGTGATGGTAGGCGAATTCATGGTATTTGATCCTGATGAAGGCGTTCAAATGGAAATTCGGGTTGGCATGCCTGCATCGCGCAGCAGGGCAGGCATGTTTGTTCGGTCCTGACTCCCAATTTTTAGTCCCTCTACATATCATGCCCCGGTTGCGCGGCACCGTGTTTGAAATTGAGCTGCATACTGTTAAGCCTTCTCCCTCCGGGAGAAGGTGGCCGACAGGCCGGATGAGGGTGCCTTGCGAACGAATTGAGCGGGAGAAAAGAACCCTCACCCCACCCTCTCCCGCAAGCGGGCGAGGGTGAAAGAAGCGAATGCACAACTTCAAAACTCACGCTTCGGGTGATGATAGATGCATTTTTCAACGGGTAATTCGCGGAGCAGGCCATGAAACCGATTCGAAAAATCGTGGAGACGGTTGTGTACGTCATCGATCTCGACCCGACGGTTCGGTTTTATCGCGACCTGTTGGGATTTCGCCTGCATGGGACCGATCCCGCACGTCATGCTTTTTTTCAAGTGGGGGAGACGATGTTTCTGACGTTTCTCGCCGACGCGACAGAGCAGGGGGGGAGTCTCCCGCCGCATGGCACGCGCGGAGCCGGTCACGTCGCCTTCGGCATCGATGGCGATGAACTCTCGGCGTGGCGGGAAAAACTGACATCCGCAGGAGTCGACATCGAACTCGAATACACCTGGCCTCACGGCGGCCAGTCGTTATATTTTCGCGATCCGAGTCATAATTCCGTCGAACTGGTCACCCCCGGCGTCTGGGGCTTGTCGTCAGGTTGGTAAGTGTTCGTGCGGCCTGCAATGCAATTTTCTCTCACGGAGGCACAAAGGCACGGAGGGAAAACAATAAACTTGATTGAGATATCGTATCGCTCCGTGATCTTTGTGTCTCCGTGAGGCGTTTTCTTCTCGTTCTCGGGTCTTTTTTTTGCGTCCTTTTGCGTTTTTTGTGGCTATGCCTTCTTCGAACTTTCGGCGATCCTGCGATGAATGGTGGGTCAGCGCGACGAGGCGTCGCTCGACGCCACCCTACGAAAAATCATCCACACATAGAAATCTGAATACACCGTGCTCTCTTCCTTCTGGATGTTATGTGGTGCCGTCGCGTTTGCCAGTATGGGAGCGTGTGCGTCGGCGGCGAAGGATGACGTCCCCTGGCAGGTGATCGCGCTCGCGCGGGCCTTGATTCCGTTTCTCGTCGTGGGGACGATGTGTCTCGTCTCGCGTGTCCGCGTCGTCTTCTTCGCTCCGTTTGCGTTATGGGTGCGGAGCATCTGCGGAAGCATCAGCCTGCTCTTGACGTTTTACGCACTCACGCGGCTTCCCGTCGCCGACGTGCTGACGATCACGAATCTCTATCCGTTGTGGGTCGCCTTGCTTTCGTGGCCGTTGCTCGGTTCTCCCCCGGAGAGAGCCGTCTGGCCCGCGCTCGGCCTCGGTCTGGTGGGGGTCATCCTCATTCAGCAGCCGCACCTCGCCGAAGGGAATTACGCCACCTACGCTGCCCTCGTCGCCTCAATGATGAGCAGCCTGGCGATGATCGGACTGCATACGGTGAAGGGGATCGGCACCCGCTCGATCGTGTTTCACTTTTCGATCATCAGCATGATTTTCTGCGTCGCGAATCTGGCGGTCTCGGGGATACTCAATCAGAGCATCTTCGAAATCCCACGCTCCGCATGGTGGCCTTTGATCGGCGTCGGCGTGACGGCGACGTTCGGCCAATTTTTTCTGACGCTGGCCTTCACGCAAGGACATCCCGCCCGCGTCTCGATCGTCGGCCTGAGTCAAGCGGGCTTCGGCCTGCTTTACGACATCGGCCTCTGGGGCCGGTCGCTCGATTCGCTCACGATCAGCGGCATGTTGCTCGTTCTGGTTCCCAGCGCATGGATGATTTGGCGCGCCGAAGAAACCAGCCACATCGCCAACGATCCCCCCGAACCAAGCGTTGCGGCGGAAGTGGACCCATGAGCCGGGTGGTTTATCCACCCGGTCTATTCCCAACGCTAATTCAACCTATTTCACAAGATTGAATTCCAACGTCACCACACACTTGACCGACTTCTTAATCGTCGAAGTGTTATATGTCCCGTCATCAGAGATCATCGTGGAGTTGACCGGCGTGATCTGGAAGACCCCCTGCGAAGCGGAGGCTAAATTCGAAATCTTGCCACCGCCGTTATTCGCGAGAATTTGCGCGCGTTCATACGCATTTTTAGAGGCCTTGCCTAAGAGGTCCATTTTTAATGCGTCGAGGCCCGTGTAGAAATACATGGGACTTTCCGAGGTGATTTCGGTTCCTGCTTTGACCAGATCGGTGATCGAAACCGAAATGTCCTTGATGCGTTGTACGTCAGTCGTTTCGATTTCGAAAGTCTGACTCAGCTCGTAAAACTCGACGGTGTTCGTCTCCGTTTCACCGGTCTCGTTTTTCTTCATGATCTTCACGATCGCGATGTCGCTGAGTTCGATTTTGTCTTTCGCGAAACCGTTTTCCGATAAATATTGCAGTACGCCCGACCGGTCTTGCTCTAAATCCAGATAGGCTTGTTTCAGGTCAGGATTTCTTGAAACGACGCCGCACGACCATTTGGCCACGTCAGATTCGATGACAATTTCAGAAGTCCCCTTCACCCGGATAATATTCTCTTGCTTAAATTTGACAATCGCCGACCCGATCAAATGGGCCGACCAACCCAACCCCAATGCCAGGGTCGCGCCCAGAAGAAAGAAGGCAATTTTGTTGTTGTTGTTCATGGGATTGTGAATGCCGGAGTTCTAACAAGTATTCGACCGAGTACGTGACGCAGGACTTAACGACAAGGTGGCGGGGCATTAGCCGCTTCGGCGTTTCCCCGGATTTGGTCAACGGGGCGACGTAAAACCTTACGCCCCGCCACCCGTCGGCGAGGCCCGATGGGGGTTGATAGCGAACCTTGATTTGTGGTCGAGTATGACAGGGGAGAATACGGCATAGCATTCCTGTTCAATTATGGAAAACTTGACTATTAGCTTCAAATATGCCATTTTTATATCCATTAGTCCATACTGAGGCCGAAAAAGTGCGGTAAAGTATTACCGTACTTCGGCGGTCGAATACCTGTTAGGCTACAGCGCACGCCACAGCATGAAGCAATACGATGTAGTGAGAGTGGCAGCGATTCGCGACGACAGATTCGCGAGCGAGCCTCCGAGTTTTCAGCGGCATCCGCAGGTCGGAGATGTCGGCACGATTCTGGAGGTTTATGACGGAGCATTTGAGGTAGAGTGTTCCGACCCACAGAATGGATTCACCATTTGGTTGGGAGCGATGTTTCCAGACGAGTTGGAGATGGTATGACGATGTTGTGGCCTAACCAGAGCGCTGCAGCGAACCGCCGCCCCGCTGGGCAGTCGGACGGTTCAGGTAATTTGTCCGCGACTGTTGCAGCCGACCGGGCGTTTCCGGCGGCGGTCGCTGAGCTTGGTCGTTAGGCGACTTCGCAGGTTTCCCGTGAAAGCCACGCTACTCAACTTTCGGATGCACGACGGTTCGCGCCAGTTCGCGGAGCTTCCCGAGGTCTGCGCTGGGGAGGAGTTTCGTCGGCACATCGAGCGATTGCCCGGTGCGGCGGTTACGGATTACCTTACCGACCATGTGACCGAGATGTGGCTCGATTTCTCATTTCGTGGCCACTCCTTCACCGTCAACAACCAGTATGGAGACTTTTGGTTTTTCGTTCGCGACTCAGCTTGTCCCGACGATATCCTCACGGCTGTTGTCGAGCACTGCGAGCCGCTCCTCACCCCACGACACACATGAGCTACCCACAACCAATGTCGCCTAACCATGCGCCAGGTGCCACGGGCGAAAACGTCGGGACTTGCACGATTTGGCTTTGGTTTGTGTGCCACTGGCTCCAGCCAGTGTGTCTTTGGTTGCTCTGCGTCCGTCACAGCAATTGATGTGCTGAATTGCGAAACCCGAAGAACACTGGCGGTGCCACGCTATCGCGCTCCGCTGCGGAAACCCTCTGCGTCGCGGCTAACCATTCTCCCCATCCCCCGATCACCCTATCTCAAAACTACTCCTTGAGATCCTCCAGGTTCAAAATCTTGATCGCATTGCCGCGATAGATCTTGTACTGCACCTCTTCGGGGAGATCGAGCGAATCGAGCAACTCGAACTGCGGGATTTTCTGATTCGCCATCAGGTAATCGGTGCCGAAGACGAGTTGATCGGCGCGGCGAATGATGAACTCGCGGCCGAATTTGGGGTCGCGGGCGATTGCTTTTTCGCCGCCGGGTTCGGAGAGATCTCCATACCGGTTCGGGTATTTCTCCATCAGCGTATCGAGCGCTCCGCCGGGGATGGTGGGGGTGGGGATCTCCGGATATCTTCCGAAATCTTCGAACGTGGCATCGGCTGAAATCGACGCCCAGAAACCGGCGGCGTGGCCCATCAAAATCAATTTCGGGAATGCCTTGAGGACGTTCTCCAGCCGCGGCAGGCCGGGGGTGTCGAAGCTGCGGATGTCATCGAGATGAAACAGCATGGGGAGCGACAGATTGCTGCACGCCTCGTAGAGCATCATCATCTGCGGATGATCGAACGGCAGGCCGACCTTGTGCTCGCCGACCCCTTTGGCCCCCATCTCCTGATACCGCTTGAGCAAGTCGGTGATCCCCTGCACGCCGGCGACGTGGCCGTAACGCTTGGGGTTGGTGGTCGAGCAGCGGGGATCGATGCAGCAAAACGGGATCAGCCGATCGGGATGCAATTTGTAATTGCGAATCGCATCTTCGTTCGTCTGCAGGAAGATCGTCGACTCGGGGGAAATCAACGGCAGGATCACCGCCCGTTCGATGCCGTTTTCGTCCATCAGTTCGACAAGCCCGTCGGCGGTCAGTTCCTGGCCGGGATAAAACGTCCCGATGTGCGTGTGCATGTCGATGTAGGGATATTTGAGTTTCGCTTTCGCCGACTTCGCATCTTCCGCGGACCATGCCGAGCGGGAGAGTCCCCACCCCATCGCAGCCCCGGCGGCGGTCCGTCCTAAAAATTGTCGGCGGGTCAGTGAGGAGAGATTCTGCGAAATGAGTTGATCGTGCATTGGTTAACCCCTTCGAACTGGTGTGCCGACTCAATCATTGGCCACGAAAAACGCAAAAATACGCAAAAGGTTGGAAGTCAGAACTCATTCTCGTCGTTCAATTCATCCTATTTCTATTTTTGCGTCCTTTCGCGTTTTTTGCGGCTATGCCTTCTTCGAACTTTTGCCGGTTCGGCGGACATGGTGGGCACAGCCCACCCTACGAAAAATCAATCAATGGCCGCGAAAAACGCAAAAATACGCAAAAGGTTGGAAGTGAGAAGTTATTCTCGTTGTTTAATTCATTCTTTTCTGTTTTGCGTCCTTTTGCGTTTTTTGCGGCTATCCCTTCTTCGAACTTTCGGCGGTCAGGCGATGAATGGTGGGCACAGCCCACCCTACGAAATCATTTTGCGGCCTCGGCAATCACGACAGGGGATGAGCGAAGCAATCCCAGCACGGCCCAACTGGTTCCGGCGTAGGTGATCGGGTCGAGGTTCTTCGCGGCTTCTTTTCCGTCGGCCATCGGGCGCGAGGTCATCGGCCAGAAACCTTCCGCCTTCTGCGTCTTGAGCAGGTAGCTCCACGCTTTCTGAATCGCGGGGTGGTCGCTCGCGACCCCCGCGACGGCGAGGGTGTAGAGCGTCTGACCGGTGGCGTAGGGGTCGCTGTCCATCTCGGTCGTTTGACTCCA
>JBJXGP010000255.1:0-2991 GCA_046160425.1 Planctomycetaceae bacterium
CAACAGCAAATCCGCGAAGCGAAGCTGGAACTCGTTTGGTCTTACATCCTTGATTTTGAAAATGCCGCTAATCCATACTCGGAAAGACAAGAAGCAATCGCTCACTGGCGAAATTTTGCCTGTATGGATATCGAAGAGTCGGCCGATATTTTGCATGAGGCCGAATTATTGACTCATACAAATTTGAAGCCGAAAGACTCATTGCATCTCGCGTGTGCCATCGCGGGAAATTGCTCACATTTCATCACAACGGACGATGAACTCATCCGACATGGAAAAGGTGAATTACGTATCAATATTATTGATCCAACCGCATTCGTTCGGGAGATTAATTGATGAGCACCGACACTGAAGTCAGGATCCGCGGCTTCCACGCCTTGATGGAATCCCTGGGGCCTGTTGATGCCGAACGGTTCATTACATTGATGTTACGTGAACCATTTGACTATACGGTCTGGCAGAAAAATCTCTGGCCCAAACAATCGGTCGCAGAAATCAGCAGTGCGGCCATGTCGTTGCGACAGAATTCAGAAAAGGGGATGGAGTCTTCTGAATCTTAAGGCATCACTTTTGCAATAACGTGATGATTACCGTCTCCCCCAATCACGCCGCTTGCTTCGCGCTTGCCGCTTTTTTGGGGAGATAAACGCGGAATGTGCTTCCCAGGCCGGGACCGGGGGAGGAGACTTCGATGCGGCCGCCGTGATTGGTCACGAGGCCATGTGTGATCGACAACCCCAGGCCGGTCCCCTTGCTGCCGATCTTCGTCGTAAAAAACGGCTCGAACAGATTTTCCAGCACTTCGGGCGTCATGCCGCAGCCGGTGTCGGTAAACGAGAGCATGGCGGTATCGGGCCGTTCCTGCACGTCGATCGTCAGTTGGCCTCCTTCATCCATCGCTTCGAGCGCATTCGCCACCAGATTCAGAATCACCTGCTTGATCTCGGTCGAATTGACCTCCGCCAGCAACGGCTTGTCGTAATTGAACGTCACCTGGCGATCCCGATATTTCGACAGGTGACCGACCATCGCCACCACATCGCGCACGCACGCCGTCAAATCCTGTTGACTGCGGACCGAATTTTGTCCGCGGGCGAAATCGAGCAGCCGCGACGTGATCTCCCGGCAGCGCACTGCCTCACGCTGAATCATCCCCAGATAGGTGCGGGCGATCTCCCACTCCTCGGGATCTTTCGTGACCGCCAGATGATCGACTTGTTCGAGCAGCGATCCCGCCGCCAGCGTCACCGCCGACAACGGATTGTTGATTTCGTGAGCCACGCCGGCCGCGAGAAATCCGATTCCCGCGAGTCGCTCGGAGCGCACGAGCTGCTTGCTGCGCTCGTTGACCTGCCGGTCGAGGTCGTCCCTGATCTCCTGAAAGCGATCGGTCATCTGGTTGAACGACTCGGCGAGCGTTGACATTTCGTCGTTCGTTTCGAGTTTGACGCGATAATGAAAATCCCCCTGTGCGACCCGTCTGGCTCCCTGATGCAGGATGCGGATCGGTATAAAAATCCAGCGCGTTCCGAACCAGATCAGGCTGAAAAACAAAATGACCGTGCCGATGCTCGCGCCGATCACGAGCATGATCCGCGAGCCATACACTTCCTGAGCGGTGGCCAGTTTTTGGTTTAAGCCTTCCTGCGGCTCGGGAAGGTCGCGAACCTTTTCTAACAGAGATGAAACCTCGCGGCGCATCTCTTTCAGTGTGACATCCGATGGCGCTTGCTCTTGCTGCTTGCGGGCGAGTTCTGCGATTCGCTCTAATCCGTAGTCGATCGCGGTTAGCAATTCCATCGATATGTCTCGGCGTGCCCGCACTCCGGGAGTCGGCGGGAGCTGGTCGAGTTTCGTGCGATACTCGTTCAGACTCTGAGAGGCTTCGCCGACGCGCTGTAGAATCTGCTCGTGCTGATACTTGGCGGAAGGAGTCCCCGGAATCGTTTCGTTGAATAACGGCTCCGCGAGATGACAGATCGTTCGATCCAGTTCGCCGCGGTTCGGGGCCTGATATAACTGGAATTCGAGAGCATCGACGAGATCGCGATACGACATTAGGCCGGTGGTCGCTCCCACGGCCATGAGCATCAGCATCAAGGCCACAAGACCGAGGCCCAGCACCAGTTTTCGTCGTATCGATCGGGTTAGAAACATGGCCACATCCTTGTGCCATCCCTGCGGCTTTACATCCGTGATATATTGCCGCGGGAGTTTATCAGTTAACGGTCGTGACAGGCAAGTGCCTTATGGTGAAAACCACAACGCCATCCCTGGAATCAAACAGTCACGATCCCAGATCGTCGGAGAAAAAAGGGGACAGGTCCATTAAAATCTTGACAATTGCTCAGACACTGGTAGGCTTTTGTCATGCCCAGAACAGCGCGTGTCTCTCCCGGCGGAAGCCGAAGAGTGGCCGTGGTCGAGTTTGTGGCTTCGTCAATTCGGCTCGAAGGATCAGCGGTCTCTGCTCGCCGACTGGCCTTTGCCCCGTTCTCGGTGGAGGGTGGACTACGTGAACCAATGCGGAACTCGCGGCCCTTCGTCGCAGCAGTCAACGAGGCCCCCCTTCGGCAGCCCCGACTGGGTAGAACAAACCGCTCAATATTTAGGAATCGAATCGACGCTGCGTCACCGAGGACAATCGAAAAAGTGAAATTTTAATGGACCCTCCCCTTTTCCACCCTTTTCCACTCCAGCGATCATTTGTCATCGAAAACGGTCATTCGCTCGAATCTTCTAAAGGCTGCCACATCATCGGAATCAAGGGAAAACCACTCGCCATTCTTGCGCTTCGAAAAAAACATCTTATGCCAGTGCGACTCAGCGAAATCGACATTGTTCGTTGCTATTTCGTGAATAACAATGGGCTTTTCCGGAAGCTGAATTTTCAATGTAGCATACCGCTGACTTGGGTTTATAGACTTTCCTATCTTAAAATAGATGCCGCATTGGATTAAATAAACAATACCCTCGCGGTTTGGCAAATTA
>JBJXGP010000256.1:0-19541 GCA_046160425.1 Planctomycetaceae bacterium
ATGGTCATCGACCGCGAATCACGACCATGACGTCACTCAAAAATGACATTCGACTGAACCCCCCGGGCGGCAGCTCGTGCGTTCGGCATATCCGTCGAAAAAGATCAAAAGCTGAGATTCATGAGCCGGGTGGCTTGTCCACCCGGTCTTTTTCCAACGGTTATGAACTTCACTGCTGGGCAAGGCAAGACCGGCACACTTTTCAACGGTCTGCTCATGCTCGTATTGCCGCACAATCTCCGCACTCAATCATTTTGGTTGATATGGCATGGATGGCACTGTGACTGAGTGGTTCAGCGACATTTAACATGGTAGGCTGTGGTTCCGAAAGCCAGTGTTGAGTTCGTTACAGTGCCGTCCCGTTCCCTGTGTAACGACACGTCATCGCGCGCCGGTCGGTCACCTTGCGAGTTAAGCGCATTATGGTTGTGCGCAGGACTCTTGCGCGCCGCTCGTGGGTTATCGTAGCGTCAAGTCAATCCTCATGTCGTCGAATTCATCCGTTTCATTTCAAGCCCGGTGGAGGAGTACATCAATGTCGAAGTGTTACCGTAGCAAATTCATGACTCTGTTATCCATCGGCCTCGGCGCGCTGCTGGGATATGCCGCAGCGTCGGGAGAGTTCAATTCGATCTCGCGGGTATGGTCCGATCAGGCCGCATCCGATTCCATTGCCGATCAACCGAGTGGAATTTCCGAGACCGGACCAGGTTGCTGCAGCAAGTTGAACAAAGACGAACTCGTGGCGTTGGCCAGTCATAATCTCAACGTCAACGCCCAAGCCAAAAAGTCGGGCAAGAAACCGAACATCCTCATCATTTGGGGCGACGACATCGGCTTCTGGAACGTCAGCGCGTACAACCAGGGGATGATGGGCTACAAGACGCCCAACATCGACCGCATCGCCAAGGAAGGCGCGCTCTTCACCGACTGGTATGGTCAGCAAAGCTGCACTGCCGGCCGGGCATCCTTCATCACTGGCCAGGTCGGCTTCCGCACCGGTTTGCTGAAAGTCGGATTGCCAGGCGCGAAGGAAGGGCTTCAGGCTCGCGACGTAACGATAGCCCAACTCCTCAAGGGGCAGGGTTACATGACCGCGCAGTTCGGCAAAAACCATCTCGGCGACCTCGACGAGCATTTGCCGACCGCGCATGGTTTCGACGAGTTCATGGGCTCGCTGTACCACCTCAACGCCGAAGAGGAATTCGAGAACCCCGACTATTTCAAAGACCCAGAGTTGATCAAACGCTACCAGACCCGCGGCGTGATCCACACCTGGGCCAACCCCGACGGCACGCAGAAGATCGAGAGCACCGGCCCGCTGGGTAAGAAGCGCATGGAAACGATCGACGAAGAAATCACCAACGCGTCGCTCGATTATTTGGAGAGAGCGAAGAAGGCGGACAAACCGTTCTTCCTCTGGTGGAACTCCACCCGCATGCACATCTTCACGCATCTGAAGCCGGAGAGCGAAGGCAAGACCGGCCTGGGCATCTATCCCGATGGGATGGTCGAGCACGACGGCATGGTCGGGCAACTTCTGGATAAGCTCAAGGAACTGGACCTCGAAGACAACACCATCGTCATGTACTCGACCGATAACGGTGCAGAGGAATTCTCATGGCCCGACGGCGGGACGACGCCATTTCGCGGCGAGAAGGCGACGAACTGGGAGGGGGGCTACCGTGTCCCCTGTGCCATCCGCTGGCCCGGTGTGATCAAACCGGGAACCGTCAACAACGACATCTTTGCACACGAAGACATGCTGCCCACGCTGTTGGCCGCCGCCGGTGTCCCGGACGTCAAAGAGCAACTCCTCAAAGGGATGGAAGTCGGCGACAAGACGTTCAAAGTCCATCTCGATGGTTACAACATCACCGACGCGCTGGCGGGGGAGAGTCCCAGTCCGCGTAAGGAATTCTTCTACTTCAACGACGACGGCTCGCTGGTGGCGCTCCGTTTCAACCAGTGGAAGATCGTTTTCGCCGAACAACGTGCGGAAGGTTTCGACGTCTGGCAGGAACCGTTTGTACCGCTGCGCCTCCCGAAGATATTCAATCTGCGCTCTGATCCATTTGAAAAGGCGGACCACATTGGGATGGGTTACAAAAAGTGGCGGGCCGATCGTACATTCCTGCTGGTACCGGCACAGCAGTACATCGCGAAGTTCCTCAACACTTTCAAGGAATTCCCACCCAGTCAAAAGGTCGGCAGTTTCTCGCTCGACCAGGTGCTTGAGACGCTCCAAAAGGGGGGCGGCAATAGATGACGCCTCACCAAATGAATCGCTGACTGAACTCACCGGCCGCTACTCCATCCAATAGCGGGGCCGGCTCAGGTAAAATGATAATCTCTTTTCAACCGGAGGGAACGGAGAAAATCGCATTCTCTCCGTTCCCTCTGTTCAATTTCTGAAAGCCACGATCATGAAAACTACGCGCTTGCCAAATTTGCTGTCCGCGATTATTTGCGTTCTGGCTTTCGCTGCCACCGTGACTCACGCCGCAGACCCTTTGCCGTCGTGGAGCGATGGCAAGGCCAAGCGATCCATTGTTGAATTCGTCGAGAAAGTCACCAGAAAGGACTCGCCGGACTTCGTCCCTGTCTCCGAGCGCATTGCCACGTTCGATAACGACGGCACGCTTTGGTGCGAACAGCCGATGCCCTTTCAATTGTTCTTCGCCCTCGACCGCGTCAAGGCCTTGGCCTCGCAGCATCCCGAATGGAAGGAAAAACAGCCGTTCAAGGCCGTGCTCGAAGACGACATGAAGACGGTGTTCGCCTCCGGCGAGCGCGGCCTGTTGGAACTTATGATGACCTCGCACGCGGGGATGACTACCGACGAGTTCGGTGCCATCGTAAAGGATTGGCTGGCCACGGCGCAGCACCCGAAATTCAAGCGGCCCTACACCGAGTTGATCTACCAGCCCATGCTCGAACTGCTTGCCTACCTGCGGGCGAACGGGTTCAAGACCTACATCGTTTCCGGCGGCGGGATCGAGTTCATGCGGACATTCGCAGAGGACGTTTACGGCATCCCGCCTGAGCAGGTGATCGGCAGCAGCATTGAGACAAAGTACGAATTGCGCGACGGCAAACCGGTACTTGTCCGATTGCCGAAACTCGACTTCAACGACGATAAAGCCGGCAAGCCCGTGGCCATCAATAGGTCCATCGGCCGCCGTCCGGTGATGGCTTTCGGCAACTCGGACGGCGACTTCCAAATGCTCGAATACACCACGGCTGGTCGAGGGCCGCGATTCGGCTTGCTCGTCCACCACACCGACGCTGACCGCGAGTACGCTTACGATCGAAAAGCCGGCTTCGGTCGACTCGATAAAGGCCTCGACGAAGCCAAGGTGCATGGCTGGATCATCGTGAACATGAAGGATGACTGGAAGTCGATCTTCCCATTTCAGAAATGAAAAGCATTCAAGTTTATGGAAGCATCTGCTATATTCTCATAGACATCAGGAGTCGTCATGGCCAATGAATCATCCACAATGTCAGTTGATGCGACAGATCTCATACATCAATCACCAGAGACATCCGCCACACCTCACGATCTGGCATCCATGCGCGAGTTCTGGCAGACGGCTGCACCATATGAGCCGTTGCGACCTTTGGAATCGTGGGAGACCCGGTACGAACACGGTAAAGAACTGCGACTGCGAACGCCGCGCGAGGTGCATGCGGCATGGACTCCAACATCCGATCGGGCGGACGCAGTGGCGACGGTATTGGCCAGCAACTCCGGGCGCGAGCAAAGTTTGATCCCGCTGCGCATGGGACGCATGGCCGAGTCCCCGTTCGCGTTCTTGCGCGGAGCGTGCGCAGTCATGGCGGGGGATCTGGCACACACGCCGATCAGCGGACCACAAGTCTTGCTCAACGGTGATGCGCACATCAACAACTTCGGCCTGTATGGCACGCCGCAGAGCGATGTCGTGATCGATATCAACGACTTCGATGAGGCGACCGTCGGTCCGTGGGAGTGGGACTTGAAACGGCTCGTTGCCAGCGTGAATGTGGCTGGTCGCGATAACGGTCTGGATGCCGAAGAACGGCGTGCGGCCGTCATGCGGTGCGTCGGCGGGTACTCGCTGAACGCTCAGCGACTGATGAAATTGGGGATTTTGGAAACCTGGTCGCTGTTTACCTACGCCGAATTGGGCCGGAACGAAGAGAGGCTCAAGGAGGTGGGAATTCAGGTCAGCAACAAGTTTCGGGCGGTTCTCAAAAAGGTGTTGACGAAGGCTCGGCGGACGCACCGCAACACATTATTGACGAAGGTCGCTCGACCGCAGGCCGACGGTGGTTGGCGATTTGTCGAAGACCCGCCGATCCTGACGAGCATCGACGAGGTCACGCGTCAGAAGGTGATCGCTTCGCTGACCGAATACGCCGAGACGCTTTCCCCGGCTTACCGATTCATGTTGCGTCGCTATTCGGTTGCGGATGTCTGTCATCGTGTGGTCGGCGTGGGGAGCGTCGGAATGCGCGCGTATCTCGTGCTGCTGTTCGGCAACGGCGATGACGATCCGCTGTTCCTGCAAGTCAAAGAGGCGATCGCACCGGCTCACGCGTCGTACTTGCCGCCGGTCGAATATCGGGTCAACCACGAAGGATGGCGAACCGTTGTTTTTCAACGTGCCTTGCAATCGTTAGGCGATCAGCTGTTGGGCTACACGACCATTGACGGCAGGCACTATTTCGTGCGGCAGATGAAAAACCTCAAGGCATCCATGCCGATCGAATATCTCACCGGCGAACCGTTCGAATTCTGGGCTTGGGTTTGTGGAGCGCTGCTGGCACGCACGCACGCACGCACCGGCGACATCGCCAAAATTGCGGGCTACATTGGCAAATCCGACGCTTTCGCCACCGCACTTGCCGAATTTGCCGAAGCCTATGGCGACCAAACCGAACGCGACCATGCGGCCCTCGTGGAAGCCATCCGGACAGGACGCGTGGAAGCCGTTCACGAAAACGATCGATAGCAAGTGAATCGACAAAACCCCTGGTGAAACGAATCATCATGCAGAGCAAAACCTTGATCGAATATCTTCCGCTGTGGGTGCAGTTCGCGGCCACACTGGTGCTGGTGCTGCTGGTCATTGAGGGGGGATATCGTCTCGCCGTGTACCGCAAGCGGGAATCCGACGAAGGGATTGATGCTCCGATCGGTTCGGTGATCGGCGGCACGCTCGGACTGCTGGCTTTTCTTCTGGCGTTTACCTTTGGGATGACCGCCAGCCGGTTTGAAACCCGGCGGGATTTGCTGCTCGACGAAGTGAACGCGATCGGCACCTGTTATCTGCGCGCGGGGATGGTCCCGGATCCCGAACGAGTCGAAATCCGCCGACGTCTGCGCGAGTACGTGCATCTTCGAGCGGACGTGTTGAAGCAGCCTCAGAATCTGCCGCAAGTCCTTGCACGTTCGGACGTGCTGCAGGACGAACTTTGGTCGCAGGCGCTACTCGTGGCCAAGAAGGACAGCAGCTCCGAGATGCACGCCTTGTTCGTCAGTTCGCTGAACGAGGTGATCGACCTCCACACGAAGCGAGTGGTCGTCGCGCATTATCGCATTCCCACAGTCATTTGGTTGGCGCTGTACATAGTCTCCATCTTCTCAATGGCTGCCGTGGGCTATCAGTTCGGACGCGCAGGCAAGCGCGATATCGCGATCAGTTTGTTTCTGGCCCTGTCTTTCTCCATCGTGATTGGCATGATCGCCGATTTGGATCGCATCCATGAAGGAAATCTGCAAGTCAGCCAGCAACCTATGATCGAACTCGATCGCAAACTCGAAGCGGCGGCACCTTGATTCAATATTTCCGCGGGAGATCGCACAGTTTTATGCAAGTCGCCGTGCTGTGCTTTGACAACTGAGTTTCATGAGCCGGGTGGTATATCCACCCGGTCTTTTTCCCCCGGTTATGAACTTCACTTCCAGACAAGCCGGCAATGGTACACTTTTCCAACGGCCAGTCAGGCCATAATGCGCGCCGCTGGCAATTCGATCTGCGGTTGTCTATCATCGCAGAACGACAATCCCAATGTTCTAACTGCTGGAGACTCCCCCATGATCCTGCATCGATGTCTGTTGGGCTGGCTCGCTGCGGCCTTGTGGTGGACCTTGGTTTCCAGTTCTTCGCGATTGACCGCAGCGGATGAATTGCCGGGATCGACCGGCACCGGTCAACAGGGTGCCGTCAGCGCGGGGGGTGCCGAGGCCGTCGCCGCAGGGATGGAAATCCTCAAGCGGGGAGGCAATGCCGCCGATGCGGGAGCCGCGACGATTCTGGCCCTCAGCGTCACCGATTCGGGTGGCTTTTGCTTTGGCGGTGAAGTCCCCATCATTGTCTACGACGCCCGCCGCAACGTCGTCGAGGTGCTGTCAGGGCAAGGTGTGGCCCCGCGTCTGGCGACGCGCGAGTACTTCGACACGCTCGGGGGCATTCCCACCAATGGAGTCAAACCGGCAGCCGTTCCTGCGGCGTTTGATACCTGCATCACTTTGCTCGACCGCTATGGAACGCTCCGGCTCGCGGATGTCGCTGAACCCACTTTGCGCTTGCTGGACCGGGCGGAAGCCGATTGGCATCCCCTCTTAGCCCGCTCGTTGAGACGATTGATTGAAGCGGAAAGCCAGGGGGGATCCGATCGCAGCCGTGGCCTGCGCCTCGCCGCAGATTACTTTTATCGCGGCCCGCTGGCACGAGAATTGGCCGAGTGGAGTGAGCAAAACGGGGGCCTGATTCGTTACGCAGACCTCGCGACGCATGTGACCCGCATCGAGGAACCGCTACAGATCGGCTACCGCGGACATGTGGTCTACAAATGCGGCGTTTGGACTCAGGGTCCGTATCTGCTGCAAACACTCTCGCTGTTGGAAGGGTTTGACCTCGCGAAACTGGGGCACAACCAGCCTGAGACCATTCATGTGACTCTGGAGGCCATGAAACTGGCGCTGGCGGATCGCGATGTCTATTATGGCGACCCATTATTCGCGGATGTGCCGATCGACGTGATGTTGACCTCTTCGTATGCCGATTTGCGGCGTCCGCTGATTGACCTGAAACGCGCCTCGCTGGTTCAGCGTCCCGGCGACCCTCGTCGCAATCAGGCGCTCTTGACCGAAAAAGAGGCACGCACAGGATTGGCAGGACCGGTGCGCGACACGACGACCTGCGTCACGGCGGATCGCTGGGGTAACATGGTTGTGGCGACCCCCAGCGGATGGAGCGGCGTGCAGGCCGGCGACACCGGCATCTGGCTGGGGTCGCGACTTCAAAGCTTCAACACCTGGCCGGGGCATCCCAACTGCATCGCCCCCGGCAAACGGCCGCGCATCACGCTGACCCCCACACTGGTTCTCAAGGATGGCCGACCGGTCCTGGGCGTGAGCGTTGCAGGAGGCGACGGCCAGGATCAGGCGGCCTTGCAGGCAGTCCTCAACCAGATCGATTTCGGACTCAACGCACCCGAGTCGATGCAGGCCCTCCGTTTTGGGACCAATCACCATCTAGGTTCGTTCCGCCACTCACCGCCGGAGTTGGGGAGCCTGTTAATCCATTCCGACGCCGCGTCCACCACGATCAAGGCGTTGGAGGCCTTGGGACATCAAGTCCAGGAATCGGGCGCATTGTGGGCCCCCAGCATCATCCGCATCGCCCCTACCGGAGAGTTCGACGCCGCCGGAGATGCGAGATCGGGCAGACATGCGGCCGCGTTTTGAAGGGGATAGGAAGTTCCCGGCGGCACGCGAAACATGGGGCGAAGAAAAATCCTCAGGTCGGTCGGCTAACATTCCCGCTCAATAAACTTATGGTCTACTCGCGCAAGCACTCGACATTCGATGGCTCGACCGCGTATGCAACCCGGAGCGAAGCGAAGTTTTCGCAGCAGCGGGGGATAGGTGTCCCACTCACCGCCGGAATAAACGCCGCTGCCGTTAGCTGTCGCGGCTGTTACTTTGCCCGCTACGTCTACTGTCAGGAAGTAGGCGATGCCGTCGTTGAAGGTGTTGCAATCTTCGTAGTCGTTCTTCAATGTGCCGGCAAGGTTGCGCTCATGCACTTCACGCAGGAATTGGGGCACCTTCAACTGCTTTTGAATCTCTTTCAGGTTCAGCGCACGCGGATACTCCTCGACACGGATGTGTTGCCAGGCCGTGTAGAGTCTTTCGTCGGCTTCGACGCTGAGCACGACAGCAGGAATCGGATGATCAAACTTGGGGAACTCCTTTGATTTCCCTGCTTTTCCCTTGACGAAATTCGTTACCGAGCGAACTCGCCCATTATCCCAATAGGTCGTCGATTCGCCGTCTGGCTTGCCATGCACGTAGTAGTCAATGCTCCAGATCACACCGTCACGGTAAGTTGTCACCTTTCCATGCGGGATCCCGTCCTTCAGTTCCGATTCACGCGGCCAGCCATTCTCGAAGAAGACGTCGTACGCCCAGTCGATGTCAGCCGGATAATCTCGAAAGATCCCGGTGCCATCCTTGACGACTTGCTTGCGCTTCTCATTCCAGGCGTTGTGTACGATGAACTGTTCATCGGCAACGTACTCGGCATGGAGCTCAGGCGTTCCATCGTCGAAGAACTTCAGCCAAGGCCCGCGTTTCTTGCCCTTGTCAGTGGTGAGTTCTTCCGCCAACTGTCCGTTTTCGTGGAACAAGCGAATCGGTTCGGCAACATCGCCGTCCTTATCCATGATGTAGCGTTTCTGGATCGCGCCATTTGGATAAAACCATTCGATGATTCGATGATTCCCTTGTTTGGATTCCTTTCGCTTCAGTTGTCCACTGGGCCAGAAGTCCCCGGAGATCTTGCCTGCCTTGTAGAACACACTATCTCGAATGCTGCTATCTTCGAAGTACTCACGATAGGCTCCATGAGGTTTGCCATTCTTTACCTCCAATGATTCTTTGACCAGACCGTTCGGGTAGAAAATCTCAATGGTTCCGGTGAACTTTGCATTGATGGGTGCTCCCGTTTCGTCCGTCGCCAACTCCACGACGTGGTCGCGGATCCACGGATCGAGCGCATGATTGCACCGAATCATGATATTCACAAAGGATCGCTCGAGCTTGTCGAATGCCTCAATGCTGCCGAAGAGCCCGTCCCACGGATTGCTTACCTCAAACTTGTGCCGGTGCTGTCGGTAAACGGCAGACGCATCGCGAAGGATTGTAGCTGCCTTGGATAAGTCGAGTACATCGAGCAAGGCCGCCAGCTCCTTGACTCCATGATCGCCTCGATGGTTGTAGAAGAACTGAGTGAACCCGCCGTTTGGCACATTGATCGCCGCCGCGGACCATGCCGAGATTGCTGCGTGATGATCGGTTAGCTCGGTATCGGGAAATCGATCGATATGGGCGGTGATCGCACTTGCAAGCGAAGAAGCCAACTCGTCTTCCCGAAAGCGAAAGAACTCAACGCGGCTCATCCGGGGTAGTTTTTGCTGCTTCGCCATGCACACTCCTTCTACGTGGTTAAATGATTCGATCGGCCGCAACTTCTATTAAGGTATCCAGCAGCATATACTGGGACAAGTCCCAGTCTGGGGCCAGTATGCTCGATCGGTGTGGTGGCTGTGTTTCCGCGAAACGATCACACGGCCGGCTGCGAGTTTGCAAGCCGTTGAAAAAGTGTGCCGCTCGTGGCCTGACCAGCAGGGAAGTTAAAAATCGTCAGAAAAAACACCGGGTGGATAAACCACCCGGCTCGTGTAGCAGGCTCGCGTTCCGGAATGCGCACGCTTACAGGTCACAGCAGCCGAGCCAGATCCTGTGGCAGAGGGGATTCAAATCTGAGAAGTTCTCCAGACATTGGGTGGTTGAATTGCAAGGAGCTTGCGTGCAATCCCAGTCGCCGGGCGGGATTCGTTTGAGCCGCGTATTTTCGATCGCCGATGATCGGACATTCCGCATCGGCCAGATGCACGCGGATTTGGTTGCGCCGACCCGTCTCGGGCGTCAGTTCGATCAACGCGCGCGTCGCGAATCGCTTCAGCACCCGGTAATGAGTTATCGCCAGGCGTGTCCGCTCGCTGGAAGGGGCGCTGTAGACCTTGAAGGGGCCGCTCTCATCCAGGTATGACGTCAGCACGCCGTGGTCAGCCGGCGGACCTCCTTCCACAATAGCCAGGTAGCGTTTTTCGGTCTTGTGCCAATCGGCTTGCAGCGTGCGTTTCGCCACCTCGGTCTTCGCAAAAACCATAAGCCCGGAGGTCTCACGGTCCAGCCGGTGGACGATCCACACCCGTTCCGGACCCAGAGGATTGCCGTGGCGCACGTAGTCCGTCAGAATCGCATAGGCCGTCTTGTCCCGTTCCGTCGCATTGGCCATGCTCAACAGATTCTCGGGCTTCTCGATGACAATTATCGATGCATCTTCAAGCAATATTTTCATTCCCGGTGGCAACAGAGTTTCTGCGCGATCCTTATTCTTGGCGCAAATCGAAACCTGATCCCCGGCGTGCAGCAGGTGGTTGGAACGTGTGATGGACTCTCCGTTGACTTGAACCGACCCGTACTTGAGCCACTGCCGAATCTTTGTCCTCTTCACCTCAGGGCGACAGGCAAAAAGAAAAGTCAGCAGTTCCGCCGGATGTTCGACAGTGTGAAATGCGGGCATGACGATGTGATGCCGTGAAATAGGCTCTTGAACGCTCAGTCCATCAGAGAACGCGAAGCCGGCGCAAGGGGAACCAAGCCTTGACTTCGCACGCATCAAGACTAGCCGGTCACGAAGCCGGTGTCTATTCTGTCGGCGACTGGCGGATGAAATGTCGTTTACCGATAGCCGATGGATAGGCATATTTCAAAATCGACGAGGGAAGTTGCCTGTTCGTTGCACGCACTCCTGACAAGCAATTCCAGACGAAAAAAGCCTTGTTGCAACGTGTGTCGCAACAAGGCCTTATTTGAGTTGCCCGGTAAGGATTCGAACCTTAACTAAGTGATCCAGAGTCACTCGTGCTACCGTTACACTACCGGGCAGAATTTTGCAGTCTGAACTCTCATGCCGGCAAATCGCTCACGACGCATCGACACCTAACAGACGTGTCGGGTTCGCGATACGTGCATCACGCACCCGTCGCCGCATTCGGGTTCTACTTGCAAGTCAGCAGCATACTTTTCCGCGGCGGCGGAGTCAACTGGTCACTTACTGGCGGAATTCGGATCAAATCCGGATACTGGGGGAGAGATTCGATTGCTTCGTCACTCATGAGAACGAAATTCGCTTATGCCGTCACCTTCCCGAAAAAAATCACGCGGTCGCAAGTCGGAAAAAAAGATCGATCCCGAACTGCGGACCTCGATCGCCGAGGAGCTTCTCGAAGAGCAGTTGTCGCTCCAGCCTCCTACCCTTCCTGCCGATCCCGTCGTGTTGTGTACGTCGCTCGGACGGGGACAGATTGCCCTCTCGCTCGCCAGCCAGATTCCCGGTTCGCATGTCACCTGCTGCGCGTTCGACTCCTTTCTCGCCGAGCAGATGCAGGCGTTTCTCGATCAATTCTGGGTCGATGACGATGACGACCTCGAAATCGATGTCGATCTGGAATCTGTGGACGAAGGGGCCTCGAACAACAAAATCGAGGTTCTCTGCGCGGCGGATTTTCCTGAACGACAAGCCGATATGGTCGTGATCCCGGTCAAGAAATCGGGCGACGGCGAGTTGACACGCGACTGGTTGCAGACCGGCGTTCAACGCCTGAAAATCGGCGGGCAGTTGTGGACGGCAGTCGATCATCCGCGCGATCACTGGCTGCATGAAGAATTGAAACGGTATTTTCCCAAGGTGAAGAAGATCCCTGCCAAGAAAGGGGTCACGTACATCGCCACGAAAACCAAAGAGATTAAGAAGGTCAAAAATTTCCGGGCGGAGTTCGCGTTCCGCGATCAGGGACGGATGATTCAAGGAGTCACGAGGCCGGGGGTCTTTTGCCATCGCCGCGTCGATGCGGGAGCACGCGCGATCATGAGCGTGATGGAAATCGCGCCGGGGAACCGCGTCGCCGACATCGGTTGCGGCAGCGGCGCGGTCGGCATGGCGGCAGCGCTGCGGCATCCCGATGTCACGGTCCTCGCCATCGATTCCAACCCGCGAGCACTCGAATGCACCCAACGCGGAGCCGAAATCAACGGCATCACCAACATCGTTATATCGCTCAACGCCGACGCCGTGTGCGAACCGCAGGGAGAGTTCGATGTGGTTGTCGGGAATCCGCCGTATTATTCGAATTACCGGATCGCGGAGATTTTTCTCCAGGGAGCCTCTCGCGCCCTGCGTCCCGGCGGGCGCGTCTGGATGGTGACGAAGCAACCCAACTGGTTCGTCGAGCGGATGTCGGAGATGTTCGACAACGTCAACGAGATTCCCGCGAAAGGGTACTCGGTGATTGTGGGGACTAAAGCAGAAGAGGGGTAGAGAGGTGGAGGGGGAGACTTGAAGACAACTCCCTATCTCCCGATCACCCCATCTCCCGATCTGCATTCCCCGTTACAGTTCCCCTCCTGAGCGGTTCGACCACCACGGGAGCAGTACGCCGCCATCGATGGTCAGCGTGCTGCCGGTCATGTAGGCGGCTTCGTCGCTGAGGATGTATACGACGCCGGTGGCGATTTCTTCGGGCTGGCCGATACGCCCCAGGGGGAGCGTTTTTTCTCCCTCGGCGATCTGTTCGTCGGTGAAGAATTTTCGTTCGCCCGGCGTATCGATCCAACCGGGATGAACGATATTCACCCGGATTTTATGCGAGCAGAGTTCGATGGCCGCCGTCCGCGCCATGTGATCGATCGCCGCTTTTGACATGTTGTACGCCATCGACGTAGGGACGGCCATCAAGGCGTGCGGCGAACTGATGATCGCCATTGCTCCCCCCTTCCCCTGCTTGATCATCTGCAAGGCGGAGGCCCTCACGCCCCAGAAGGCTCCCCACATCGTCACGTTGACGGTTCGCTTGAAGCCTTCCAGGTCGGCTTCGACCATCAACTGGCGATCGCTGTACGCCGCGTTGGAGACAAACAGGTCGAGACTGCCGAACGTCTTCGCGGTCTCAGTGACCATATGTTCGACGGCGGCCTGATCGCTGACGTCGGCTTGCAGCAACAGCGCCTTGCGACCGTGCGACTCAACTTCTTTCGCGACTTCTTTCGCTTCGTCGGGGTGAGAACGAAAATTGATCGCCACATTTGCCCCCTCGCGCGCCAAAGCCACGGCGATGCCGCGCCCGATCCCACGAGAAGCCCCGGTCACCAGTGCATTTTTTCCCGCTAATTTCATGTTGCTTTTGCTCCCAGATTATCCGACTGTTATGAATTGGGAAGACGTTTAGAGGGCGTAGTCGGCCCATTCATCGTGCCTGAAACTTCTCTGTCGCCACCCCGGTAGTGTATCGTATCGGGCATGAACTCTGTAGACTGTCGGAATCGATTATTACACTGAAACCGGCTTCGTTACGAGCGATCCCCAAACCAGTTTTTTTCCCAAAGTGAGTCGTTCCATGTCACACATCAATTTCTCTCGGCGCGATTTTCTATCGGCGGCAGCGGCATTGACCGGAGGCAGTATCCTAACGATACCACAGGAGGTATCCGCGGCTGAACCGCCGAAACGGGGCGGGGGGCATCACTTCAAACTGAGTCTGGCGGCGTATTCGTTCCATCGGTACCTCCCCTTCAATCTCGGTAAGCCATTCGAAGGCGAAGCCAAGATGAATCTGGATGACTTCGTGCAGTTTTGCGTCGATATGAATCTCGACGGGACCGAGTTGACGAGTTATTACTTCCCGTATGAAACGACGATGGACGACCTCCTGCACATCAAGGAACTCTGTTTCCGATACGGTCTCGATATCTCGGGGACGGCGATCGGCAACGACTTCTGCGTCGCCGATTCGAAAGCCCGCGAAGATCAACTGATTTACACCCGCAAGTGGATCGACTACGCCGCCGTGATGGGGGCACCGGTCATTCGCATCTTCGCGGGGACAATCCCCCAGGGAGATACCGAAGAGGCGGCGCGCGAACGCTGCGTCTCGGTGATCGATGAGGCGGTCGCGTATGCGGCGACCAAGGGCGTCGTGCTCGCTTTGGAAAACCACGGCGGAATCACGGCGACTCCCGAACACATGCTCAAGATCATCACCGCCGTCAAACCCTCGCCGTGGTTCGGCGTGAATTTCGACGGGGGCAACTTCAAGACGTCCGATCCATACGCCTCGCTGGAGCAGATCGCCCCATACACGGTCAACGCTCAGCTTAAAGTTGAAATCACACCCGAAGGGCAGGCAACGCAACCGGCCGATATGAAACGAATGATCGGCATCCTGAAGCAGGCGGGATACCGCGGATATCTGGTGCTGGAATACGAAGCCAAGGAAGAACCGCGCGAGGCGATTCCGCGACACCTGGAAACCATTCGCGAGATCATTGCGAGTTAAGGATCATTCGAGAGCTGTAACGAGCGTACTGACGCCCGGTATCGAGACCTACCGATCGGAAAGTGATTGAACGTGTCGAACCCGTCCCCTGAGCAGCCGTGGATCGTGCAGCGCTGGTTGGATGAATTTCTGGTTCGACCGTTTCCTCATCGCGGGTTGTCGATGCTGTTCGTGTTGCTCAACGTCATCGACGTCGTGATTACCTATCTCGGCATGGCATCGGGACATTTAACCGAGGTCAACCCGATCGCCGGTTTTTTTATCGATCACTGGGGACTCAAGGGGATGTTATGGTTCAAATTCCTCGTGGTCGCGGTCGTGTTAACGCTGGTCAAAATCATTTCGCGACAGCATTCCGCTTCGTCGCGCAACGTTCTCCTGTTCGGCAATCTCGCGGTGGGCGCCGTCGTGGTTTACGGAATTCTGTTGTCGATGAGAAATGGTAACTGAACCCGTCATGAACGCGACAACCGATTCGAATTCCCATGCTGTTCATCCGGTGGATAGGCGCAAACCTGAATTGCTGGCACCGGCGGGAGACCGCGACTGCATCCGCGCAGCAATCGAGAACGGGGCCGATGCCGTTTACTTCGGCTTGATGAGCGGGTTCAACGCCCGCGCCCGGGCGGCGAATATTTCGCTCGCCGAAATCGAAGACGTCATGCGGGATCTGCATCATCGCGGGGTCAAAGGTTACGTCACCCTCAATACGCTGATTTTCACCCGCGAACTGGAAGAGCTGGAACAGACCGTCCGCGCGCTGGCGAAATCGGGAGTCGACGCCGTCCTGGTCCAGGATCTCGGGGCGGCACGCTTGATTCGCGGCATCTCACCCGATCTGCCGATCCATGCTTCGACGCAAATGACGCTCACCAGCGCCGAATGCATTCGGGCGGTCGACGAACTGGGGATCGAAAGGGTCGTGCTTGCCCGCGAATTGTCGCTCGCTGAGATCCGCAAAATTCGCGCATCATCGAACGTGCCGCTCGAAGTCTTCGTACACGGGGCGCTCTGCGTCGCCTATTCGGGTCAATGCCTGACGAGCGAATCGCTCGGCGGGCGCAGCGCCAATCGCGGCCAGTGCGCGCAAGCCTGCCGCATGCCGTATGAGTTGATCTGCGACGGAGAAGATCGCGACCTCGGCGATCAGCGATATCTGCTCAGTCCGCAGGATCTCGCCGCCTTCGATTTGATTCCCGAATTGATCGACGCGGGGATCGTCAGCTTCAAGATCGAAGGGAGGCTGAAGACTCCCGAATACGTCGCGAACATCACGAGCCATTATCGCCAAGCCATCGACGAGGCGATGAAGGGCCAACCGGTTCGCTTCACCGCTCAAGAGATTCAGGAGATGGAACTCTCGTTCTCCCGCGGATTTTCGCACGGCTGGCTGGAAGGCTGCGACCACAAGAAACTGGTTCCCGCCGTCAGTTCTGCCAAACGGGGAATATTTCTCGGCACGGTGCAATCGCATCGCGGTCAGAGAATCGGCGTAAAACTCGCCGCTCCGCTGTCGCGCGGCGATGGGATCGTTTTCGAAGGAGATCGATTCGCACAAGAAGAACAAGGGGGACGGGTCTACGCCGTTATTCGCCAAGGCAAGGTCATCGATGAGCTGATTTCGTCGGGGATCGTCGAAATCGAACTGGGGCGGGATGACCTCGATTTCTCGCGAATCCGCAGCGGCCAGTTGTTGTGGAAAACCGACGATCCTCAATTGACGAAACGGCTGCGAAAAACATTCACCGGTTCACAAATGCAGCGGCGGATTCCGCTCGACATCGACGTCGCCGCCGAGACCGGTCAACCGATCTCCCTGACCGCACGGACGGAAACGGGACTGACGTGTACGGTTTCGTCGGATCAACCGCTGGCCAAAGCGGAGAAACATCCGCTGACCGAAGAACTGCTCCGCGAACAGATGAGCCGATTGGGCAAAACGGTCTTCGAACTGCGAACATTGACGGCCCGAATCATCGATGAGCCGATGCTTCCGCTGAGCGTATTGTCGCAGTTACGCAAGCAACTGATCGGACAACTGGAAACTTTGTCGATGACTCCCGCATCACGGCGCATCGCGGACGACCCGGTTCTCGCCGGCTTTCGTGCTGCGCTCCCGGCGGCATCGACGTCGGCCGATATCGAACGATCGTCGACGTTGTGGATCTTATGCCGCAAGTTGTCGCAACTTCCGGCGGTTCTCGACGCGGGGGTTCGCCATCTGTATGTCGATTTTCAGGATATCCGCGAATATCGCGCCGCAGTCCGCATGGCGCATAAGCGGGATGCGCAAATTTTTCTCGCCACTCCTCGCATTCAAAAGCCGGGGGAAGCGGGCATCTTTCGCGCTCTCGAAAAACATGGGGCCGACGGCATTCTCGTCCGCAATCTGGGAGCCGTCTATCATTATGCGTCGCGGCAAATTCCGTTCGTCACCGATTTCTCGCTCAACCCGACCAACGAACTGACGGTGCAGTACCTGCGCGACCGCGGGGCGATGCGGGTCACGGCTTCATACGATATGAATCGCGATCAACTTCTCGACGTCGTCAAGATGGTTCCCCCGGCGTGGTGGGAGATTGTCATCCACCAGCACATGCCGATGTTCCATATGGAACATTGCGTGTTCTGTGCGGTTCTTTCTCCGGGAACGAACAAGACCAACTGCGGCAGGCCGTGCGACGTTCACGAAGTCAAACTGCGCGACCAGATCGGCATGGAACATCTCTTGACCGCCGACGTCGGTTGTCGCAACACGCTGTTCAACGCCGTACCGCAAAGCGGAGCCGAGATCGTCCCCACGTTGCAGTCGCACGGGATCGCCGATTATCGGATCGAACTCCTGCATGACACCGAAACGGAGATTCCGCGATTGATCGAACTCTATCGATCGCTGCTCTGCGGCGAAATCAGCGGGACCGAAGTCTGGACGCAATTGCGCGCCTTGAACCGCGTCGGCGTCACGCGGGGAACGCTCGAATCCCGTCGCGACCCGCTGGCCATTCTATAACTCAGCGCACGCGATAATCGTCGTCATTCAGCATAATCACCCCCTGCGAACGCTTCTCAGGCCACGGATGTGACGTCGCCGGTTGTGCGAAGACGCGGCAGAGCAGCATGCCTGAAACGAATCCCCCGATATGCGCCCACCAGGCGATCCCGCCGACGGCTTGAGGATCGGCTAATTCCGCGGTGCCGCTGAATATCTGTGTCAGCAACCAGATCCCCAGAAATATCACCGCCGGGATATGGACAAAAAACGGAGGGATCAACGTCAGGATGCGCGCATGCGGATACAGTACGAAATACGCCCCCATGACTCCCGCGATGGCCCCCGATGCGCCGACGGTCGGTATTCCGGAATTCATGTTAGATACGACATGCACCAGCGCCGAGACCAATCCGCAGAGCAGATAGAACGCGCAAAAGCGAATCACTCCCATCCGGTCTTCGACGTTGTCGCCGAAGATCCAGAACATCCACATATTCGAGATCAAGTGCATCCAGCCGCCGTGCAGAAACATGCTGGTGAGCAGCGTCACATAGATCTGCGGTCCCTTCCCCCCGCCGGGGTCGGCGATCAAATTGGGAACGACGCCGTAACGATGAAAGAACCCTTCGATGGCCCCTGGCGGCAACTGAAGTTCGAGAAAAAACACCAGCACGTTCGCGACGATCAGCCCACCCATCGCCACCGGCATATGTCGACTCGGAATGGTATCCCGAATGGGGAACATGTTGGATCCTTCCTGGGATCGGAATTCAGATTGATCGGATTTCGGAATGGCCAAACATCCCGGCTGACGATACAGTAATGGTATGACGATCATAGTCGGTAAGAAGCGGGAAAAAACCTTCCCCGCGAAATATTTAGCGATTGATCAAAAGCATTTCGGAGCCGGTTGATGATCCGCATTCAGGGGGGCAACACCAGATTATGCGACGGCTTGTCGCGCCGCGACTGGCTGCAAGTCGGCGGTCTCGGTGCATTCGGGCTTTCGCTCACCGCCTTGCATCGTCTGCAATCGTTGCAAGCCGATGACGCCGACGATCAACCGCATTTCGGCAAGGCGAAGTCGTGCATTCTCATTTTTCTGTACGGCTCGCCTCCGCAGCACGAAACGTTCGATCCCAAGCCGATGGCCCCTGCGGAAATTCAAGGGGAGCTTAAAGAGATCCCCACGATTCTCCCCGGCGTCTCCATCGGCGAACTGCTGCCGAAGACCGCACAGATTCTCGATCGCACGACGATCGTTCGTTCGATGACGCATCCGTATCCGCTGCACGGCCTCGCCTATGCGGTCACGGGGATGGTCGATTACACCCCCGCGATCGAATTCTCGCCGCGCGACGGCATGCACTGGCCGTACATCGGTTCGGTGATCGATTATCTCGCCGAACGCGAGCATCCCGGCCAACTCCCGGACATCCCGCGAAACATCGGCCTCCCCTGGCTCCCCGGTTCGAAGTGCGACATTTCTCCACTCGCCGGGCCATACGCCGCATTTTTAGGGACTGCCCACGATCCCGTCTGGACCGACTTCACCGGCAAGGGGACGAAGATCGCCCCGAAGCTCAACGACGGCCAGACCAAAGAGGTCTACGACCCGTTCGGCGGCGTTACCTCCGACGGACGATTTCAACTCTCACCCGATTGCGAACTCCGCGACGGCGTCTCGGCCGAACGCTTCGGCATGAGGCGCACGCTCCTCGAACAGTTCGACCGGACGCGCAAGGAATGGGACCGCATCGCCACGACGACGACATACGACAACCATCAGTCCAAAGCCTATTCGCTGCTCTCCTCGAGCGTGCTGCGGCGAGCGATCGACGTGCAGCGGGAAACCCCCGAAATGCGCGAAGCCTACGGCATGACGCTGTTCGGCCAGTCGTGCCTCGCAGCCCGCCGGCTTGTCGAAGCGGGAGGGAAATTCATCAGCGTCTTCTGGGATCCGTTCGACCCCTTCGGCGGCAGCGCGTGGGATACGCACGCAAATCATTATCCACGATTGAAAGAGTATCTGCTGCCGAATTTCGCTCACAGTTATTCGATGCTGATCCGCGATCTTGATCAGCGCGGTTTG
>JBJXGP010000257.1:0-19532 GCA_046160425.1 Planctomycetaceae bacterium
TAGGAAACTCACTGGTGCAAATTCAACAACGACTCGAGAAAAGCCGCGAACGACACGATCAGGTCCAGAACCTCTATCAGAATTGGCAAGAACAATGGAAATCGCAACGTAAAGTTCTCTCGAAGCAACTGGAACACATTGAAACCATGCTCGGAAAACTGAAAACGACACCTCAACCGACGGCGGCATTCTCGATCGTCGGCATTCATCACGATGCGGAGTAACTGGCGAGATGACGGGGCGAGGATCTCTCTCGACCCGGCCACACCCAGATGCTTGAGCCGCGTGACAATGTGCGAAGCAGAGCTTCGAAGACTTGCGTTCCCAAGCGGAGCTTGGGAACAAGAACACATCAGTTTCGCAGACTTTGCAGCGGGGCGGGGATTTTTCCGCCGTAATTGACGAATCGGCTGCTCTGACCCGAATTGTGGATCGGCATGATCGCCGAGGCTCCGAACAGCCCGCCGAACGAGACGAATTCTCCCGCTTTTTTTCCGGGAACGGGAATGATCCGCGTCGCCGTCGTCTTATGATTGTACACGCCGATCGCCATTTCATCGGCAATGAGAGCGGCGAGCGTTTCGGGAGAGGTATCTCCCGGAACCGGGATCATATCAAGCCCCACCGAACAGACGCTGGTCATCGCTTCGAGTTTTTCGATGGTGAGATAACCGGCCTCTGCGGCGGCGGCCAAGGCGGAATCCTCCATCACGGGGACAAAAGCCCCCGATAACCCTCCCACGGATGACGAGGCAAACAGCCCTCCCTTTTTCACCGCATCGTTGAGCATGGCGACGACCGCCGTTGAACCGGGGGCCCCCAATCGATCGATCCCCAGCAATTGCAGGATCTCACCGATGCTGTCCCCTGCTTTGGGCGTCGGGGCCAGCGAAAGATCGACGATGCCGAACGCAACACCCAATCGGGCGGCGACTTCCCGGCCGATCAACTCGCCGACGCGGGTGATGCGAAAGGCCGTGCTCTTGATTTCTTCCGCGAGTTCGTTGAGTCGGCACTCGGGGTGGGATTCCAACAACCGCTCGAGGGCCTGCTTGATGACCCCCGGGCCGCTGACTCCGATATGAATGACGGTATCGGGTTCCCCTTCGCCGAGAAACGCTCCGGCCATGAAGGGATTATTCTCCGGGGCATTGGCGAAGATGACCAGTTTGGCCGCTCCGAAACCGCCGCGCTCTTTCGTCGCTTCAGCGATTTCGATCAGTTTTTTCCCGAGCAAGGATATGGCATCCATATTGATCCCCGCTTTGCTCGTGGCGACGTTCACCGAGGCACAGACGCGCTCGGTTTGCGAGAGGACCACCGGAAGGCTTTCGATCAGCGTGCGTGCCCCCTCCGTCATGCCGCCATGCACCATCGCCGAGAACCCGCCGATGAGATCGACGTCGACCGCCGCGGCGGCTCGATCCATTGTTTTGGCGAGTTGCAGCATTTGCGATTGCGTAAACCCATCGGCCACCCGGGCGATCGGCGTCACCGACATTCGCTTGTTGACGATGGGGATTCCATACCGTCTCGAAACGAGCGCACAGGTCTGCGCCAGTTCGCCGGCGGACTTGAGAATCCGCTCGTGGACGAGCCGGCACATCTCATCGGGGTCGCGGTGCGTGCAACCCGAAAGGTTGATCCCCATCGTGATCGTGCGGACGTCCAGATTTTCCTGCTTGACCATCCGTAGCGTAGAGAGAATATCTTCTGTACGAATCATTGATGAAACGTTCCTGTGGAAACGAGTATTGCGTGATTTTCAGTCATGGATGTGCAACGGCCTGCGAGAGATCATTCATCCCTGTTGAACCGTTTTAGGAGGCATCAGAAATGCGAGACGGACCGGTCGCAGATCGTGCGTGGCGGCAAAAATATTCTCGTGCTGAAACGCCGCCGAAAGCCCGACGCTGCTCCCCAATTGTTCCAGTTCTTGCGTCAACTCCGTCGTGACGATACCGGTCGGGACGGCGAGTTCCATCACGAGCATGAACTGACGATGTTGATCGTCGCGGACGGCGTACAAGTCGGTGATGTCGATGCCGACCTCTTCCAATCGCGTGGCGATTTCTCGAATGATGCCGCGCTGATCCTGTCCCGTCACTGTCAGAAAATATTTTTCGACGCTCTCGGTCGGATAGCTGAACAGCTTTTCTTGAGCCGGCTCCTTCAATGTGACTTCGACGCGGTAAGGGGAGCAGACCTTCTTAAGATGCGAGACGATTTCGGCGGAGTTGCATTTCTCCGGGAAATCGGCCGCCAATATGATCGTAAAAAACTGCTGCATCACGGTCTGGCTGACCTCCTGAATATCGCCTTTAAGATCATCCAGCGCCTCGGTGAGTGCGGCCATGATTCCGACCTGGTTCGCCGCCATGAGGTTGATGATGTAGCGTTTCATGATCGAAGTTCCTTTGTACCGCGAGCAAAACCGAGTACAGTATGGAATAAGTTGGTTTCTAAAAAGTGGATCAATGGCGTCATAGGCCGGGTTCGCCGGGGAATGATCGATGAATCGCATCCCTCCGAGATCCCGAGCGTAATACTTCAGACACGGTGAATGCATCGGCCGATCGTTGAAATCTCGGCGCGGTGCCCTGAAGATTATACATCCAAGAGTGTCCGTTGTGCATTCTGGGAGGACAAATGGTTCGGATCATCTCGTTATCGGTACTCCTGGTGCTGATCGTATTTCTCGGCGGGATGTTTTTCCAGGTCGTGGCGCCGTTCATTCTCCCTCTGTTACTGGCGGCAATCACCGCCGTCCTCTGTCAGCCGTTATTTCGTTACTTTCTGAGGCGGACGGGGCAGCGAGTGATGCTCGCCGCCGGAATGACGACGACGGTGGTGCTTTTGGCGATTCTGGTTCCGATAGCAGTGGGAACCATCCTCGCCGCCGCTCAATTGTACGTGATCTCGCAGGAGGCGTTGACACAGCCTGCCTGGGACCAATCGATCGAGTGGATCAAACACGAAATGGAATTCGACAGCCTTTACGCGCGCGCCGAGCCTCATCTGCTGCCGATGTTTTATCCCGACCGGTACGAGCAGCCGGAGTTCGAATCCACCGCGAAAAACTCCTCAGCCGAAACGGCCGGCGAAGGGGAGACATTGACGTCGACAACCGTCGGCAAGCAGTTAGCCGACGAAACGGCCAACGAACAAATCGTTTCCGAACCCTCCCGCGGAGATTCTGCGCGAACAGACGACCTTCCGGTAGAAGCCTGGAAGCCCGGTGATCGCATTCCCGCGAATCTCTCCCCCACGGTGAAACAGTCATATGCCGAACTGACCCGTCACGTCGCGCGGACGGAAGCGATCAAACAGATGGACCTCAAGATCGCTGAACTCAAAGAGCAATTGCGAGCGAACATGCAAGGCGCGCTGTTGTCGCTCTCGCAGCGCACGCTCAATCTCGCTGGTGAAGTCGCAGGGACTACAGTCAACACCACCCTCGGCATTCTCGGCGCAATCATCGCGGGGTTGATCGGCTTTATCATGTTCAGCATCGCTTTGTTTTTCTTCCTGGCCGACGGACCCGCCATGCTGGCGGCGACGCAGGAGATGATTCCCGTACATGGGGAATATCAGCGCGAATTGTGGTACAAATTCGACAGCGTGATCCGTGCGGTCGTGCTGGCGACGTTCCTGTCCGCGATCGGTCAAGGTCTACTGACGGCGATCGCCTTATACATTGCCGGCTTCAAGCACTTCTTTATCCTCTGGCTGCTGGCCACGGGGATGTCGCTGATTCCACTCGCCGGCAACTGGCTCGTCTGGGGCCCCTGTGCCGCCTGGATGGCCTATCAGGGTGAATGGTGGACGGCGACCTGGCTCACGTTATTCGGCATCCTCGTCATCAGCACCATCGATAACGTGATTCGAACCTACGTGTTGCAAAGCGACGCGAAACTCCACCCGCTGCTGGCGCTCGTCAGCGTGCTCGGCGGACTGCAGGTCATGGGACTGGCGGGAATTTTCGTCGCTCCGGTCGTGGCTTCGTGTCTGCACGCGCTGGTCAAGATATTCAACGCGGAACTCAAGGCGTTTTCGAGGCTGAAGTTCGGCGCGCAGGGGGAGACAGAGTCTTCAGCGTTGCTGGACGCAGAGTTCGACTCGCCGGAGACTGATGAATCGGCGTTTGAAGATGCAGTTTCGGAGA
This sequence comes from Planctomycetaceae bacterium, assembly GCA_046160425.1. GTDB lineage: Bacteria > Planctomycetota > Planctomycetia > Planctomycetales > Planctomycetaceae > JAQCEJ01. The sequence continues at coordinate 4,166 of JBJXGP010000257.1, forward strand.
CAATCTCCGAAACGCAAACGCCCAATTCCGCACATGCGAAATCATCGACGGCCAATAACACATCCGTCGCGAAGCCTGTAAAGAATCACCCTCATCCCACGGTGAAGCAGGGAAAAACCCACCGGCGCCGCAAAAAGTGAGCGATCGGTCGGCGAGTGGCCCAGACGCATAGCCGTGGACTGCCAGGATTTCCGTCCTGCCGGACAACCGCCTTGGTCGCAAGACCACTTCGGCCCGAGCCTCGATAGATGTTTGGTGCGTCGTACCGGCTGACCCGCCAGCCGACTGCGAATCGACACCGTTTGCCGAATCACCACCCCCGCGTTCGTTCGCTGAATTCAATCTCAGACCTCTGCCACCGATACCTGTGATGATGAATTTCTCAATCCCCTCACCACAATCACCGTGCGCTCTCTTGACAGAGGGAGGCCATATAGATGCTAGGCAGGAGATCGGATTCCATACTCGAACTCATCTTCGTGGCAGTAGAACAGCACCCAGTCGCCCATCTCGGGTAGCACGATCACGTCATCCCTTGACGGGCAGAACATGTCCTGCCAGTTGGCAAGAAAGAACGAGGCATCGACGAGACACACGTCCAATCTCCCGAACACGATCCGCACGCGCCCAGAGCCAACGCGGGCCGTCAGCCAATCCGCACCGCCGTCGCTAGTGGTGTCAACGTCGAGGCGCTCTACCTGACGAAAGTTGCTTGACTTCAAACCATAGTGGCCATGGCTATTATGTTCAATCGCCTGCGTGTACGTCCTTGCGGCGGCAGAATCGTCCAGCCATGTGAGTCGATCACCGAAATGAGCGAGTTCGGTCTGACGCCAACCCATCCGCTACTCCACTGGCCTAACTTGTATTTATTCAGAATCATTCCGAATAACGTGCGCACGTTATTCGGAACCCAAAATGTTGAAATCAGCCGGGCTGCTGACGCCTCGGCCACCTTTATTTAAGACATGAGTATATACCATCGTCGTCCTAACATCGCTGTGCCCAAGCAGTTCCTGAACGGTTCTTATGTCGTAGCCGGCTTCTATCAAGTGGGTCGCGAACGAATGTCGGAACATGTGGGCAGTGACTCGCTTCGTGATATCGCATCGACGAATCGCGGCGGAAATTGCCTTGGAAACTGACGACTCGTGCAAATGATGACGACGTCGAATGCCGCGGCGTCGGCTGGTCGGGGAACAGACCCAAGGGAGGCGGTCGTTGTGAGGTGAATGTGTCCATGACCGTGACTCATTTTATGACGGTTGATCAACTCCTCACGATTAGAACCTCGCACTCGACACCCGTCAAGTCAACATTTGGAAATCGCAAGTGGGTGGGTGATAAAGAGGCTTCGTTGATCCGGCCGCACAGAAGCCGGCTGTAATTGCAACAAGGGGAGCGACGAGCCTGCGCTTGAAAGCGAATGCCGATCGTGTCACGATAACCATTGTAAAATGCTCCGCTACGGAAACCCTTCGCGTCGCGGCTAGCGGTTTATGCCATCGTATTCGACTTGCCCCCCATCAAGGAACACACCATGAAACGAGATTTTGTCTCACTCTTTTCGACGCTTGCTTGCGTCGTCGCTTTGTTCACCCCGGCCTTCCTCACCGCCGGTGAGAAAGATGGACGGCTCGATATCTACTTCATCGACGTCGAGGGAGGGGCAGCGACGTTGATCGTCACGCCAAAGGGGGAATCGACGCTGATCGATTCGGGATATCCCGATTTTGGCGGGCGGGATCGCGACCGCATTCTGAAAGCGGCGCGCGACCTCGCCGGCCTGAAGCATCTCGATCACGCCGTGGTATCGCACTGGCATCTCGACCATTACGGAAATCACGCGGCCCTCGCCTCGGAGATTCAAATCAAGAACTTCTGGGACCGCGGCATCCCCGAAAGTCTGGTTGAAGATCCGAAGTTCGCCGACCGCATCGTCAATTATCGGGCCGCTTCGCAGAACAATTCGCAGGCCGTTGTGCCGGGGGATAAGCTGCCGCTCAAGTCGGGCAAGACGCCGCTCTCGGCGACGGTGGTCACGGCGAGCCGGCAGGTGATTTCGAACAACGGTGAACCGAATCCCTTTGCGAAAGAACACGAACCTCAACCGGAAGACACATCCGACAACGCCGCCAGTTTGAGCCTGCTGTTCCAGTTCGGCGACTTCAAGTACCTCTGCTGCGGCGATCTGACGTGGAATGTCGAAGCCCAACTGGTGACGCCGAATAATCCACTCGGTCAGGTCGACGTCTTCATGGTGACGCATCACGGGTTGGATGTGAGCAACAACCCGGTGCTGGTCAAGGCCATCGACCCGCGCGTGACCATCATGTGCAACGGCCCCGAAAAGGGAGGCAACCCCAAGACACTGGCAACGCTCAAGCAGGTCGAGTCGCTGCTCGCCTCGTATCAATTGCATCGCAATGTCAAATTGAAACCCGAAGAGCAGACGCCGGCGGAGTTCATCGCCAATTCATCCGATACGGCGAATTGCCAGGGGGTTCACATCCTCCTGTCGGTCGCCCCCGACGGGAAATCGTATACGGTGCAAATCGGCACCGACGGGAAACCCCGCGAATTCCAGACGCGATGACGTTCTCCCCTCGTTCCCAAGCTCTGCTTCGTCGAATGTGTTTCGACAAACAATACCACTGGCGGGCAAGCCGCCAGTGCCACCCGAAGTCAGGGGGAAGTGATCTATCGCCGGGCGGTTTGCTTTGTGGAGATTTGCTGTACCAACTGTTGAGCCAGTCGATTGCCGGGGTTCAACTCGAGTGCGAGCCGCGCATGGCGAAGTGCCGGTCCCAATGAATTCTGCTGATAAAGCTGAATGGCAAGCTCATACTCGCGGCCCGACATCTGCTGCTGTTGCACCGAAGGAGCGATATTCATCGCTCTTGAGCGCGGCGCGGCGGTTGTCAAAGAGGTCTGTTGATGAGTGGCCGCTTCACGCCGACGGATCGTCAGCAGCACGACCCGTTCGAACCGCTGACCGGCTGCGCGGGGCTTTACGACTTTGAGGCGTCCCAGTAATGGCAATTTTTCGAGCATTGATGTTTCCGGTTCATCGATGCGCGAATCTTCAAAAATCATTCCTCCCCAGACCAGCGTCGCGCCGGGCGTCAGCACGACCGATGCAACTTTTGACTGTTCACTGCGAGAGGCATCGGAGACTTTCAAATCGAGCCGGACCTGGTTCTCGCCGACCGATTCAGGCCGTACGATGAGATCGCTGTTCTCCATGTGTTGCGGGATCTCCTCTCCCTCAGAACCAGGCGGGGGGGGAGCCCACTTCTCAGAGTCGCTCCTCTCGAAATCTTTCGCATGGACGGTTCCCACGAGAATTCTCAACGGCTGATTGTCGTGCAAGTGATGCGTCTTTTGGCCGAGTGCCTTGACGCCGCTCGTGCGACGCAATTGGCTATGCAATTCATTCACATTCCCTTGCAGAATACCTACCGCTAGTCCCGATCCATTTTTCGACGGATCAGCCATGGGAGAAAAATCGACGAGCGGCCGATCGTCTTCGGTGCGGAGCCGGCTCCAGTCGACTCCCCATTCATCGCTCTTGTTCAAGCGGACGCTAAGTATCCGCATTTCGAGATCGAATTCGCCGAGAAGGTCGCGATCAGCGACGGGAGCGGCGGGCGTGACTTGACGATTGCTGACCTGCCGCGAGGGTGAATCCACCGCGCGCGAGTGATTCCTGCCCGAACTCGTCTCAGGCGGATACAGAAAGCTCGGTTCATCGATCGACGCAGGATTCGTCGGAATCCGCGATTCGCGTTTCGGCTCGACGACCGGGGGAACGAGCATTTTCGATTCGGCTTTTGAACTCGCCTCAGGCACTGGGAACCTGGACGACGATCGATTGGCTTCAATGGGTGCCTTAAAGTTATCAGGGTTCGGTTCGACGGTCGTCTGCGGTTGTTTCGAGCGAGGCGACACGTGACCGCGAACTGATTTGCCGGGAAGTTTGAATCCGGAATTGTCGGACGTCGTCCCATCGAACGGTGCGACGTCGAGGTCATCTGCGGGAGGGACGGGAATCGTCAACTCCTCTGCGGGAGGAATCGACGGTGCATCACCGGACGAATGGTCGTCCGTCGATCCTGAAGTTTTTTCGTCCTTGACACCGGGTGTCTCCGAAGCAGGGTCAGACAACGTCGGCGGGGGCGGCGCTTCCAGCGGGAGCGACGGAACTACCGGTTCGACCTCCGATGAATCGTCGATCGGCGACGTCGCTTGTCCCTCACCGACCCTGGGATTTCGATCTGCAATTTTCGGCGACCGCTGAACGGGCTGGTCGCTCGACGGCTTCGATTCAGAAGACGGCGATTTGGTATTCGCCGGCTGCGACTTTGTATCGGCAGGTGATTGAGTCGCGGCGGCGGACTTCTCTTTCGCCGACTTTGACTTCAATACCGAACTCCAGCCGTCACTCGAACCCGGAATCGGTGCGACGAAACTCTCTGTGGGAGCATCATTCGTTAATTCGTCGGTCGATGTCGATTCGCCGTCATCGCTCGCTTCCGCACTCTCATCACCGGCTGCGGGAATACGGGCATCGCCCTCGGCGGGAGCACTATTCTCGTCGTCATTCAGAGTTGTGTCGTCAGAAGTCGTAGACGTCAACTGCTGCCGTTCCTCGTGCAGGTCGTGAAGCTGCTGCTTGAGTTTCAGGATTTTGCGATCGTTCTGCATCTGATCGACGAGCGACGTGATCGCTTCGAGTTCGGCGGTCTGATGTTGAACCTGCGAGGCGAGCAGGTGATCCAATCGCTTTTGCAAGAAGTCCAGTCGCTTTTCGACGTCGGTCAATTGATCGTTGATTTCCGCATCGCCGCTTGCGAATCCGACGGCGGCATTCGAGCTTCGCCGCCCGGTGAGACTGGGGATGACGATCGTCCCGATTTCAATCAGGGGATCGGAGTCCTTCGTCGCGGGTTCGGTCTCGTCATCGCGAATTTCGCGCTGTTGCCGACGCGAATTGACGACATGGTCGTTGTCCGTCGCGGAACCGGGCATGCTGACCGCGATCATCTGCTGCGATGAACGTGCAGGGGAACCGAGCGCGTAAGACGAATCATTCGGATGGCTTTCATCCAAGCGATTCGCTGCGGATGAGCCATCCTTGTTCGATGACGGCAAACTCGAGTCCTGACCGGCGATGATCGCCATCGGTCTCGGATCGATCCGCGGCAAAGTCAACGCCATGATCGAAACAAAGCCGAATAGCAGCGACCAGAATGCGATTTGTAAGGGTTTGGTCGGCATGCTCACGGCGTAACCTCGAATTTTTCCCAGGGATCGGCTTCGTCCCGAATACTGAGGACTGTGCGCGTTCGCTCGTGTTGGAGGATCACTCGATGAGTATCGATGCTCACGACCTCGGCGGGAGATATGCCGAACTCCATCGCCTGAAAGCGGTCACCTGCCTGCACCCAGCGTCCGTTGACGCAGGCTTCGGATACCCTCCCCCGGCGCATGATAGATGTCAGACGCCAGGAAACCGCACTGACCACATTCGACAACTCCGAAAGTTCATTCTTGAACCCCTGTACTTGCAATCGGCCGACGATCGATCCCCAAACGACGACGCCCAGAAAAAGCACGACACACAGACCCACGCGCTGAGACTTCGGAGTTGTCCAGGCGATGCGACAGCGACGGATCAAACCGATCAAGTTGTGCCGGATGAATGACATCATTTGTTCACATTTTTGTAGACTCGCGATGCAAAGACGCATTTTCATCTATCGGAACTGCGGTCCCTCCCTGATGAGGTGAAACGCGGCAAAATCAGAAATTTCCGACCAAACCTCAAAATCGGCACATTCAACGCACGCACCCCAATCATCCAATTTCTCAGACTTTGCTTGTCATTTCGATCCCGGCGTGCTGAGATGCATCCCCAGACGGCGTGCCATGTTTCGAAGTGAAAAACGAGGTTATGACCACCAGGAGCATTCTGGGGAGTCGCGTCCTCGATTTCCTTCCGCCGTGATGTTCTGAGCACAATTCTCCGAAGGGATAGAGATGACCCGATCAATTGCAATCTTGCTGCTGTTGATTCTTTTTCACGGCTTTGTCTTGAGCTTGTCATCGCACGCCGAGATCCCCGGAGAACGAAATCTCGGCGACTTCGCGAACGACGACGGCAGTCATCCGGATGGAACCGATTCGCCACGAGACGATTCGAGTGCGATGCGCCGCGCGCTCGCCGCCGGGCCGGGTATCGTCCGCATCGGTACCGGTCATTATCGTTTCGGCGACATCCAGATTCCTGCCGGTGTGTCGGTGATCGGTGCGGGAAAATCGACCGTGATCCGTCCCGCCGGGGCCGCCAATGCGATCTTCCAAATTGCAAGCGTCAATGATTGGGAACTACGCGACATGGTTCTCGAGGGAGAGAGCACCGGAAAATGGGAGCAGCGCAAAGATGCAAAAAAAATCGGACTCAGTACCTCCGGTTGTTGGGGATTCGAAATCGTCGGCGTCACGGCTCGCAATTTCTCCGGAACCGGGTTCGCGTTCAGCCATACGAATCTCGGCGAGGCTGCGTTTTCCGACGGTGGACGGCTTGAGCGGCTCGTCGCGCGCGGGAACTATATCGGCATCGCGTTTGACACGCGCGGCGAATACATCACGGCGACGCATCTGAATTGCCGCGAAAACGTGACCGGCTGCGCCATACACGCCGGGAACACGAATATCAGCGCATCGAATTTTTGCGGTAACACCGACGGCATGATCATCGTCGACAAGGAGAACGGCTCGCACGGCTCGATCTCCAACTGCCTGTTCAATCACAACACTCGATATGCTCTCTGGGCGCGAGCGGTAGAGCACGGCATGGCGATCGACAACTGCTGCTTCTTTTACGGGACCATTTTTCTGGACGAGACGACCGGCGTGCAGATCACGTCAGGATTAGTGAGTTGCCACGTGAAAACTACAGGGGAAAAATCCAACCGCTTTGCAGGAAACTATATCATCCCCGGAGAAAGCTGGACGTTCGAGTTCAGCGAGAAGACGATCGTCGAGGACAACTTTACGAAGGAGGGGGCGTGGCAGAGGAATCGGTAGCGAGATGGTCTGATGGATGTCTCACAAACCCATTTGTGATCGTTTGGGCAATTACGAATTTGAGAAGCGAACGATTCCGAGCCTTGTTCGCTACTTATCGTCCTGCGATGAATCTGCTTTTTTTTGACGCTTGGCGAATGATACGGTTCGACGACCAGACTGTTCCTGCCGCCGGCGCGCATCTTCAGAGATCGCGGCGATATCTCCGCCGAATGCATCCGAAATCCGCTCTCGCGTTTCGTGGATTTTCGAAATCGTATTATCAGTCTGATTCTTTTTCGTCATCGTCTATCATTTCTTCCGGAGTGCAGATGATGGGGATATAAATGTACGGCATCTGAATCTTTCATGTAACGCATGTTCAAGAACACCGAGGTTATTATAGACGCTTGAAGTGAGCGTGCCAAAGAAAGAAATAACGGCATGGCAAGGTCCCCTCAAAGCTCCCAGCTTTCCTTGCCATGCCGTAAAAGTGGCATGTGTATTTTGTCAGCGCTCACCGACGGCATTCAGCAGCACCGGGATCCGCTCCACAAACATAGGTCACATGGAAGACGGGTCAAATACAAATCCGTCGAAATTTCCTCAAAACCCGCCCGCTGAATATTCTCACCGGAAACTGTTCCCGAAACGAGACGTCTGGTATGTTGGCGGTCACTTGCTTCGGATTTTTCCATCCATGTTACAGCCGAAAATTGATGTCGCGCTCTCCAAAATAGGGCGAATGAATCGAGGCTACCTTCCGCCGAATAAGGAAATCGACCATGTTGTATTTGAACATTATCCTGACCGTGACTGATGAAGCGGATGTGCCGGAAATCACGGCGTTGTTGACCGAACACGGCAACTTGTCGCGACAGGAACCGGGTTGCGCCCGATTCGAACTGTATCACTCGAAGCACGATCCCAAAGTCTTCGTGATCAACGAACATTGGGAAAGCCAGGAAGCGCTTGATGAACATCGTAAAGCGAAAGGTTTCACCACCATTTACCAGCCCCGGGTTCTTCCAAAAGTGACCCGCACGGGTCACCCCTGCGATCTGTTAGGGTAACTGCACAAGTTCACTACCCGTGAAATTGACAGCTTCGCGTCCATCTCAGAGAATGTGACGGGGTGGGTCGCCGTCGCTCCTGTCGGCACGACTTCACAGTCCTCACTCACCGCAGAGCCATGCCGGCTTGATTCGCATTGGCCGATGAACGGCCACCATTCGCCCTCTGAGGGTTGCTCCGTTCCGCGCTGGAACGTTCTCAGTGATTCATCGACATGGATAGATCACGAATTTCATGTCGGATGCTGATTCGTCGCCATCGTAAAGTTAATCGTTGATCGCGGCGAATCGTGTGTTCGCCTCGGCACCTCCGATGTGAGATTTTCATACATCGTTTTCGCGTAATATTCCGCACCTCACCTATCAACAACCAAGGAAATCACATGCTTCACGAAGTTGCCGGAGATATCTTGCTCACCAAAGCCCAGGGCATTGCACACGGCGTCGCTCCGAATGAGCATTTTGATAGCGGACTGGCTCTGGCCCTCCGAGAAGCTTGGCCGGCGATGGCCAAAGACTTTCGTCATTACGCTCATCAGACGCATCCCAAGCCTGGTGAATTATGGACGTGGGGCGGCACCGGCGGCACCAGAATCTTCAACCTGTTGACTCAGGAAGGACTTCACGATCACGGATCGAAACCAGGCCGCGCGACCGTTGCCAATGTCAACCACTGTCTGAAGCGGTTGCGTCATGAACTTGATACAGGAACGGTCAAAAGTCTCGCCATCCCCAAAATCGCCACGGGAGTCGGCAGTTTATTGTGGTCTGACGTTCAACCACTCGTTCAGAGTCATCTCGGCGACCTGGCGATTCCGGTGTTTGTCTACACCACCTACACCAAAGGTCAACAAGCACACGAGACGGGATTGTAGACCGAGTACCGAAGCCCGGTTGTCGCCTTTGAGTTACGAACTGTATAATCGAGTCGATTGTGCAGTTCGCAAACAGATTCTGCATCAGAGGTCGATATGGATCGCTCTTCGCTTTGCCTCGCCGCAGTGGGATTATTGCTCCTGACTGTGCCTGAATCGGATGTACGCGGGCAGGAACCGGTGAAAAGCCGACTCGACGGCTACCGCGGTGGACCGTACAAAGTCCTCGCAGCCGATTTCACCGGCGATGAACACATCGACGTCGTCCTCGGGTATCACAACGTCGGGATGGTGACGGTCGATCAAGGGGATGGCACCGGGAAACTGACGCCGCTTGCCATCAACAATTTTTCGGATGAAGATCGCAAGATCAATCCCGATGACAACGCCTGGTCTGAGCCGCAGGTCCATAATCTCGCTGCCGCAGACCTCGACGATGACGGCCTTCTCGATCTCGTCTTCGGAGTCGGGGGTCGCGGTCTCGCGAAACCCGGCCGCATCATCGTCGCGCACAACATGGGCGAAGGGAAATTCGAAAAGCAAGTCGAATACCCCACGCCGAGCGAAGCCAAAGGAGTCGCCTTCGCCGATCTCGACCACGACGGCGAATTCGATCTGCTCTACACCGCGCGCGGTTCGGGTTACAACGGGGATCTCAAGGTGGGCCGATTGTACGTCCGCCGAGGTTTGGGCGACTGGAAGTTTGGCGACACCATCGAATCCGACGCCGGTCGATCGGCGTATTACGTCGAAACAGCGGACCTCAACAACGACGGTTTCCTCGACATCATCATCCCCAACGAGCATGATGTGAAGGTCACGTATTTCATCAATCCGGGTGAGGCGGTCTTCAGCGAAGTCAAGACGCTCGCCAGCCAAACGGTGACGGCGACGCCGATCCCGAATGTGCGCGGACATGCAATCAACGACGTCAAAGCCGCCGACTTCAACGGCGATGGCAATCAGGATCTCGTGACCGCGAATCTGGGGACGTCGACCGTCTCGATCTTCCTGGGCAACGGCGACGGCACGTTCCAACAAGACAAACAACTCGACGGCGGACTCAACGGAGCCTTCCTCGGCATCGGCGACTTCGACCACGACGGCGACATCGACTTCGTCATCGCCCACTGGACCGAAGATTTCGCCTCGGTCCTGCTCAACACAGGCGACGGTTCATTCGCCCCCCGCACCGACTACAAAACCGGCTCCGGGAATTACGGCGTCGACGTCGCCGACCTCAACGCCGACGGCCACCTCGACTTCGTCACCGCGAACTACCGCGAAAAAAGCATGTCGGTCGCAATCGGCAAAGGGGATGGGACGTTCCAGGAATCGGTCACGACGCCGAAAGGATTACGTTCGTATCAGGGGGAGTGGATTCGGGCGCATGATTGATGAAGCAGGATAAAATTTTGGACGAAAGTGTGTCATGGGAATCGAACGTCAGATTCTGTTGGTGCTGGTTCTTGTTTGTTGGATCGCGGCGTGGTGGCTCGCAATACGGATCATCTTCGGTCAGCGGTTCGGACAATTCGTATTCGTGCCTGTCATAGTCGTCGCGTTCGGCATTCCAATTCTCCTCGCCGATATTGCCGCTACTTCAGCGCTGTCTATTTCTGACATCGAGATTCTGCTCATTTGGGGCGCAATTCCAGTAGTCGTGGATGCGACTTGGGGGACGCGCAAACTTTTTCGATGGTATCATCGTCGCCGAGTAGAAGAAGAAGGAACAACGGGAATGTAACCAATCCATCGTCGTGCATTATCGATGTCTTCAGCAGACTCCTTCACTTCCACCTATTCACGCACCTCTTGACCAGCCATTTGCCGTGATGTATAATGCCATATGGCACAATGCATTATTGAGAGGCCTGAATATGTCAACAACACGAAAATCTCGACCCGATCGTTTGACGGCAGTTTTGTCGAAGAGTTCGCCTTTCGATGACATTGCCGTCATTCGCAAAGGACTTCCGTATTCCACGCTTGAATCGCTGCGCAACTATGCAAAACTCAGCGAGGCGACCATCTGTGAAGCGTTGAAAATTCCACTGCGCACATTGGCCCGCCGCAAGTCCGGGGCGCGTATGTCGGCGCGCGAAACGGAATTAATCCTTCGTTTGGGACGTGTACTTGCAGAGGCTGAATCGGTATTAGGCACGGTCGATAAAGCCCGTGAGTGGTTGACCACAGTCAACACGGCCCTCGGTGGCGTCACCCCGATCAGCCTCCTCGACACCGGTCCCGGTTTCAACGAGGTGATCGACGTCCTCCATCGCATCGAGTACGGAGTCTTTAGCTGATGGACGTGTGGCGCATTTGTAAGAAGAAGCACGCCGCCACCGCATTCGACGGCATCGGTGCCGAAATCGCCGGTAGTCGCTGGAATTTCAAAGGGCACAAGGTCGTTTACACTTCGTCCACCCTCACGCTCGCAAAACTCGAAGTCTTCGTCCATTTGACAGGAAACACTGCACCCGACGATCTGGTTTATATAAAGGCAATCATCCCCAATGACGTGTCGCGCGAAGATATCAATTTGTCACACCTCCCCGCCCATTGGATGGACCACCCCGCGCGTGACGCAACAAAATCTATAGGAAGCAACTGGGTCGAACGTGGAAAAACGCTGATCTTTTCTGTCCCTTCGGCGATTACGCCCGAAGAGCATAATATCTTGATCAATCCGAGTCATGCGGAGTTCAACCGCATCACGATCGATAAACCGGCACCGCTGCGGTTCGATCGCCGGATGTGGAAGTAAGAAATCCGAATGACCTGTCCGCAAGTGAAGACCAATTGCGATGAAGACTGGACAACCTATTATAATCTTCGAGAAATGAAGTGTTCCGATTGCACGACAATGAGCCTTCGCGGATTCGGATAGCACTTGACCTACTGAAGGAAGGTCGGGAAATATTGGTTTCCGATTTAAGAGTGCGACTCCTAGACGACGGAACTGTTGAAGTTGCTGTAAATGTCAAATGCGACATAGAAGACCTCACCCCTCAGATTGCCATGCATGAGCTTGAGATGGCGCGAACATGGTTTCGAGGTACCCTTGCTCAGATTGAACTGCTTTCAATTTTCCTTGCAAACAGAACCTTTGTGTTTACGCTGATATCGAGTTGGGGTAAGGGTGCGGTCTCTCTCGGATACCAGACCGAACCAGCAACACTTTGAAAGAATTAGCAAACCCCTCGTCGAATCCGTCACGAAATTCAAATTAGTAGCCTCATTCCTCGTAAAAAATGCGAAAGATCGGCTCCAGAGGTTCCCGAACCTCTCCCCTCCAAATCCTGTCCCCACTTTCGTGTCTTTTTGCGTTTCTTGCGGCTATAATTTCGGTTTCCACCGTCGCCGCGAAAAGCAGACGCTGTCACCCGTAACTTCCACTTTCCACAATCAGGTTCCCTCACGATGAACGCTCCGCTGAACAAAATTTCGTCCCGCATCACGCAACCCCGGTCGCAGGGGGCTTCGCAGGCTATGCTGTATGGCACCGGCCTCACCGAAGAGGATATGAACAAGGCCCAAGTCGGCATTGCCTCCGTCTGGTACGAAGGGAATACCTGCAACATGCACCTCGGTGGCCTTGCCGAGAAGGCCAAAGAGGGAGTCACCAAAGTCGGACTCGTCGGGATGCGGTTCAATACCATTGGCGTCAGCGACGGGATTTCGATGGGGACCGAGGGGATGTGCTACTCGCTGCAATCGCGCGACATCATCGCCGATTCGATTGAAACCGTGATGGGGGCACAGTGGTACGATGGACTGATCACGATCCCCGGCTGCGACAAAAATATGCCCGGCTGTCTCATTGCGATGGGACGGCTCAACCGCCCTTCGCTCATGGTTTACGGCGGGACGATTCGCGCCGGGTGTACGACGCGGCATCCCAAGCTCGATATCGTTTCGGCGTTTCAAGCCTACGGCGAATACATCTCCGGCAAAATGCCCGATGACGAACGGCAAGAGATTATCCGTTGCAGCATCCCCGGCGCCGGTGCCTGCGGCGGGATGTACACCGCCAACACCATGTCGTCGGCGATCGAGGCTCTCGGTATGAGTCTCCCTTATAGTTCATCGATTCCCGCCGAAGACCCGCTCAAACTCGCCGAGTGCGTCGCCGCCGGAGCCGCGGTCCGCAAATTGCTCGAACTGGATCTCAAGCCGCGCGACATCATGACTCGCAAAGCTTTTGAAAATGCGATGGTGATCGTGATGGCGCTCGGAGGTTCGACGAACGCAGTGCTGCAACTGATCGCAATGGCCCGCGCCGTCAATGTGCCGCTGACGATCGACGATTTCCAGAAGGTGAGCGACCGCGTCCCCTACATCGCCGACCTCAAGCCGAGTGGTAAATATGTGATGGAAGACCTGCATCACATCGGCGGAACTCCCGCCGTGATGAAATATCTGCTCGAGAAAGGTTATCTCGACGGGTCGTGCATGACCTGCACCGGGAAGACCATCGCCGAAAATCTCAAGGATTTGAACGGTCTCGCGGAAGGCCAGCAGATCATTCATCCGGTGGAGAAGCCGATCAAAGAGAGCGGTCACATCCGCATCATGCGGGGGAATTTCTGCCCCGACGGAGCCGTCGCCAAGATCACCGGCAAGGAAGGACTCAAATTCACCGGTCCCGCCCGCGTCTACGACGGGGAAGAAGAGATGCTCAAGGGACTCGAACAGAAGCAGATCCAAAAAGGAGACGTGATCATCATCCGCTATGAAGGCCCCAAGGGTGGCCCCGGTATGCCGGAGATGCTGACGCCGACCTCGGCGATCATGGGGGCAGGACTCGGTGCCGACGTGGCGCTGATCACCGACGGACGGTTCTCGGGCGGATCGCACGGCTACATCGTGGGACACGTCACCCCTGAAGCCCAGGCGGGGGGCACGATTGCCCTCGTCAAGACCGGCGATGTGATCACGCTCGATGCGGTCGCCAACCGGATCGACGTCGCGTTGTCCGACGAAGAACTCGCCAAACGCAAAGCCGCCTGGAAAGCCCCCCCCTACAAATTCACCCGCGGCACGTTGTACAAGTACATCAAAAACGTGAAGAGCGCGAGCGAAGGATGCGTGACGGATGAGTGATGTCGTCGGCGGGCTATTCTAGCCGCATTCTCAAATGATTCAGTAAATGAATTATCCTACTTCTCTTCGGAATGATAGAATAAAACGTGACTGCTAAACCTGTCATCTTCAGTGCACACGCTCGCTTTGAAATGCGCCGACGAGGAATCAAGCAAGCCGAGGTGCTTGAAGTGGTCCGCAAACCCGGTCAGATCATTGCATCTGAAAACGGAAGACAAATCCATCAATCAAAAATCAGTCGCGACGGAAAGTTTTTGCTACGCGTCGTCGTGGCGGAAGATGATCAATCCTTCCATGTTGTTACTGCTTACAAAACAAGCCGAATTGAAAGATACTGGAACGACAAATGAAAATGATCTACGATAAAGAGAGCGACACGCTTTCAATCATATTGCGTAAAGGCAAAGTTGCCGAAAGCGATGAACCGCGGCCAGGCATGATTCTGGACTATGACAAGAGTGGAAGGCTCGTATCCATCGAGTTGCTTGATGCATCAGAGCAAGTCAGCGGGCCGCAAACGGTTGAATTTGAACTTGCTGGCGTGACTCACACATAAGACGCGATCATCTCGGATGTCCGCGATTCCGTTCAATGGAACGAAAAACATTAACGGTTGTTCGCTTCCCAATACGTCGAATAGCCCCCTCACTGACGTTTCGGGTTACGATGAGACGATTTTCAACGGACCCTTAGTAAATTCCGCCGCCGGCTCCGCCCCCGCCGCCGTTATTGCCGCCGCCGTTGTTGTTGTTCCCTCCGCGAGTGAAGATGAAGCGATAGTAATCGGTTTCACCTTCCATCGAACTGATGCCGGGATCATACGACTGCGAAACGACGACGCGTTGCTCGGCGTCGGCATTCCCGAGATCGGTCAGGACGTTGGCGACGAGTTGCCGGCGGTTGGCATCGAGTTCGGGATCGTCGTTATTCAGGCTGCGTTCGATGATGATCGGATACGGGGCGCTGCGCATGCGCGCCGCCATTTCGAGCAGGCGATCTTTGCCTTCAGATGTCAACGTCGCCGAGCTTTCCTGGAAATTGTGGCGGTAGAAGATGAAGTCGCTCGCTTCGCCATTACTGTGCATCGTGTGATAATGTGCTCGGACGGTGCTCCCGAGGGGGTAGGTTTCGGGTATGGCCGCCGAGCGCAGATTCCAGATCGACCACGGTTCCCACGCGAGATTGACTCTCAGACAACCGGTCGCCGACATGCAGACGGCGAGAATCATTCCGAATTTTACA
>JBJXGP010000258.1:0-16254 GCA_046160425.1 Planctomycetaceae bacterium
CGGTACAAAATGCTCTCGCAAACGATGAAGCAGACCGAGGATTTCGAAATCCTCGAGATGTACTTGAATGCCCTGGCCCACTGCTTCGATCCGCATTCGAGCTACATGGCTCCGCAAACGCTTGAAGACTTCAAAATCTCGATGAACCTGCAACTCGACGGCATCGGTGCGGCATTGCGGTCGGAAGACGGCATGACGATCGTCGCCGACATCGTTCCCGGCGGAGCGGCCGCCAGCGACGGACGCCTGAAAGTCAGCGACAAGATCGTCGCCGTCGGTCAAGCCGAAGGAGATATGGTCGACATTGTCGAAATGAAGTTGAGCAAAGTGGTCCGCCTGATTCGCGGCAAGCGGGGGACGAAAGTCCGCCTGCAAGTTAAGAAGGCCGATACGAGCGAGATCGTCGATTACGAACTCGTCCGCCAGAAAATCGAATTGAAATCGTCTGAAGTCAAAGGTGAAGTGATCGAAACGTCGACGCGCATCGAGGGGACTCAGGCGCGCATCGGCGTGATCCATATCCCTTCGTTCTATCGCGATTTTGACGGCGCCCAGCAGGGTCTCGACGATTTCAAGAGCACCGCCCGCGACGTGCAGAAGGTGCTCGACGACTTCAGCAAGCAGAATATCGACGCCGTCATCGTCGACCTCCGGACAAACGGCGGCGGGGCCTTGAGCGAAGCGATCGAAGTCTCGGGGCTGTTCATCGAAGACGGGCCCGTCGTGCAGGTCAAGGAACAAAACGGCAAGATCAAATCGCACGACGACGTCGATCCTAATATCTCTTACGCGGGACCGCTGATCGTGCTGTGCAACCGGCTCTCGGCCTCGGCTTCCGAAATCTTCGCCGGCGCCATTAAAGATTACAACCGCGGCATCATCGTAGGGGACCAGACGACGCACGGCAAGGGGACGGTTCAGAACGTCATGCCGGTTAGTCAGCAGCGGTTCCAATTGTTCGACGCCGCCGATCGCGGGGCACTCAAACTGACGATCAACCAGTTCTACCGCGTGAACGGCGACAGTACGCAGAATCTGGGAGTGACATCCGACGTGGCTCTGCCCTCGCTGATCGATCATATGGATCTGGGAGAATCGTTCCTCGATAATGCTCTGGCGTTCGACAAAATCGAACCTGCCAAGTTTGCGGCACTCGAATTGACCTCTCCGGACATCGTTTCGCAGTTGGCGACATCCAGCCAGAAACGCATCACGGGGAACGAAGAATTTCAGAAGTTGCAAAAAGATATCGCCCGGTATCTCGAACGAAAAAACCGCAAGACGATTTCTCTGAATGAAGCCGAATTGCGCAAAGAGCGGGATACGGAGAAGTCCGAAGATGAAACAAAAACTCTCGAAAACGAAGAAGAAAAGCTCAACAAGGACGGCCCGATTTTCCCGGTCGGCTATTACAACGACGAAGTTCTGCGGATCAGCCTCGATTACATCTCGCAACTGAAAGGCCTCAACACGGCGGCGAAATAATCGGCTGTCGCGGCGACTCGCATCCTCTTGTATCTTGGCAAACTTAAAACCCCCGACTCACCCTCGGGGGTTTTTCTTGTTATGCGACGATTTCAGGGAAGAGATCAATCCCACGCCAGAGGCTTCTGCCAGGCCGCTTTGAGTGCGGCGATATCGGCATCGATCACGATGTCTTGTTCTGTGCCACGAACGATCAATCGCGGTTCCGCCGTCACTTCTCCGATAACGGCATGCGGAATTCCCTTTAACGCCGCTTCGATCTGTTGACGGTTTTCAGGAAGCACCTCTAACAGTAACCGGGAGTTGCTTTCGGAGAAAAGAATCGCTGCATCCTCCAGCGATTGACCCATCGTGGGGACCGCTGAGAGCCGACAGATGGCACCGTAGCCACCGGCGAATGCCGATTCGGCGAGCGCGACAGCCAGCCCCCCTTCGCTCAGATCGTGGCAACTTCTGGCCCAGCGATTCCGAAGCACTTGATGAATCCGCTCGTACAGTTCCCGCGCCGATTCCGCATTCACGCGGGGGACGTCTCCGCCGACAAGTCCTTTGACCAGCGCCCAATGGCTCCCGCCCAGTTCATTCTTCGTATCGCCGACGAGATAGATCAGGTTCCCCGGCTTTTTGAAGTCCATCGTGACGGCGAGGCCGACGTCTTCGATCTGCCCCAGCGCGCTAATCAGCAGCGACGGCGGAATCGAGACGGTCTGCTTTTGCCCTCGCGCATCGACGTGCGAGAATTCGTTGTTCAAGCTATCCTTGCCGCTGATGAAGGGGGTGCCGTATCCGATCGCGAAATCGCGGCAGGCGAGAGCCGCTCGAACCAGCGAACCGAGCGTTTCCGGCCGATCGGTGCTCCCCCAGCAGAAGTTATCGAGAATGGCGATTCGCCGCGGATCGGCACCGACGGCGACGCAATTGCGAATCGCCTCATCGATCGCCGAGGCGGCCATCCAGTACGGGTCGAGATCGCCGTACCGCGGATTCAATCCGCAGGCAATGACCAGTCCCCGTCGTGATTCGAGCCGGGGCTGCACGACCGCCGCATCGGAAGGCCCATCGTCGCATACGCCGACCAGCGGCTTGACGACGCTCCCCGCCTGCACCTCGTGATCGTATTGTCGAATGACCCATTCTTTGCTGCAAACGTTCCCGGATCCCAGTATCGCCTGCAACTCGTCATCGAAGCGCGGCGATGCGGTCGCATGTTGAATCGCGTCGATTGCGGTCAGCGGCTGCGCAGCGGGAACCTGAAATACGGCGTCCCGCACGGTCGGCGGCCGACCGTCATGCAGGAACTCCATCGACAGTTCGCCGACTTGTTGCATGTCGTATTTGAGGAGCAATCGGCCGGTATCGGTGAATTGACCGATGATCGTCGCTTCGACTCCTTCATCGGCACAGACCTGATGCAGTTCATCCCATTTCGCAGGAGGGACGGCAAGAATCATCCGTTCCTGAGCTTCGGAGATCCAGATTTCCGTATACGAAAGCCCGGCATATTTCAGGGGAGCCTTCTCGAGCCAGACTTCGGCCCCGGTCTCTTCGCCCATTTCACCAACCGCACTGCTGAACCCACCCGCGCCGCAGTCGGTGATGGCGGAATACAATTCGCGGTCGCGAGCCGTCATCAGGGCATCGAGCACCATTTTTTCGGTGATGGCGTTTCCGATCTGCACCGAACCGCCGGAGATCTCTTCGCTCTCGTGCGTCAATTCGATCGATGAGAAGGTCGCGCCGTGAATGCCGTCGCGTCCCGTTTTCCCCCCGACCGTCACGATGAAGTCTCCCGGTGAGACGTGCTTCTGCGATTTGCCGACGGGGATCATAGCGACGTTGCCGCAGTAGACGAGCGGGTTGCCGAGATAACGCTCATCGAAGCAGATCGCGCCGTTGACGGTCGGTATGCCCATGCGATTGCCGTAGTCTCGCACACCGGCGACCACTCCCGACATCACCGCTTTGGGATGCAGCACCCCCGGCGGGAGACTCGCCGCCGGCATCGTCGGCGGCGCGAAGCAGAAGACGTCGGTGTTGCAGACCGGTTTGGCCCCGAGTCCCGTCCCCAGCGGATCGCGAATCACACCGCCCAACCCCGTATTGGCCCCGCCGTAAGGTTCGATCGCCGAGGGATGGTTATGAGTTTCGACTTTCATGCAGACGTCGAATTCGTCGTCGAATTTCACGACGCCGGCGTTGTCGCGAAAGACGCTCACACACCAGTCGTCCGGTCCCGCCGTCTCGCGAATTTGCATCGTCGCTCCGAAGACGGTCTCCTTGAGCAGATTCTGAAAATTCGACTCGCGGACGCTGCCGTCGGTGGCACTCTCGCGGTAACGAACCCGGCCGGCGAGAGTTTTATGCGAACAGTGCTCGCTCCAGGTTTGGGCGATTGTCTCGAGTTCGATGTCGGTTGGCTCCCGATTTTGCTCGCGAAAATACGACTGTATGACGAGCATCTCATCGAGCCGCAGCGCCAGTTGCCCTTCGCGACTGAGACGGATCAATTCTTCATCGGTGAGCGATCGCAGCGGGACCGTCTTCAAGGAAAACGCATAGGGATGCCCGATTGTCAGTGACGTCAGGTGCAGCGGCCCCTGAACGACATGTTCGATGGCGGCGTTGGAGAGGACTTTGCCGCTGAAGCGCTCGAGTTCATCCTCTCGCGCATCGTCGTTGAACCAATAACGCCGGCAGGTGGCGACTCCTTCCACCGGCAGATGCAATTGCTGCAGCGCCTGCAATGTCGATTGAGCGACATTATCAGTCACGCCCGGCTTGAACAAAACATGCACCAGCTTTTCGCCGGATTTCGAAGCAGTACGTGTTGCACCCTCGTTGAGTTGCCGACAAGAGGCGACTTCGACCACTTGATCGACCAGCAGCGAGCGGGCCGCGTGATCGACGGCTGAGGCATCCAGTTCCCCCTCGACCAGAAATGAACGAGCCGTGCTGATGCCGCGGATCGAATGCAACCCCAGCGACCGCGCCTCCGCCGACAATCGTAGACCTTCGCGGTCGGTTTCTGTCGATGCCGACCTGATTTCGATATCCCAAAGCATTTTTTGTATCAGTCCCCGATTCACGAGCCGGGTGGTTTATCCACCCGGTGTTTTCCCAACGGCTATGAACTTTACTACCGGGCAACCCAGGAGCGGCACACTTTTCAACGGCCTGTCAGCCATACGATAACGGAGTCATTTCATGGGTGCTACGGAACCGGAGCGGATTCACTCCGATCGCTCCGTCGGCTTGCCGGTCGGTTTGACCGACTTTGGAATGTTACCCGCCTGCAAGTCCTTGACGACTTCGGCGACGAGTGCGGGGTTGTCGGTCGAAATCACATGCTCGACTCGCTTTTCGGGGACGTTCAATCGCAGCATCAAGTCGCGCGCCGATTCCCAGAGTTTTTTCCGTTTCGCGCCCGACGACAAATACAGGTTTGCCACCAGTTCACACAGCCGTTCTTCATCGATTTGTTCTCGATTGTCGTAATAGCGCTGGATGATTTTCTTCTGGTGCGACGAGTAATTGACGTTTTTCTTATCCGATTTCCCTTCGGCCATGTTCGACTTTCCCTGCATGAATAATATTTCTTGGAATCGTGTCGCCCGGATCGTAGAATACGGGATAAGGTCGAGGCAATACATTCTCCCAGACCGGGAAATCTTCCGTTGGGCCGGAAAAGACCCGCGTACGATCGTCTGCTGAAGCAACCGGCTGATTTTTATGAAGCCTGACAAAACCGGTTGTGCTTGCCAAAAATTCCTGAACTCTTGCTGAAAATCACACCGCACAGAGGTATTGTTAGATGTTCTCAGGTGAAAAGCCCTCATCCGTGACGAGTACCATGAGTACAATTGGCGGATGGATGGTAAAATACCGGTATCCGCCGAGGTTCTAACGGACCCGCCGAATTTGCGAAAGGTTGGACATCGATCCTGACGTTAAAGTAGTGCTAACTCTGAAATTAGGGAAAGGCATTTGTCAAATTCCTCCGATTGCGTAGAATTCACGGATTGGCAAAGCGGTACACACGGCACCGACTGGAACTTGATAAAACCTCATGATTCAGTTACGATCGAGGAAGCGTGTTCAGGCTTATTTTGCTTTTGAGACGACCTGAAATCAAAAGAGCCGGCTTCACTCGAATTTTGGCATCGGCGTTTCAATGGGCAACCCTGTGGGTCAGGTATCTGCTCGTGAAATCGTCGCCAGGTTTGGTTTCAAGTGCTGGGTATCGGTCGCATACGATGAGGGTTGGCTTGCGAGAGTCGAACTCGCGCAGGCTCATGGACCGTAGCAGAGGAGTGAAAGCGTGTCTGTAACAGTTTTCTCCGAAGACGAGTTGGAAGCTCTGGAACAGAAAACCTCATTGCCCCGGTTTTTGTTCGTGCCGACCGGCTTTATTGGCATCTGGATGATCGTGAACCAATGGCCTTCCCCGTGGGTCGGTGAAATCATCGGGATTGCTCTCTTTTCCTATACCCTGCTCTGCTGGACGAGTTGCTTTCACGAAACGGCTCATCAAACCTTGTGTTCATCGAAATCGTTGAGCATCTGGCTGGGGCGCTTCCTTGGCGCTGCGATGATGGCCCCCTATTCGGTCTATCGTGAAAGCCACATCCGCCACCATGCCTATCTGAATAAACCTTATGACTGGGAATTGTGGCCGTACTCCGATCCCAAAACGTCACTCACGTTCCGCCGGATTTACGTCTGGTTCGATCTGATCTTCGGAATGTTCACCGCACCGTATATGTACGGTCGCATTTATTTCCACAAAGACTCACCGATCACCGACCCCAAGATCCGCAAGACGATCGGCTGGGAATACGTCTTCGGTGCCATTTTCTGGGGAGTGATTCTGGGGTTCGTCGCCTACCATCAGGCGTGGACGCTATTCCTCAAGATCTGGGTGATCCCGCACCTGATCACCGGGTTGCTGCAGAACGGCCGCAAGTTGACCGAGCACCTGGGAATGCAAAGCTACGATCCCCTGCTGGGGACGCGGACGGTCATGGGAGACAACTGGTTGACCCGCTTCTGCACCTATTTGAACTTTGACATTTTCGTGCATGGCCCGCACCATCGGCATCCGCGCGTCGCCCACAACCTGCTGGTCAAGAAGATGACCGATTATCTCAGCCAGCATCCGGATAAATCGTATCCCATTTATCCCAGTTATTGGCGCGCCACCGCCAGCATGCTCCCCTGGATCGTGCGAAACCCCGGCGTCGGCATGAACGCCGGCGCGTTCTCACCTGACCAGGAAAAAGATCCCCATGTCGTCAACTTCGTCGCCGACGTGACGGTGGATGTCCTGTCCGATCGAGACGCCGTCATCACGAATTGAAATCGCGACCAATTGAAATCGCGGCGAATTGCGAGAATCACTTGCGGCGATAAAAGGGAATCTTGACGATCTTTGCGGCGACGTCGGTCCCGCGGATATCGACTTGCAGATCATTCCCGATGACTGCGTGATTCGCTTCGACATACGCCATCGCGATGGTCTTTTCGAGTGTGGGCGAAAATGTTCCCGACGTCACTTCGCCGATCGTCGTGCCGGCTTTGCGAATCGCCGCGTGCTCCCGGGCGATCCGCTTGCCCGCGAGTTCCAGGCCGACTCTTCGCTGCGCGATTCCCTGCTGCTGGATGCGCTGTAGCGCCATGCTACCGGGGAATGTCCGGCCTTCCAGTTTGACGGCGAAGCCGAGTCCCGCCGTCAGGGGATCGATCGACTCATTCAACTCGTGTCCGTACAACGGCATCCCCGCTTCGAGGCGCAGCGTATCGCGGCATCCGAGTCCCGCCGCCTGCGCTCCCGCAGCGATCAGGCGTTCCCAGAGCGCCGCACATTGGTCGGCCGGAAGAATCACCTCAAAGCCGTCTTCCCCGGTGTAGCCGGTCCGGCTGACGATCGCCGCCGCGCCGTCAATGGTCGTTTTGATCCCGGTGTAGTATTTGAGCGACGCAATCGGATCGGCGACCAGAGGCGATAACAACGCGGCGGCATTCGGCCCCTGCACCGCAATCATCGCCTGTTCGATCGTCAGATCGGCGACATGGACGTTGAATCCCGGCTGATGCTTCGACAGCCACTCGACGATTTTCGCGCGGTTCGAAGCATTCACCACGAGCAGAAAATCATCGGCGAAACGATAGACCAGAATATCATCGAGCACGCCGCCGGTTTCATTCGTCACGAGCGAATAGCGAATTTGTCCCGGTTCGAGTTGGCGCACGTCGTTCGTGATCAGCGAATCGATGAACTTCGTCGCATCGGGGCCGCTGATCCGCAGCCGCGCCATATGCGAGACGTCGAACAAGCCGCAATTCTTGCGGACGGCGTGATGTTCATCGGTGATCGACGTATACTGCACCGGCATGTCCCAGCCGGCGAAATCGACGATTCGCCCCCCGTGCGCCGCGTGCCAGTCATAACAGGGGGTTCGCAGTCCCATATCTCGCCTCGTGTGCTTTCAGCCGTTGATAACGATCAGATCGAATCGGAGACCAGCATCGCCCGGAAGTATTCGCGATTCAGTCGCGCGATGTTCGTGACGGAGATCCCCGCGGGACATGCCGCCTCGCATTCCGACGTGTTCGTACACGCGCCGAACTGCTCTTCATCCATCCGGTCGACCATGGCGATCACGCGTTCGGCCCGTTCCGATTTTCCCTGGGGAAGAATCGCGAGGTGCGAGACCTTCGCCGAGACGAACAGCATCGCCGAGGCATTCTTGCAGGCGGCCACGCAGGCGCCGCAGCCGATGCAGGCCGCAGCGTCCATCGCTTTTTCCTGATCTCGCCCCGGGACCAGCATCGCATTGGGGTCGGGGGCGTTCCCGGTATTGACCGAAACGTAGCCCCCCGCCTGAATGATGCGGTCGAAGGCCGAGCGATCGACGACGAGATCCTTGATGACCGGGAAGGACGAAGCCCGCCACGGTTCGATGACGATCGTATCGCCGCTATGGAACTTGCGCATGTGGAGTTGGCAGGTCGTGGTTCGGGTTTCGGGACCGTGGGGTTGACCGTTGATGACGACGCCGCACGTCCCGCAAATCCCTTCGCGGCAATCGTGGTCGAACGCGACCGGGTCTTCGCCGCGCGCGATCAACTGTTCGTTGAGGACATCGAGCATTTCCAGAAACGACATGTCGGTGGAGATGCCGTGCAGCTCGTAGGACCGAAAGTTCCCCGCCACGTCTCTGGAAGGTTGACGCCAGACTTTGAGCGTCAGGTTCAGTGACTCGCTCATTTACTTGTAACTCCTCGTCGTCAGATGAACTTCTTCAAACGTGAGAGGTTCTTTGTGTAAGTTAGGAGCGTTGTCGACTCCGTTGAATTCCCATGCCGCCGCGTAACGAAAATTCTCGTCGTCGCGCAGGGCCTCGTTCTCGGCTTGATATTCTTCGCGAAAATGTCCGCCGCACGATTCGTTGCGATGCAGCGCATCGACTGCCAGCAACTCGGCGAATTCGAGGAAGTCGGCGAGGCGTCCGGCGTGTTCGAGATTCTGATTGAACGACTGGCCGGTCCCCATGACTTTGACGCTTCTCCAGAATTCCCCGCGCAGGTCGCGAATCTTGTCGATGGCGCTCTGCAACCCCTCGGCGGTCCGTCCCATGCCGCACTTGTCCCACATCAGCGTGCCGAGTTCTCGATGAATGCTGTCGACCGTGCGCTTGCCGTTGACGGCGAGGATTTTCTCGATGCGTCCGACGGCATCGGCCATCGTGGCGGCAAATGCGGGATGGTCGGTGGAGACCTTGCCGAGATTCGAGGAAGCCAAATGATCGCCGATCGTGTAGGGAACGATGAAGTAGCCGTCCGCCAGCCCTTGCATGAGTGCGCTCGCGCCGAGCCGATTCGCGCCGTGATCGGAGAAGTTCGCTTCACCCAGCACGAACAAGCCGGGGACATTGCTCTGCAAGTGATAGTCGACCCACAACCCTCCCATGGTGTAATGGACCGCAGGATAGATCCGCATCGGCACTTTATAAGGATCTTCGGCGGTGATCTTGTGATACATGTCGAACAGATTGCTGTAACGCGACCGAACGGTCTCTTCACCCAATCGCTGAATGGCATCGCGGAAATCGAGATAGACCGACATCTTCGTCTGCCCGACGCCGTAACCCGCATCGCAGCGTTCCTTGGCGGCTCGCGAGGCGACGTCGCGGGGGACGAGATTGCCGAACGACGGATAACGCCGTTCGAGAAAGTAATCGCGTTCTTCGTCAGGGATCTGATCGGGCGATCGCGGATCGTCTTTCTGTTTCGGCACCCACACCCGGCCATCGGTCCGCAGGCTTTCACTCATCAGCGTCAGCTTCGATTGATAATCTCCCGAAATCGGAATGCACGTAGGATGGATCTGCGTGAAGCACGGGTTCGCGAAATAGGCCCCCCGCTTATGGCAGCGCCACGCCGCTGTCACGTTGCAATTCTTGGCGTTCGTCGAGAGGTAATAGACGTTGCCGTAGCCCCCCGTGCAGAGCAGCACGGCATCGGCGGCGAACGATTCGAATTTGCCGGTGACGAGATCGCGAGTGATGATGCCGCGGGCCACGCCGTCGACGACGACGAGGTCGAGCATTTCTTTCCGCGGGAAGACCTTCACTCGCCCCGCTTCGACCTGGCGCATCATCGAGCTATAGGCGCCGAGCAGCAGTTGCTGTCCCGTCTGTCCGCGCGCGTAAAAAGTGCGCGAGACTTGCGCGCCGCCGAACGAACGATTCGCGAGCGTCCCGCCGTATTCGCGAGCAAACGGCACCCCCTGAGCGACGCATTGATCGATGATCAGGTTGCTGATGTATGCGAGACGATAGACGTTCGACTCGCGCGCCCGGAAGTCTCCCCCCTTGACGGTATCGTAAAATAACCGCCAGACGCTGTCGCCATCGTTCGGATAATTCTTGGCGGCGTTGATCCCCCCCTGAGCGGCGATGCTGTGCGCGCGGCGCGGACTATCCTGCAGGCAGAACGACATCACGTTGTAACCGAGTTCGGCGAGCGATGCCGCGGCGGAGGCCCCCGCCAGACCGGTCCCGACGACGATGATGTTGTATTTGCGCTTGTTCGCGGGGTTAATCAGTTTGAGTTCCTGCTTACGACTGTCCCATCTCTCGGACATGGGGCCTGAGGGGACTTTCGAATTCAGTGTCGTTGTGGACACCGTGCTCATGCTGAACGCTCCTGCTGATCGATGCGCGCGTGGATCGAGGCGCATCAAGAAAAACGATTATTGTAAAAACGCCCAGACCAGAAAACTGGCGAATCCGAATCCTATGGCGAACGCGAAGATCCAGCTCGCCCGGTTGATGAGGTCTCTGACTTTGGGATGCTTCAGTCCCAGTGACTGAAATGCACTGGCAAAACCGTGCAACAGATGGATCAGTAACGCCGCGCAGCCGACGAGATAGACTCCCGCGGTGATCGGATTCTTGAGAATCATGATCGCTTTGTCGAACGGTTCTTTCCCTTCGTATTCGAAATCGCGGGCTTCGATGGTGAAGTCGGTGAGGTGCAGCAGCAGAAAACCCAAAATCACCAAGCCAGTGACGCCCATCCAGTTGCTCGCCCGCTTCCGGGGATTTGGATCGTCAAGCTTGGTTTCGTTGCGGAGATACTCGACATCCCGCGCTTTCACGTTGGCGCGCGTCAGAGAGATCGCCAGAAAAATATGGAGTCCAAACAGCGCGGCGAGTCCGACCTCGGCGATCTTGATCAAGCCTTCCTGCGAATGGAGCTTGTGCGCATAGGCGTTGTAGGCCTCCGGACCCACGTACAGCAACACGTTACCTGCCAGATGCACGACGAGAAAGCCGCAGAGCAGCAATCCCGTTATTGCCATCACAAACTTCTTCCCCACGGAAGAAGAGAGTGCTCGAATCAACCAGTTCAAGATCGGCTCCTTTCACGTCCTGCTGCGTCATCGCGTCGTGAATGCTTCAATATTCCCAATGCTTATTGACTCCAGAATTACCGGATTATAGGGGAAGCGGTCCGAACTTCAATCGTGCCGAGCATCGTTCTCGCACCGAGCGTCAGAACATTTTGACCATACGTAGCAAGAATGGCAGATCGCTACCCAAAAATTTCTGACTGCCACCGTTTCACGTGAAACGGTCAATGTTTACAAATGCGTTCTCGGCATTGTTGGTCGCCCAACTCTCAAACAATGGTTGGCTGATGATTTCTCCTGATTAGGGAGCGAAATATCTCGCCGATGTCATGATTTCCGTGTAACATGATCCTTGTGAGACTGCCGAAATGGCCGATTCGCTTTTGGGGAGAACCAGTTATGTTTTCAAAATCGAATCTAAAAATTCTGCTCGCCGCGCTGATGGTGACATACGCGGCGTCAACGACCTCCCCGGCTGCCGAGCCAATCACGCTCGCCAATGTCGTGGCTCCCCCTCCGGTCATGCCCGACGAGCCGCTGGCCAAAGAGTTTTCGCTGGAGCAGGCCGTTCGTTATCTCGACTCCTCCACGCTCACCTGGCTGAAAACGAAAGAGTGTGTGGCGTGCCATACGATGCCTCCTTACCTGATGGCGCGGCCGGCGGTAGAATCCGTATCCCCCTCGTCGCCGGAGATCCGCCGATTTTTTGAAGCGATCACCGAGACCCCTGAGAAAGCGTTCCCATCGTATCTCCCGCCAGATGGCAGGACGTCGATCGTCGTCGTCACCGCGACGGCTTTGGCGTTCAACGACCGCATGAGCACGAACAGGCTTCATCCCGTCACACTCAAGGCCCTCGACCGGATGTGGGGACTGCAACGGGCCGATGGCGGTTGGGACTGGCCTTTCCGCGATGTCCCCCCGATCAAAGATGCCGAGCATTACGGCGTGACCTTCGCCGCTCTCGGCGTCGCGATGGCCCCCGAAGAGTACGCGCAGACCGACGCCGCGCGCAAAGGGCTGGATGGCATCCGCAAGTATCTTCAGTCTCATCCGCCGACCACGCTTCACGAGCGTGCGATGCTGCTGTGGATTTCTCAATCGCTCGATGGCATCTTGACGGAACCCGAACAAACGGAAACTCTCGCCGAACTCCTCGCCGCACAACGTCCCGACGGCGGCTGGTCGATGGCGAGTCTGGTGGAGAACCCGAACGACTCTACGCATCAGACCGACGCCGGGAAACACGCGCGGGCCGAGCCGAACCACGGGACCGAGTTCCTCGTCTTCGTCGGCCGCAACAACCTCTACAAGATGCCGTTATCCAGCGACGGCTACTCCACCGGCTTCGCGATGTACGTCGCCCGTCAAGCGGGCGTCCCCGCCGACGATGAGCGTTTGCAGCAAGGAGTCATCTGGCTGAAAACCCATCAACGCGAAACCGGCCGCTGGTTCACCCCGTCACTCGGTTTTCACAAGCAGCACTTGGTCTCCAACGCCGGGACAGCGTATGCAATTCTGGCGCTCGAGGCTTGCGGAGAGGTGCCGGAGGAGAAGGCGGCACCGTAAATTGGTCACTATGCTTGAGTCAGACTTGCCTTCTCCGGGTCATACCGGAAGTCGGAAATCGTACCGTCTTTGATCTTCTGTATCGTCTCGTCAATGACGGACACAGGGACAAGAAACCACTCCTCCGGCTGCACCGGCGAACCGAAGCGATCTTTCAATTCGAGATCCAGCCGCGCACTCGCAAAGAACTTGTGGAGTAATCCTTCGAGTGCCGAACGGTTCACATTCGCCAACTTGTATTCGGCGACGATTTCCACGTCTGCCAAAAGATACGTAGGATCCTTCTTCGCGTTGGCAATTCGTTTTTTCACGTCTCCCCCCGTCACGCCAATTTTGTGAATGGTCTTCCGGTGCTGCACAACGAATGGATGATCCGACTTGCTCCTGAGCACGTAAACGTAGCCCGTTGGCAGGTCGGTCTCGTCTTCTTCATCAGAAAATAGCAGTCCGAACCCCGGCTCGGTGATACGGCGGCTTGCCTTGTCCTTATACAGCGCACGTTGCAGAGATCGCAGCAGCAGGTCGCTCTCGGTCCCGTTATCGTAAACGACCCTTAGCCTTCGGTCCGGACGACCATACTCGGCAACAAACTCGTCGCCCATTTCAGCGACCAGCACCTTTTGCCCGTCGAGAATAAAGAGATTGCCTTTCTTGATATCCGCGTAGTCGCCGTATTTCACCGTCCGCCGCTTGTTCGTCTCCAGCTCTCGCTGGACCTTCTCGAAGAGCGGCTTGAATTGATCGAAGTCCTCACACAGATTCCGCTGTGCAACTTCCTCTGCCGCCTTGATTTCGTCTCGCGCACGGACATGAACCAATTGCGTGATGTCGCTTTCCGGCGAGATTTCGACGCCTAACGACGCAAGAAGTTCTTCGTCGTCGAGGGCGCGGTTTTCACCCGCCGCGGTACAAACTTCCTCTCCGGACTCGAGCAGGCCGTGTGAATCCATCCCCTTCAAGACGTCGCGGCATTCGACCGATCTTCTGATCTGATCCAATCTCACGGCATAGAGGCGTTCGAAGATGTCGCGGTTTTCGCCATGCTGCGGCACTCTGCCGTGTTCCTCGACGAACCTCTCGATTTCTTCGAATCCCGCGATGATTCGCTGTTCGCGCGGCGTTCGACCGCCGGAAGCAGCCGGTGCGGTCTCCACCCCCAGTTCATCGAGCAAATCCAAATCGTCGTCTGTGACTCGCTCAGCCATTGCCTGCCTCCTTCGCTTTGCGTTGCAGAAATGCGATACCCTCCGCCATGCGTTTTTCCCAAGCGTCGGCAGCCGTGAGAGAGGGAAGCCGTCCTTTTTCTTCCTTAAAACGCAACGCCCTTTTCGCCAGGTCGCGGGCTTCATCGAGCGTCATGCTGATCCGCTTCGCGGCAATCACGGCGGCAACCTGCTTAAGCCGCTCTTCGGTCATCGCTTTGGCCAAAATCGAGTACGCCTCTTGAAAAGGATTGATCCGGTCGATCAGATCGATGTCGAGTTCCGTCACCGACAACGCGAACTTTCGCACGCCATCGATCAGCGACGTGTTTAGCGTTTCGGCAACAGCCGCTTCGCCCAGCGTCTGCTTGGCTTGCTGAACCAGCGTCAGAGCCGCAATCGCGTGCTGGCGCACTGCCTCTTGATCCTCCTCATCCAGATTCGGGAACTTTTCTCTCACGATCTTGCCCATCCGAACCTGAGTCAACTCTTCGGGCACCACCTCTTCATTAAATAAGCCCTGTTCGAGCGATGGCTTGTCCTGCACGAATGCCGTTACCAGTTCGGTCAAGTCTTCGCGGCAGATGCGCTCGGCCTCGGGACTTTTCGGTTCCGCCAGGCCCTTAATCTCCAGTTGGACAAGCCCTGAAGCAGGATTGACGCCGACATTGCACTTCTGCGGATCGTAACCCCCTTCGCCGTAATCGAGTCCTGGCGTTGGGCCGTTGTTCGGGTGCTTGGGCCTGAACTCGAACCGCGGCGCCAGCACCTGCTCCATCAGCAAACTCGCTGCGATCGCCTTGAGCGTGTCGTTCACTGCCTCGACAACGGTCTCTTCGCTGGCGTCAGGCTCGGCAATCAGATTGGTAAACCGGGCTCGCGTTTTCCCCGGCGCGTCGCGGGTGGCACGGCCGATAATCTGTACGATTTCGGTGAGACTCGACCGGTAACCGACGGTCAGCGCGTGCTCGCACCAGATCCAGTCGAAACCCTCTTTCGCCATGCCGAGAGCGATGATGATATCGACGTGATCCCGATTGTTCTTCTGCGCCGGGTCTTTCAGCGCCACAGAAACCCGCTCCCGCTTCGCCGGATCGTCGTCCACCAGATCGGCAATCTTCAGGACTTTGCCATTGCCGGTCTTCACGAGTTGAAACCCCGTCTGCGGATCGACCCCCTGCCATTCGCCTAGTTCCTCAATGATGTGCTCGACTTCGCGAATCTTGTCCTTCGTGCTCTCGCGCGAGTTCACGTTGGGAATGTGCAGAATCGTTTTCTCTGCCGGGTCGAGCACATTCAGAATCTCATCGGTGTAGCTGCCGGCGTAAAAGAAATACGCGATGTCGAGCTGCTTGAGGTACTGATAGCCGTTGAGTTGCTCATAATACGTGTAAGTGACCGTATCGAATCGCGACTCGTCGTCGGGATGCAGCACCGCCTCCGCATCGCCGCGGAAGTACGAACCGGTCATCGCGACCAGATGCGTCTTGTCGCGAGTCATCAACTGGCGGACGTGATCTCCCAGACGGCTGTCGGGGTTCGCAGAAACATGGTGAAACTCGTCGACCGCAATCAGCCGGTCGTCGAACGCTTCGGCGCCGAACTTCTCCATCGCAAAGCGGAACGTGGCATGCGTGCAGACCAGCACCTTGTCATTGCTTTCGAGGAATCTTTTGAGCGCATCGACTTTTCCGCCGTTGTCGCCACCGGGCGCGTTGCACAGATTCCACTGCGGTTCGACCTTCCAGTCGGTCCAGAAGCCGTACCGGCTGAGCGGTTCGTCGTAAAAACTGGAGCCGATCGCTTTCTCCGGCACGACGATAATCGCCTGCTTGAGTTTCTGGTTGTGGAGCTTGTCGAGCGCCACGAACATCATCGCCCGGCTCTTGCCTGAGGCCGGAGGCGACTTGATGAGCAAGTATTGCTCGCCCCGCTTCAGCCACACTCGCTCCTGCATCGGCCTCATGCCGAGAGGGTTCGATTTCGTCGAGCTGCCATCGCGAGCGTATTTGACGGAAACGGAAGGAATCGAATTCGGAATTGTCATTCGTCGGCCCCTTTGCCTTTCGAGCGGCGGGGGTT
>JBJXGP010000259.1:0-13104 GCA_046160425.1 Planctomycetaceae bacterium
GTTTTCGATGTTTACGCCGAGAAACCAGCGGCCGTCCCCCTGTTCATGCCAGCCAATGTGATCGTCGACGTCGGTGACGACTATCGGAGCAGGTTCAGAAAGCGAATTTCCGAAATACTCTTCGACCTTCGCCTTGAACCGGGGAAGCCCCCAGTTGTGGATCAGGTATTTCATTCTCGCAACTTTGCGGTCTTCGCGATTGCCGAAGTCGCGCTGAACTTTAACGATCGCTTCGGCAACGCTCAAGACCTGGTCGGGTGTCACGAACGCCATCTGCTGGGCAAGAGCGGGGAAGGTTTTCTCCGTACTCGGAGTTTGCCCCATTCCGCCACCGACGAGAACGTTGTACCCTTTGATTTTATCGTTCTCGACGACGGCTAAAAAGCCGAGATCTTGCGAATGGATATCGATGCAGTTGTCTTCGGGAAGAGCGATTCCCGTCTTGAACTTACGCGGCAGATACGTTGCCCCATAGATCGGCTCTTCGACCGGCTGGAACTCGGCGACGTTGGTTTTCTCTCCGGTGTCATCGCTCAGCCAGATTTCGTAATACGCTGTCGTGCGGGGCTTCAAATGTTCGGCCAAAGCGTCGGACATCCGCTGCATTTCATCTCGCACCGGGTTGTTCTTGTAAGGGGCAGGGCAGCACATGACGTTGCGTTCGACATCGCCGCAGGCGGCCAGCGTCGTGAGCAGCGTCTTGTTGATCGCGCGGATCGTCTCACGCAAGTCGGACTTGAGAATGCCGTGCAACTGCAACCCTTGTCGACTCGTAATGCGCAGCGTCTCGTTGCCATATTGATCGCAGAGGTCGATTTCGGCGAGGAACTGTTCGGCGCTTACCTTCCCGCCGGGGATTCGCGTGCGGACCATGCAGGAATACGTTCTCCCCTTGGCGGTGCCGTCGGCATTTTTTGCCTTCCGCGTATCGCGGTCGTCCTGAAGGTAGGTGCCGTGATTCTTGAGCAGGTGAGCGGCATCATCGCTGAAGTGATCGAGGTCGTTAACGATTTCGTCGCCGATGGTTCCCCGCAACTGAAGGCTATTTTCCTTGAGGACTTCAATCTTGCTCACTTTACCCGTCGTAGACATCTATATTTGCTCCTGACATTTTGCCGGTGCGATTGAATTCGTGGATGATCCTGGTTCCGAAATTGTGCTGAATCACCGTGAACGTCGTTGTTTTAGCCAAAAGTCGGATTGCGACATATAGCAGCCCGTTGAATAAGTGTGGCACTGCTGGCTTGCCCAGCAGTGAGGTTGATAACCATTGGGAAAACACCGGGTGGATAAACCACCCGGCTCATGAATCTCGGCATTTGATCATTTTTCAACGGACATCAAGTCCGACTCAATATATCGCCGCGAGGTTCGGAGTTTATCCCCTTTTGGACTTCACGGTGGCATCGATTTCGGGGAGGAGTATAATCAGCCCTCAAGAATTTTAGTAGGGGGATTGTCATTTCTGTAGTGCCACCGACCGATTCTGATGCCCGAAACACTCGAATCTCCGAGCGGGTCATCGTTTTTCTGGCGACCGGCTTCGGCGTCGGCTGGATTCCGCTCGCCCCCGGAACATGGGGCAGCCTCGTGGGTCTCCTCCTCGTCGCGGCGGGGGACGCCTTCATTTCCCAGCCGGAACTAAAATTCATCGCCGCAGGGTTACTGCTGATTCTTGGCGTCCCCATCTGCGATAAGGGAGCGAAACTCATCGGCCGCAAAGACCCCGGCGAAGTGGTCTGGGATGAACTGGCCGCGATGCCGATTGTCTTTTTTGCAATTCCCTTTCACCTCAAGACGGCGGTGATCGGCTGGGCGTGGTTTCGCCTGTTCGACATCTGGAAGCCGTGGCCGATCCGCAATTCACAGCATTGGCCGGGAGGCTGGGGGATTATGATCGACGATGTTCTCGCGGCGATTTTCGCCGCCGCGTGTTTATACGCCACAGTCCATTTCGGGAAGATCATGCCGTGAAACGGCGAAGAATGCAGAACATTCTTCGCATGAAATGGTTGTATCCGAACGCGGTGGTCTGTCATACTGCGACCTGAACTCGGCGTGATGCTGAAAGCAAGAGAATATCCATGCCACCCCGTTTGATGAGTTGATGGAGGCTCCGTGACTGCCCAATTACTGGATGGCAAAACATTATCCGCCAAATTACGCTTGGAAACCGCTGCCGAGGTCGAACAATTTCGACTGCAGACGGGGATAGTCCCGCATCTCGCCGCGGTGCTGATCGGCGAAGACCCGGCGAGTGCCGTTTATGTGCGGAATAAACAAAAAGCGTGCGAGCAGGCAGGTCTCATCAGCACGCTGCATAAGTTGTCTCCGCAGACGTCTCAACAGGAATTGCTCGATGTCATCTTTCGCTTGATTGACGATCGCACTGTGCATGGAATCCTCGTGCAGTTGCCGTTGCCGAAACAGATCGACGAGCGGGCCGTTCTCGATGCCGTCCATCCGCTGAAGGATGTCGATGCATTCCATCCCGAAAACGTTGGCCTATTGGTGCAGGGACGGGCGAGGTTTCTCCCTTGTACGCCGTGGGGCGTGCAACAGTTGCTCGCTTCGGGAAACATCGAAACCGCCGGGGCACATGCCGTCGTGCTGGGGCGCAGCGAGATCGTCGGCAAACCGATGTCGATGATGCTCGTGCAACGCGGCAAGGGAGGAGACGCCACAGTGACCGTCTGTCACAGCAAGACCCGCGATCTGGCGGATATCACGCGGACCGCCGACATCCTCATCGCCGCGATCGGCCTGCCGTTATTCGTCAAAGCGGAGATGGTCAAACCGGGTGCGGTCGTGATCGACGTCGGGATCAATCGCCTGGGCGACAAACTCGTAGGCGACGTCGACTTTGAACCTGTCAGCCAGATCGCCAGCGCCATCACCCCCGTCCCCGGCGGCGTCGGCCCGATGACGATCGCCATGTTGCTTAAGAACACACTGACGGCGGCGCGATTGCAGGCGGGAGGTTGATCCCAAAGCCTGTGACGACGTAAGTTCCGGGACTGAAAGAAATTACCCCCTCCCGGTTGAAATCTCCCTTTCATTCATCATTCCACATTTGTTACAATATTTTCTCGCGGATTAACGAAGTGATCCAAATCAATCCGCGCAATTCATCTGACTCAAATTAACCTGGGAGTACATGAGGATGGCCGATCAATCACGTACTGGTTCGACGAATCGCCGTGAATTTATTCAGCAGGGTGCGGTCGCCACAATTGCAGGACTGGCGCTGAATTCCGGCTTGCAATCGTCGGTTCATGCCGCCGGCAGCGATATCATCAAGATCGGCCTCGTCGGTTGTGGTGGAAGAGGGACCGGAGCCGCGGCTCAGGCACTCGCCGCCGATCCTCAAGGCCACTTGGTTGCCGTCGGTGATGCGTTTGGCGATCAGATCGAAAACTCCTTGAAAAACCTGCGCGAGTCATCCGGAGCCGGCGACCGAATTGTTGTCGACAAGGATCATCAATTTGTCGGTTTCGACGCCTACAAAGGGGTGATCGACAGTTGCGACGTTGTGCTCCTGGCGACTCCGCCGCACTTCCGCCCTGCCCATCTGAAATACGCGGTCGAAAAAGGGAAACACATTTTCGCCGAGAAGCCGATTGCGGTGGACGGTCCCGGTTGCCGCTCGGTCCTCGAAACGAGTAAACTCGCCGCAGAAAAAGGTCTCTCGCTGGTCTCCGGTCTCTGCTGGCGCTACGACAATGGCATGCGGGCAACCTTCCAGCAACTGCACGACGGCACCGCCGGTGACATCGTCTCGATGCAGTGCAGTTACAACACTCAAGGATTGTGGAAACGTCCGCGTCAACCGAGTTGGAGCGACATGGAATGGCAGGTCCGCAACTGGTTGTACTTCACCTGGTTGTCGGGCGATTTCAACGTCGAGCAGCACGTCCACAGCCTCGACAAAATGGGTTGGGCCATGCACGATGAAACTCCGATCATGGCGAGCGGGACCGGCGGACGCCAGACCCGTATCTCCGAAGATTATGGCAACATCTACGACCATTTCTCAGTTGTCTACGAATACGCCAATGGCGTGAAAGCCTTCGCCCGCTGTCGTCAGCAGGACGGTTGCGAAAACGACGTTACCGATCATATCTTCTGCACTAAGGGCCGCGTCGACATCTTCAAGCACCGGATCCACGACCTCAATGGGAACGTGATTTGGAAGTACGAAGGGAAGAAAAACAACATGTATCAGACCGAACACGATGAACTCTTCGCGAGCATCCGTTCGGGACAGCCGATCAACAACGGCGAATACATGACCCGCAGTTCGATGCTGGCGATCATCGGCCGCATGTCGGCGTATACCGGCCGCGACATCACGTGGGAACAGGCGTGGAACTCGACGGAAGATCTCACCCCGACCGCCTACGAATGGGGTCCGATCTCCGTCCCGCCGATCGCGATGCCCGGAGTGACACAGTTCACGTAACGCCATGTCAGCCATCAGAGAAACTCCCGGAAAGAAACTCCGTCGCGAATTCGCGAACGGTCCGGTGGCGATTCCGGGGGTCTTCAACGCGCTCACTGCGAAACTTGCCGCGAGCAAAGGGTTTCGCGTCCTGTATCAATCGGGGGCCGCTCTCTCCGCGGGGTGGGCGGGGCTTCCCGATATCGGTCTCGTCACGCAAACGGAATTCGCTGAACAGGCGCGATACCTGACGCAGGCGGTGGATGTGCCGATTATCTCCGATGCCGATACGGGCTTCGGCGAAGCGCTCGCCGTGCAGCGAACGGTTCAGCTCTTCGAATCGGCAGGTCTGGCGGGTTTGCATATCGAAGATCAGGTCATGCCGAAGCGCTGCGGCCACTTGAGCGGCAAATCGCTCATCGGCACCGACGAGATGGCGCGGAAGATTCGCGCCGCCGTCGCGGCTCGGTCCGATGCCGATTTCGTCATCATCGCCCGCACCGATGCCCGAAGCGTGGAAGGATTTTCCGCCGCCGTCGAACGTGCGAACGCTTACCGTGACGCGGGAGCGGACGTGATTTTCCCCGAAGCACTCGAATCGCGTGAGGAGTTTGGCGAATTCGCTCGCCAGGTTTCCGGAACATTGCTGGCCAACATGACGGAGTTCGGCAAAAGTCCGTTGCTATCTGTCGCGGAATTGGGATCCCTCGGTTACGCCGGTGTCCTCTTCCCGGTCACGCTGCTCCGCGCCGCGATGCACGCGGCCTCCCATCTGCTCGATGAGATCGCCGCGCACGGCACACAGCAACGGCGACTCGGCGAGATGCTGACCCGCGCGGAGTTATACGAATTGCTCGGCTATCAGGACTACGAAGCCCGCGACCGTTCGTTCTTCTCCTGATTTCGTCGGGGACCGTCGTGCGATGCTTTGTCATGCTAAGACGTCGCTCATTCTGTTGGCGATATTTACATTCGACGTTTTGCCGCGCCTGAGGTAGAATGAGATAGGAATCTATCGTAAGCCAAGCGGGATGGAAAATGCGATTGCTCAGCTACAACATCCATAAGGGAATCGGCGGACGCGATCGACGTTACCGACTCGATCGTATTCTTGCGGTCATCGAAGCCGAGAATCCCGACTTGATCTGCCTGCAGGAGGTCGATCGCAAGGTCAGGCGTTCGCGATACCATAACCAGCCTCATCTACTGGCGGCGTATTTCAGTTCCGCATACCATCTCTACCAGCTCAACGTTCCCCTGCGCGTCGGGGGCTACGGGAATCTGCTGATATCGCGCTGGCCAATTGGCGCACATCACCAGATCTCGCTGCGCTTCAACGGAAAGAAGCCGCGCGGCGCCCAGTTGGCGGTCATTGAGACGCCGGAAGGGCCTCTGCATCTCGTCAACTGGCATCTGGGACTGAGCGAGCGCGAACGGCATTGGCAAGTCGGGCATCTACTGACGCATCATCTGTTTCAGGAAATTTCACATCACCCCACGCTGATCGTCGGCGACTTCAACGACTGGCGAAACACACTCGCCCGCTCGATTTTCGCAACTCACCAATTCGATCAGGTGACGGCCCCTGCTTCGAAATTCCGTTCGTTTCCCGCGTATCTCGCCGTCGGGTCGCTCGACAAAGCATTCATTCGCGGCGGACTGCACATTCATCAGGCGCGCGTCGTGAAATCGCCCCTCACCCGGCAGGCATCCGATCATCTGCCGCTGGTCATCGATTTTCATTTGCATCCCCCCGAACAATGTCCGACAGATGCGAAAAGCGTTTGAGCGGATTACAGAAATCCTTCATGTCGCCAGCGCTTGCCGTACGACCGGCAACACGTACGGTCCTTTCGGAATGACGGCGATACGAGCATCGGGGCCGTATTCCTTCAACGCCTGGGCCACCGCGTGTTCAACGCTCGGAACCGCCTCGACGTACAAGCGATTGAGCGTTTCGGCGGACAGGCCATCGCTGACGTATTTCACTTTGGCCTTTTTCAATACTTTCGCCATCTCTTCCAACTGCCATTGATCGAGAACGAAGTAGTCCTTCCCGAGAATGCGTTCCATGAAGACATCGATGTTGGCATGTTCGCGAAAGAGGCTTTGGAACTCCGGCCCGCCGATTCCTTCACTCAGGCTCGCGGCTAGGATGATCGTTCCCCCCTGCTTGACGATGGGAAGAGCACCCGTCAACCCCTTGATCGACTGATAAAATGTCGTGTCGAGCGGATAACCCGCCGATGACGTGACGACGATGTCGCACGGTTCGGCAACGGATGCTTTCACGACCTTTTCGACGAAGGCGACTCCTTCGAGGAAAGCGGTCTCCATGTCCCCGGCATGGATCGAGGTGATCTGCCGATGTTTATCGAGCGTCACGTTGACGATGAAATCGCAACCCGCCATGCGGGCGATGTGTGTATTTTCTTCGTGGACCGGGTTCCCCTCCAGGAAACCGGCATCGGCGCGGGGATGTTCGAGGAACGTCGGGCCGTGCCAGACCTTGACCGTTTCGAGCGCGGCGATTCCGGGGCAGATCAGCTTTCTTCCGCCGGAATACCCCGCCATCAGATGCGGTTCGATCAGACCTGTGGCGATTTTCAAATCCGCCGCGTGATAGCGGCGATCGATCCAGACCGGCACGTTTCGCGGCGTCGTCCCGAGATAGACGTGCTCGGATAATTCTTTGCCGTGATGATTTTCCACGCGATAGTTGGCGGCGATCTCGGCACCGACCAGTTCGACGAGTTCTGCCCCTTCATTCGGCCGATGCAATCCTGTGGCAATCAGAATCGTGATCTGCTCGCGAGGAATTCCACTCTGTTCGAGGATTTTCAGCATCGGCTTGAGCAGAAATTCATTCGGCACCGGTCGCGTGATATCGCAGATCAGAATGCACGCCGATTGTTTTCCACGGGCCAGTTCGCGCAGTGGCGGCGATTGCGTCGGATGCTCCAGCGCGTCCTCAAGTCGTTTCGTGGGGTTGTCCAGCCGGGCGACTTCGCTGAGTTCCAGCGGGCCGACGAGATGGCGATCGGGGAGTTCGACTTCCAACCCGGTTTTGCCGTAGTCCAACTTGATCTTCATCGAGTTACTCTCCGTGCAGCGTCAATGTCAGCCGGCGCGATCCGGCCCGGTTGCGGTGTTCGCAGAGGTAAACTCCCTGCCATGTGCCGAGACACAACTGCCCGTCGGCCACCGGGATCGTAACCGAGCACCCCAGCAGAGCCGATTTGACATGTGCCGGCATGTCGTCGGGGCCTTCCAGCGTATGCACGTAGGGGAAATCTTCCGGAGCCAGCGCATTGAACGACGATTCCAGATCACGGGGAACATCGGGATCGGCGTTTTCGTTGATGGAGATCGAAGCGGACGTATGCATGAGAAACACATGCAACAAGCCGGTCTTGACCCGTTGAATCTCCGGAAAGCCCTCGATGATCTGATCGGTGATCAGATGAAATCCGCGTCTGACGGCGGGAATTGAAATCTGCGTCTGATACCAGGTCATGCCGACTTATCCGATTCTCTTCAGTGAGCGTACAAATTACTCGTGATCCGTGCATTGACCCTTCCAGCGGAGCCAATGATCGGCGAGCACGATCGCCACCATCGCCTCGGCCATCGGGACAAAACGGGGAAGCAGACACGGGTCGTGTCTCCCCTTGGTCCGAATCGTCGTGGGGTCGCCGCTGCTGGTGACAGTGTTCTGTTCGATGGGCAGGCTGCTGGTCGGTTTGACGGCGGCGCGGAGGACGATCGGCAGACCGCTGGTGATTCCCCCCAGCATTCCACCATGTCGATTCGTCGTCGTGGTGATTGTGGGAGACTGACCCGCATCGGCCTTCCCGATGAATTCATCGTTGTTTTCGCTCCCCCTGAGCGTCACGCAACCGAAGCCGATGCCGTATTCGACACCGAGGACCGCGGGGAGACTGAACAGCGCCTTCGCGAGGTCGGCTTTTATTTTGTCGAAGACCGGTTCGCCGAGTCCGGGAGGAATCCCCGTCGCGACGATCTCGGCGGCCCCGCCGATCGAATCCCCTTCTTTCCGCATCTGTTCGATCAGCGTCACCATCTTCGCGGCGGCAATGGGATCGGGACAACGCACAAGATTCGGCTCGCCGCTGGGGAGTTGTTCGACTTGCGTCAGCGTGATCGCAGCGGGATCGTCGATGCATGCCCGGATCGAACCGACTTGCACGACATATCCGATGACCTGCCCGCCGAACGCCTGCGCGAGAATTTTCTTGGCGACGACACCGGCGGCGACGCGGACCGTCGTTTCGCGTGCGCTCGAACGCCCTCCGCCCCGGTAGTCGCGAAAACCGAACTTGGCATCGTATGTGTAATCGGCGTGGCCGGGGCGGTATTTATCCTTGATTTCGGAGTAATCTTTGCTCCGCTGATCGCGATTGCGGACGAGGATCGCCAGACTCGTTCCGGTCGTTTTTCCCTCGAAGACACCCGAAAGAATTTCCGGTTCGTCGGATTCATCCCGCTGCGTGACGAGATGGCTTTGCCCCGGCCGGCGACGATTCAGGTCGATCATCAAATCGTCGATCGCGAGCGGAATCCCCGGAGGCACGCCGTCGATGATCACAACATTAGCGGGGCCGTGGCTTTCGCCGGCCGTCGTGATTCGAAAGGCTTGTCCGAATGAGTTTCCTGGCATGGTTCTATTGTAAGGAATGAATGAACTTCGCAACAGAGGACAAAAAACAAACTCCGCACCTCTTGCCTCAGGGCTGGGCCGGTTGTAGCATACAGGTGGACTCTGAAAAGAGACCAAACCTCTTCCATGCTCGAATCAGGGCACCGTGTGTTGACCCTACAACAACTGTCTTGGGGACCGGAGGTTGCGGCAGCGTGTATATCCGATTTTATCGGCTCACACAACCCGCAAGATTTGGTCGCCACTTCAACTTTACGGGTTCATTAAACAACCCACGCCCGGACGGCATTACGGCGGAGGTTTTTTCGTCGACTGATTTTTCCTCGCAAGCCACGGATCGGAGCCACCTGTGTCGAAAACTGCGCCCAAGCGAGGATTGTTCGACCAGCAGGAAGCCAACCATCTCCGCGATGCCCTTCCGCTTGCGGCCCGCATGAGGCCGCAGACGCTGGAAGAATTCATCGGCCAGCAGCATTTTCTCGGCGAGGGCCGACTGCTGAATCGCATGCTTAAATCCGATCGCTTTATGTCGCTGATTTTCTACGGTCCGCCGGGGACCGGCAAGACGTCACTCGCCGAGTTGATCGCGCGGCATACGCAGCGCCAGTTCGTCACACTCAACGCCGCCTCGTCGGGAGTGAAAGAACTCCGGGAAGTGCTGGAGCAGGCACGCCAGCGTCTGGCGACCTCCGGCGAAAAGACGGTGCTGTTCGTCGATGAGCTGCATCATTTCAACCGCACCCAACAGGATGTGCTGCTCCCCGATGTCGAAGCGGGAACGGTCAGCCTTGTCGGGGCGACGACCGCGAATCCGTTCTTTTCGCTGGTCTCGCCTCTCATCAGTCGCAGCCAGATTTTCGAATTTCAGACATTGTCGGCCGAGGACGTCAAATCGCTGCTCCAACGGGCGCTCACCGACGAATCACGGGGACTCGGCCGATATCGCATCGCGGCGACCGATGAAGCCCTCGATTTTCTCGCCGAGGTCAGCGACGGCGATGCCCGGCGGGCGCTCACGGCTCTCGAAATCGGCGTCCTCTCGCTGGCAGGGAGCGATCAACCGCTCGATCTGACCGTCGCACAGGAATCGATCCAGAAAAAAGCGGTCCGCTACGGCGACGACGATCATTACGATGCCGCCAGCGCGCTCATCAAGAGCATGCGCGGGAGCGACCCGCACGCAGCGACGTACTGGCTGGCACGCATGTTGGAGGCGGGGGAAGATCCGCGATTTCTCGCTCGCCGCATCGTCATCGCCGCGGCGGAAGATATCGGCAACGCCGATCCGCAAGCACTCGTCGTCGCGATGGCCGCCGCTCAAGCGACGGAATTCGTCGGCATGCCCGAATGCCGTATCCCGCTGGCCCAGGCAGTCACGTATCTGGCACTGGCCCCCAAGTCGAATGCTTCATACATGGCTATCAACGCCGCCATGAACGATGTGAGAACCAAAGCCGTATTGCCGGTCCCCGTGCATTTGCAGGATTCGCACTACCCCGGAGCCAAGCGCCTCGGCCACGGCAGCGGCTACGAATACGCCCACAACAGCGCCGAAGGCTGGGTCGATCAAGACTACCTCGGCGTCGACCGCAAATACTACGAACCGGTCGACCGAGGCTTCGAAGCCGAACTGAAGAAACGATTGGAGCAGTTCGAGTTGCGGAAGAAGGGGGAGTAAGACGGTGTCGACCGAATGTCCCGGAGATATCATTGTCACAACACGGCTTGCGTGGCACGGCTCTGTGAGCCGTGTCTTTGCTCTCACATTACCGATTCAGATGCAAGCGACCCACGGATCACAGCGGGAGCACAGCTTCAAACCTCAACATGCACTCGCACGGCTCACAGAGCCGTGGCACCCAAAACAAAGAGGCGTTTTCAGTGGAAAGTAGGACCGGGCCACCCCAATCTGAAGAGGGAGAACCACCAATGTTACTCAAGAAGGTCCGGCTGAAATGTGCTGTAACAACCGCGGTTGTACTTTCAATGTTTTCGTTTATATATGCTGATGATGCCCGGTCTAAGGATGAAGCAATTGGTACAATCGCCGATTTTCAACCATTCATGGCACTTGATTCGCCGGTAAGTTCTGCAGGCAGTGGTACTCCCGCTGAGAGTGTCGGTGAATGGCGCGTCGTAAGGCCATCCTGGTTAGTCGCAAGAATTGACCGAGGAAGCTATTCAGGACTGAGTCCTCGGAATCGGCCGGCAGGAGTAGGCGTTCTTGCAGTTGATGTGTCGGGCGACCGGGCAATCCGGTTCAGCCTGCGCGATGAGCGACTAATCATCAATTCTATTCTTCCATTGGGGAAGAATGTCTGCGGGATTACTGCATTTAAGGATGTAGAACGACGCAAACAACTGTCGTTGTTTGCATGGAATCTTGATACAGATCAGATTTCGTTGGTGCGACGATGGACGCCAATCGTTGACCCCATCGCGCGGCAACTCGATCTGGATAAGGTAGAATTAACTTGGAAAGAAGGTGAATTGGGCCTTGAACCATCATCGATTTCTATCTTAAGCAAAGCAGACGGATCGACAGTATCGATTGAAACTCCCTTCGTTGACTATGAATCACCATCGCAAATGACGCCTCTTTGGGAGGGAAATAAAGAAACCCGGTGGTATGCCCCATCCAATGACGGAACAGGGATCGTTTTCTTTCGCGGGGTTCGTGAAGGAAAACCAGACTTCGGGCAAGCATTTTCAGATAACTCTGTTTTAACGTTGATCGACCCAACGTCAGATGGCGGAATTCGATGGGAACATCGTCTCCAAACTGAGATTGGTCCTGGATCACCCGTAGAAGGATGTCTTCCAATTTTCACGCCGTGGGGTTACCGAAATGAGATGATCCTGCAATTGGCCGACTTAGGATATCATGTTAAGCCAGTACCAGTGGAGCTGGTTCGGATACGGCTCAATGATGGAAAGGTTGTGAGTCGGAGTGAGTTTATTGCCGATACTGGTTTTTCATTCCGCCGATGGCCACATTGCTCGTACGATCTTAGCCGAGTTGTTTATCACGTTGAACATCCCAAGCATTTCCACAAACTCGCTATTTTCAGCATTCCCGACGGAGATTTCATCGATGAATTGCCCTGTCCAACACGGCACTGTCGAAAGTTAATTACTGTTCTACCCTCTGACGAAGCTGTTGTAGTGGATAATACCTGTTTGTGGGCAGTTGGCATTGGTACGACAAATCTTGGAAAAGTGCGGACAATAACTACGTTATTTAGAGATGAATGAATTCGGAAAATTTCGTAGCCATTTCACTTGGCGGAATTGCGCCGGGTGCCACGGCGAACGATCGTCGCCCAATTATGATCGTATTTTTCGGGTGGCACTGGCACCGCCAGTGTTTTTCGGGTTTCTCAATTCAGCACATCCGCAGGACAGCTTGCAGGCACCGTGGCTTATGGCGAATGCTCGAACGTTTTCCGATGCCGCACGACTCGAAATCCCGCTATTGCTCGTCGTCCACTGACGAAGAAAATACCAAAGTCACACTGGCTGGAGCCAGTGGCACACAAAATCAATGGCCCGATTCTGTCAGTGGCATTCAGCGATGACAAACTTGTCACACCCCGCCGGTCGCCAGCTTTGATCCATACCGAAACGGTTCGGGGCAGACTTCGTAGCCGGGGCGCATGTGGACGTTGATTAAGAGGCCCAGGGCGAAACAGGTGGCG
This sequence comes from Planctomycetaceae bacterium, assembly GCA_046160425.1. Lineage (GTDB taxonomy): Bacteria > Planctomycetota > Planctomycetia > Planctomycetales > Planctomycetaceae > JAQCEJ01. The sequence continues at coordinate 12,821 of JBJXGP010000259.1, forward strand.
AGCAGGCTGGAACCGCCGTAACTCATCAGCGGCAAGGTGATCCCCGTGATGGGGGTCAGGCCTACCGTCATCCCCAGGTTGACCGTCGTTTGTGCGGCGAGCAGCGAAACGATGCCGACGGCGAGGAGGCGGCCGAAGGGTTCGCGCGTCATGGCGGCGATTCGCAAACCTTTGGCGAATAATGTGAGATACAGGATCATCACCGTCGCGCAGCCCCAGATGCCGAAGCGTTCTCCCAGAAGACAAAAGACAAAGTCGGTTCGCGAGGCGGGAAGATGATAGGC
>JBJXGP010000260.1:0-3648 GCA_046160425.1 Planctomycetaceae bacterium
TCTCTTCACCGGTAAACATGGGACTGTGAGATGTTTCTAACTTGTGAGATCAAGGTGATGTTTTTGCTTTGCCGGGACGCAGGACCGAAATCCAGACGAACGGAGTCCCCGCTTCATCGATGCGGATTTCTCGCGTCAAGCGATGCGGATTCGTAATCGCTTTGAGCAAGACGCTCCACGTCGTCTGCTTGCTGGGATACGTGACGTTGATTTCCGGGAGTTTGATTCCTTCCGTGGCCAGATCGTTGCGATCGATCAGGATTGAGATTTTCGCCCGCTCCTCAATCGCCTCAAATACTTCTGCGATGGGAACGTCTTCGAGTTCGACCGGTAATGGTTTGAACATATGCGGCACGACGCTGTAAGGTTTTCCTTGCACCGGCCAGCCGACCGGCCAGAAATTGTCATCCGGACTGAGCGGCGAGATTTGTACTTCCACCGTCCCCATTGGCGTGCGACGCGGTTGCAATCCCAGCCCATGTTCGTTGAGCAGAAACGCCATCACGGTTCCTCGACTCAACCCGGACGGAACACGAGAGACGACGGGTGGCTTAACGGTGGAATCAATCAACTCGCGGGACGCCGTCGTCCATTGAAGCGGAAGCTCTTCGGGTAGGCCGAACGCATCGATCACATCCACCAGCGGTTGCCCCTCGGCGTCGGCTATGTCAATCGGTTCGGCGAGAATCGTGAAGACTTCCTGAAACTGCTCTTCGTTCAATCCCCAGAGCGGTTTGCCCTTGGGAGAACCCTGGGCGCCATACGTCTCGAGGTCGCGCAGCCATTCGCCCAACTGTGTGACTTGATCGAGAGTAAAAGAACGATCTTCGAAAACGATTGCCCCGTTGCGATCGAGCCGGCCGACCGCCGTCACCTGTCGCAGCGGACCATGTTGTTTTTCGTCGATCTCCAGCTTGTCTTCGAGTTCCGTGCGGCGGATGCGTAGATCGTAGCCCAGTTTTTCGAACGCCCTGCCCCACTCGACCGTCGCGGTACCGGCCCCGTCGCGGCCGGTCAGAAGTTCGACGCGAACGATGGTATCGGACTTTTTCTTCTTTCCGTCCGGCTTGGCTTTCGTTCGGGAAGCGGGAGCGTCTTGTGCCCGGACGATATTCGATGTCCAGGCATCTGTCGTCATCGAGCAGAATATCCCATAGACGAATACGGAGAAGGCGAGGCCGTTAACCGAATGCGATTTCATGGTATTTCCACCCGAAAAGGGGGCCTGAAGCCGGCATATAATGGGCGGCTTGTTTGCCCGCGATCCTATCATCCAACGTACTCACACTGGCGGGCAAGCCGCCAGTGCCACCCAGACGGTAATACTGAATACGTCAGAACAGCAGCATGTTACGGGATATAACCGACAGGGGAAATAGGAATATTCGTAACATTTTAGTCGAGTGGCGAATGGCTCGTAGGAGTACAGCCTTCAGGCTGCTGTCTTTGACCGAAGAGCAGGCTTCAACCGAATGGCACTTGTTTAAGTCTAAAGATCGTCTACAAAAACGGTGTCGTGCATGTATGCGACATCGTAAATGGCCGCGAGAGCGGCCGGAGCATGTAGCCGTGGGCGTCAGCCCATGGAATGCCTTTCGCCGCTGATGGCGACTTCGAAAGCTGGAGTCGTGATCGCACCGAGTGCTAACCAAGTGCCATTCGCCTTCAGCCTGTACTCCTACTATTACTGGGCCGAATCTGCTTGCAGCAAATCGCCTCTTTCAGTGGGCCGGCGGTGGGCTGTTCTGGTAGGCTCGGGCGCGGAACAGGAAATCGATAATGTTCCCTTCGTGCGGCTGCATCCAGTTGAGGGCGATCGTTTTCACGGCACCGATATTCAGACGGTCGATGTTGGTGGCATCGAGCAATTCTTGCGACAACTTGGGATTCTCCGTAATCCCCGAGCAGACGAGCGTCGTGCCGATTGAACTGAGCATCTTGTTCTCGGGGCAATCGACGACGGTGACGAACGGAAACATGTACTCGGTGTTCGCCAGCGGATGATCGGGGCTGGTGCAGTGCAGCACCGTAGGACGCAGGTAATCGCAACGTTCGTGCGCGACGAGTCGGGAACCGCCGCGGTACTTGGCGGTCACTTCTTCGACTCCCGGAATCGTCAGCTTTTCTTCGATCTGATCGTTGATCGCCTTGGCGGTGCCGGGAAGCGTGAAGGCGGCGAGCGGCGCTTTCGGATCGGTCATCGGCAACGGCGAGACCGGTCCCAGCCGTTTGGCGATCGCATCGGCGATCTTCGCGCCGTGACGTGAAGCCCAGATTCCCGAACAACTGATGCAACTCCGTCCGCTGTTGATGAGCACGCTGTCGACCATAAGATCGAGGTGCTTCTCCCAGTCATCGACTTGATCGTCGCCGAAAATAATCTTGCTGAATCCGGGGCCGTGGACCTGCACGCGCGGATTGCCGTGATAACGTTCGACGGTCGGCAGACCGCCGAAGATCATTGCCCGGTCGCAATCGGCGAGTACGGCGGCGCCGACTTCCGGCCCGCCGGGATAAATCGACATCGCTTCACGCGGCACGCCCGATTGAGCGAACGCTTCGTACATGCGATACGGGGTCCAGGGTTCCTGCGGTCCCGGCTTGAGGACCAGGCCGATCTGGAGTGGAATCACCGGCATCCACAGCGTATGCACGCCGGGTGAATTCGATGGCAACACCATGCCGAGTACCGGAGAGTTGGCCTGATAGCTGACCAGCACCCCGCGGCTTTCCATGCCGTAGCCTTTGGTGAAGATGTCGAGCGGCAAGCCGCGGGTCAGCGCATCGAGAATCTCCCGCATGTGCGTCAACACGAACGAGTTTTTCTTCATGTTGTTGGCGCACATGTATTCGGGAAGCCCCGTCGTCGCCGACTGCATGCGGCAGAACTCTTCAGGCGATTGCGTCCCATTGCCGAGGGGGAGCGTGCCGTTGAGATAATGATCGGCGGCGACCTTGCACATTTCGATGAGGTCGGCGACGGGAATCTTCCGGAGAACCTCGCGGGCGCGCTTGGCTTTTTTCATATCCATCTTGACCAGCCCGCCGTTGGCCTGATGCACGGTGGCCAGTACCTCACCCGTCTCGAAGTGAACGACTTTATCTTTTTCGAGACTTTCGTAAGGTTGTCCCCAACGAATGACGGGAATATCCAGCATGATCTTACTCCAATCGTGAATGATCGCGGCATGATGCCGAGTTTAGTTCGCTTTTTTTAGGTGGCACAGACATTTCTGTCTGTGGGATTTTTAGTTGATGTTCTCGCTCAGGAAGACCTTTCAGAAAGACAGGAAGCTGATGCTCCCCGCTCGCCTTTTAATACACGCCGACGACCGTCGATTTGGCCAGTTCGTGGAAGGGACGAACGCCGCTGATGCCGTCCCACGGATATTTTTCGTGCGGCTTTTCGCGTTCCCCTTCATCCCGTTCGAGGAAGCCCGGAATGAAAAGCTCCTTCGTCATCGTATACAGTTTCACGCGGCCCGTTTCGCCGTAACCGACAACCTGGGTGTGATCCTTGAAGTCGGCGACTTCGATCGTGGCACGCGGCTGCGGCGCGAAATAGGTGATCTTGTAATTATCGGCGGGATCGTAGGGCTTGCCGCAGGCGAGTCCCATCAGCGTGTTGCCGTAGGTCGGCGTGATGTA
>JBJXGP010000261.1:0-2942 GCA_046160425.1 Planctomycetaceae bacterium
CGGAGTACGACTGCCGCAGAAATGGCGGAAAAATACGGCGAACACATCGATTTGATTCTCGATGACGGAAGTTGCCGATATGGCGAACCGACGACGATTGTGCATGTCAATGAAGAATGGAGCGTCGTCGAACCGGGGGTTGTTTCCGAGACGACGATCCGACGGTTGGCGAGCGAAATCTATTTGTTCGTCTGCACGGGAAACACGTGCCGTAGCCCGATGGCCGAAGGGTTGTTTCGCAAGTTGCTCGCGGCGAAACTCAAGTGTCCCGAGGATGAACTCGTTGACCGCGGTTACGTCGTCAGTTCGGCGGGGATCGCCGCCGGAGTGGGAAGTCCTGCGAATCCGTATGCGATCCAGACGCTCGGTGAGCAGGGAATCGATTTGCGGAGTCACGAGAGTCAGCCATTAACATTGCGGCTGTTGGAACAGGCTGATCGAATTTTTGTGTTGACGCGGTCCCATGCGCAAGCGATCTTAACGGAGCGTCCGGAGTATGCGGATCGAGTCGAGTTACTTTCTCGTTCGGGTGCCGATATCGCCGATCCAATCGGTGGTTCGATGGACGAATATCGTCTATGCTCAGCAGTCATCGAGCGAGAGTTAAAGCAGATTGTTGCTGAATTACCAATTCTACCAGTACAGGGATAGCGAAGCGGATCATGAAAATAGCCGTTGCCAGCGATCATCGCGGTTTTCACATCAAAGGTAAAATTCTAACCCTTTTGCAGGAACTCGGGCACGAAGGGATCGATTACGGTCCAGAGAACGCCGAGACGGTCGACTACCCCGATTATGCCGCCAAGGTGGCGAAAGCGGTCTCGACGAAAGAGATCGATCGGGGCATTCTGATTTGCGGCACCGGCATGGGGATGTGCATCACCGCCAACAAATTCAACGGCGTGCGTGCCGCTTCATGTCATGACGACCTGACCGCTGAAATGAGTCGACTCCATAACGACGCCAACGTGCTCTGTCTCTCCGCCGATCTGTTGGGAGACCGTCTCGTCAATCACATGGTGGAGATCTGGATGAAGACCGATTTCGAAGGAGGCCGCCACGCCCGCCGCGTGGAAAAAATCTCGGAGTACGAGAAGAAAGCACAAGAGTAGGCGGGAGAATATTGTAATCTACATTCGTAATTTGCGGGATGGTGTATTCAATGCCCTCCACCAACAGCCCTTCATCGATCGTTAAGGCTTCGTATTTTGGAATCGGAGCATGTGTATTATTTGTAATTGCGACATCCATGATTTTTTTCGTGATCGCAATTAACTGGAATGCAGAATACAAGCTGGCGGGATTTGAACTTATTGTCATTGGACCATTCTCGTATCTGCTTTATTTTGTTGGGATTTGTTTTGCCACTGCAGGACTACGGAAGCCAAATGAAAATTCGGGTTCTTATGCAGGATTAATCCTTAACATCATACCATTTGTTTATTTGGTCAGCATGTTCTGTTTCGCGGTCCTAAATGGCAAATCTTGATAAGCCAATTTAACTCCAACGGTCGATCGTGACTTCCAACCGCCAAACTCGTCTGAGGCAACCGCTGACATGTCCATCCTATCTGCCCGCATTGGCATCGTAACCGTCTCTGATCGGGCCAGTCAGGGGTTGTATGAAGATCGGGGCGGACCTGCGATTCGGGAATACCTCGCCGAGATTCTCACGTCGCCGTGGGAACCGGTGATGCGCATCATTCCCGATGATCTTGCCGTCATTCAGCAGACGTTGATCGACTTGTGCGATACCGAAAAATGTGCGCTGGTGGTCACGACAGGCGGGACCGGGCCGGCCCGGTGCGACGTCACTCCCGAAGCGACCGAAGCGATCTGTCAGAAAATAATGCCGGGGTTCGGCGAACTGATGCGCAAGGTCTCGCTCGAAAAAGTTGCGACGGCGATTCTCTCACGCCAGACGGCGGGGGTTCGCGGTCAATCGTTGATCGTCAATCTCCCCGGCCAGCCTAAGGCGATCCGCGAATGCCTGTCGGCGGTCTTCCCGGCGATCCCATATTGCATCGATCTGCTCGAAGGCCCTTACTTGACGACGGACGAAGCAAAAATCGTGGCCTTCCGTCCCAAAAAATAAGTCGGGCCCGCGCTACTCTTCGTCACGATGCCAGTACTAACAGTGGATCCCCTGCTATTCCTGCCGGACGAAGCTTGTTGGTGGGGTGTTTTGTTGTAAGTCATGTGTTGGTAATTCTTTGCATTGCATGGTCGCGAGAGGGCTTATCACGGATTCAGCAAATCCAGCGGCTTCGGAATATGTGAAACTGCACCTCTTTTGTTGGTGCCGAACTGATCTAGTCAGTATCTGCAAGTTGCGATACATTCCCCGCCGCTAGCCTATCTCTCTATCAATTTCACTTGCCGTCAGGAAGGAGCCTATCGTGCCTGTGACCCGTTCCCTCATCGGATTGAGTCTGCTCATGTTGCTTTGCGTGGGTTGTGGACAAGAACAACCGACTGGTGTTGCCATTGTCGATCTGGATGAAGTTGCCAAGCGATTGGGACGAGACCAGACGATTGTCGATTCCGTCAAGGACACCCAGGAGGAATTGAACAAACAACTCAACAACATTCTGGCACAATTGCGCGTCGAATATCAGAAACAGAAAGAAAAGTTCGGCGACACGCCGACCGAGGAAGAGCAGGCGCAACTCAAAGGCCTGGAATCGCGAATGACAGCCCTCATCAATCAAAAGGGACGACAGGCAAGCTCGATCTTCCGCAACGAACAATTGAAGTTGCTGGTCCGCTTCCGTGAGGAGATCAAGCCGATCGCCAAGGAAATCGCCGCCGAAAAAGGCTTTGCGATTGTGATTCCCAAGGACCAGAACATGCTTCTGGCGTCCGATCCGGCCATCGACATCACCGAACAGGTCATCGCCAAGATGAAGGCGAATCCGCTCCCCGCTGCGCCGGCAGCACAG
>JBJXGP010000262.1:0-7009 GCA_046160425.1 Planctomycetaceae bacterium
CCCATTCTTTCTCGCCATTGAAAGTCGATCGTTGCCCCTCACCCGGCTGCGATGCGGCCACCCTCTCCCCGGGGGAGAGGGTTATAACGCAACGTCAAAACTCACGCGTCGGGTTATGATTAGGAAATGTACTTGTCGCTGTGCGACCATTCCACAAAAAGAAACCACCGGATGATGATCCGGTGGTTTCAAAGTTGGATGGATATGTCTTCGCTTGCGCGAGCCGGCGATTAATAACCCTTGTCGAAGAGCTTGCTCGTCTGGCCGGTCGATCGTTCGGCTTTGAGGCGTTTGCTGCGAGAGAAGGCTCCCGAGACCTGGCCGGTGCCGAGACGGTTGTTTCCGCCGGCGGTATCGACGCCGATGCTTTGGGCACCGTTTTGGAGAGTCCAGGGGACTTCTTCGCCCGGCACCCAGATGCGGCGTTGAGCCTTGTAGCCGATGTAATCGAGGAAGTCGTTCACGCTGACGACGCGGACGCCATGCTCGCGGGCTTCCTTACGGATGTTGAAATGTTCTTTCAGGATGCGCTCGGCGATTTGCTGTTCTTTGGGTGACGGAGTGCTGGAAGGATCGGGCAGTTCGCCGATGACCAGGAACTTGGTATCGATGGTGATCCCGTTCCCCGTGCGATTTCCCTCGTCGTCGACTTCGTTGTCGATTTCGGCACCCGTGGCGGCGATGATCTCGCGCAGATTGTCGCGGTCGCTGCGCCCATCATGGTCGATATCGAATTTGCCGATCAGCGAGAACTTCGGTCGGCGTCCGGGAGACCAGAGCGGAGTATAAATCACGTCGCCCGGGGTGATCGGGCGGAAGATGTCGTCTCCCGGCAGAATGCGGGCTTGTGCCGTATGCGGACCGGTGATGCGAATCACTTCGATCGCGGCGATCAAGTCTTCTTTGCCGCGGCCGACGCCCCGATGCGTTTTCGAGTAAACGCTGAAGGTCGTCTGCTTGGGGAGGTTGTCGGCTTCACCGAGATTGATCCAGACCGTCTTGTCGGTGTTGTCGACCCATTGAATCTTGCCGTCTTCCATTTCGAAGTTGTCGGCGGTGACTTCGTTCAATTTTTCGCGGAGCAGGTCGTTCGTCGCGACGAGTTGCGAGTTATCGCCTTGCAATCGCTTGACGTCCTGTTCGTGTTCTTCGCGTTCGCGCTCGAGTTCGATCTGCACTTGCGCGAGATCGTTGCGGAGCTGCTCGATATCGGTATTCTTGGCGGCAATCTGCTCTTCTTTTTGAGTGATGAGCTGCTGCAACTGACCTTCGATGTCAGTCTTCGAGGTTGAGAATTCGGTGACGCGGGTTTCATATTGCTGCTGCAGCGCGGTGATCGTATTCTGCGCAGTCTTGATATCGGTCGCCAGCGCATCGCGTTCCTTGACGGCGTTGTTGAACTCCTGACGCAACTTGACGATGGTCTGCACCAGCGTCGGCTGAGCCAGAGGGCCGCCGTAGGTATTCATCTGGACTTTCCAGTCGCCGAGAACCGTGTTGGGGTTCTGCTCGTCGCCGACCCCGACTTGATCGAGTGCCGAACCGCCGGACTGTTTCAGCGCCTGGATCTCTTCGTCCAGCTTGCGAATGGTATTGTCGGCCGCGCGCTTGTCGGCATCGGCTTTTTCGAATTGCGTGGTTTTTTCTTTCAGGTCGTTATTAAATGAATACGCGATCGCCGTGGCAATCATCATACCCAGAAAGCAAAGTATTCCACCGACCTGTAAACCGACCGGTCTGTTGGCAGCCATATGAGAATCCTCGTTCGAAGAAATGTAGGGGAAGCGCGGGCCAGAACCCGAATTTCTGCTCCTTTGTTAAAGTGTATAGGTGAGTGCGAGAGTGTCAAGCCGGAAGTTCAAGATCCTGGCAAGTATTCCCGGTCCCGCTTGCCCGATCGATACAACTGTTTCGTTCGGACACCCTGATTTCTCCTCCGATCAATACAACCGGTTTATGGCGTCAGACCTGCGTTTTCCCCGATGTTTTCCGCACCGGCTTCTCTTTTCAATTCGGGTCGGCAAATGTGATTCAGCAGCAATTCGCGAAGCGTTGAGGCGAATCGGCTGCGAGGAAGAACCAGATGGCAACCCGACTCTTGTGCTTCGCGTAAACGGGTCACGTCCACGTGTGGACCGAATCCGATCAGCGTCGGACGCCAATCGTCAGTCTCCTGTATGATCATCGGCAGATCGCGCGGTATCACCAGTCCCGGAAGCATCAGGTCGAGGAAAAGACAGACCGGTCGATGCTCGCGGCATAAACGATACAAGCCTTCCAGGTCTTGTGCGACAACCACCCGGCGATCGACGAGTTGAGCCATCCCCGACACCTGGCTGTAAAACATCAGGTCGCGCGTACACAACAAACCCGCAGGCTCAGGGGATGTGAGATCGGACACGGATGGAGAGACAGACACCGCGGCACCTAAACAGCACTTTGAAAAATGATCAATGGTCAAACTTTGTGAGCCGGGTGGCTTGTCCACCCGGTGTTTTTCCGAAGAACCAATACGCCACTGCTGGGCAAGCCAGCAGTGGCACACTTTTTCAACGGACTGTTAAGTCGACCGATGAAAATGAATGTGCTTCCATTGCCCGTTCTTGCGTTGCCAGACTCGCGTTTCATCGCAGGCCGACGTCTTGGGAACCCCCGCCTCATCGAGAGATTGCGTGAGCCGCACGTAAGTAACAAGCGCGGCGTCGCCGAAGACTTGCACGCGCGGGGAGATGAGCGTCGATTGCTTCGCCTTGCCCGAACCCGACAGCTTGAAATAGTAATGATGGAAGTCAAGCCCTTCGACCAGATGGCCGAGCGCTTCGGGTTCGAAGGCGGTCAATCGTTCATCGCACAAAAGGGTGTATTGTTCCCAGTTCTGCGTTTCGATCGACTTGATCAACTGCCGGCTCAATTCGAATAACTCTGCTTCTTGGGCGTTCATGACGGAAAGGGGATCCTTTCGTAGGCTGCATGTGGAACGTATCAATAGTCATTGCGCGATGCGTTTGACGCACCGCCGCCTTCGGGATTGCGATGAAATCCGGTTGTCGACGTATCAGGGGAGTCCTTTGAGAAAATGACTGAGATCGTCATGGACCGCTTCCTGCGACTGCTCGTCGGCGTTGACGATTTCCACGTCATCGTGATCGCCAGGCGCGATTTCCTCTTGCCGAGTCGGGAGCGGCTGAACCTCTGCCGATTGATGCGGCGGCGCATCGGCCTTTGCTCCACTGCGCGTCAGCAATGAAAAGAGTGAAAACAGCTTACTCGGTTTCGCCGAAGATGTTTCTTCGGGATGATCGATCGCCGGCCGATCGGCGAGGGTCGGAGACGCATCCGCAGGGACAGCCGCACCGGGCAATCCCGGCCAGGTGGCATGTGCCGAATTCGCAGCGGTATCGGCTAAGTCTTGTCGGATGACGGGTGCCAGTCGCATCGGCATCTGCCCGGGATTCATGAGCGCCGTATCGTTCATGGGAGCATTGTCGACGGCCAGAAATGAATCGCCGTCATCCGCTACGGAATTTCGACGATGCGCATCGGTCAAAGCCGGAGCGAACGGCGGCGAATTAACGGGGACCGGATTGTTGGAAGGTCTGTCGACGGTCGATTCGTTGTCGATTGTCCGCGCTGCGAAATGCTCGATATGTACGATAAACTGAGCGGGACCGATCTGAAGTCTGGAACCGGAAGCGAGTTGGATGCGTTGTCCCGGTTTGGCAGCTTTTCCGTCAACCACGGTCCCGTTGGAACTCCCCAGGTCCACGAGAAAGGCCCCTTCCTCTTCGAGAGAAATCTGGCAATGTTCCCGGCTGACTTCAGTCGATGCGATCCGCAACTGGCACTGCTTGCTGCGACCGATGACGGTTTGCGGTTTGAGACGAACGCGGGTGGGTGAAGCACGACCGCTCGTCAATTCGAGGAAAACATTCATGAGATTTCATATCGCAGAAACGGTGGGAATCGCATATCGATCGTCAAGGAATGACGGAGCGTCCATTCTACCCGCATGAATTTGCGCGTGACATCTCCAAAATCATCAAATCGAGCAAAAATCGCGCAACGCCCCTGAAAACATGATCGTGCGATCACTACATGACTGCGAGGAGCACCGGAATTTTGTACGACAGACCTCAGAATTCCAGGTCTTCATCATCCGAATGCTTCACCGGACGGATCTGCGATCGACCTGAAGATCGCGCCTTCGCCTTCTCGGCCAGCAGGTTGAGTTTGCGATCGTCGGGATTGTGCTCGCAGCACCACGCCAGATGCTCGGCCGCTTCTTCGAAGCGATTCTGCTGATATAACCAGATCCCCGCCGTGTAATGAACTTCATACGACGTGTCGTCGATCTCGAGCGCCTCGGTCAGCGATTTCCAGGCTTCGTCGGATTGCTGCAATTGCTGATGGGCACGATGCGCCATGAGCAGCAGGCGAACCGAATCCTCGCCATCGGCTGACTCGGCTTCGGAAGCTGCCTTCACGGCAATCGCCGAGAGCAATGCAGGAATGTCTTCGGGCCGGGGAGAGTGCTGATAACGCTTGAGCAACAATTCGAGCGAGCGCACGCTCGGTTCGAAATTCTCGGTGAAGTAGGTCGCCGGTACGAAGTCGGCCAGCAGGTCGACGATACGCGACTGATACACGGGGCTGCGATGGAACGACGACTTCCAGCGCAGCAGGGCCGTTTCGCCGTCGCCGTTCAAAAAGGCATCACGTCCCGCGACGAAGAGAATTTGCGGGTCGTAAGGTCGAGTGATCAAGGCCTGATTGACGTAAGCCTGCTGGACGTCATTGGTCGATTGTTCCAGGAAACTAAGTTCTGCCAGGTATAAGTAACCATGACCTTGCAGGGGTGAGAGTCTCAGCCCTTCGCGGGCATTCGCCAGCGCTCCATCGAGATACTTGCGCGATTTGCCGACGACCTTATTGACCCAGGCCTGCATCTGCTCGGGGGATTCGAATCGAGAACTTCGCGCCGCATCGGCGATCTGGTTGAGCGACATCTGATTGTCGGACTTGCCTTGCATGATGTGGAACACGGTGAAGTAGGCCATCGCGGTTCGCAAGCGGATTCGGGCATCGCGCGGGTTCGCCTTGACCGCTTTGGTCAACGCATCGAGCTTCTTCTTGAACATCGCGAGATCGTCTTTTGGCTTGCCGGCTTCCGCGACGGGCTGCGCATCGTCGGCGTCGGCTTGTACGGTTTCACCGTCTTCCGAATTCTCTTCACTTGCCGCTTTTGAATTGGCCTCCCGCGGAAGCTGATCGAGTTCTCCTTCTTCGGGCTGGTTCAACGTTAACCGCAGATATTCATGCCAGTGCGGTTCCGCCGCCATCCGAGGGAGCAGTTGAGACGTCATCCAGACGCCGAGCACGAGCGTCGCCGGGCACGCGGCTCCCCAGAGTATCCGCGGGATGCCAATCGCCGGAGAGTGTGCGGCATACGCGTGCTGGGCCGTCGATGAGCCTGATCCCTGCGCGAGCGCAATACTACGCAGCCGGATACCGCACGCCGCCAGGATGACGACGATTACCACGCAACTCGGCACGTACCAGACGAAGTCGACGAGCGAGTGCGCCAGACTGGCACACAGCCCCGCGAGGACGGCCGCCAGCGCCAGCGTCAGTTGTTGCGAGCGAGCGCCTTGCAAACCGGAGTAACCGCTCCACAGGCAGGCGCCCCATGCAAGCATCAGGATCGACAAGCCGACGAGACCGCTTTCCAAGGCGACCTGGAGGTATCCGTTTTCCGCATGTGAGAACTCGACGAGATGAATTTTTGCCATGTATGTGGGATATACCTCGCGATGGCTGCCGATCCCCGTTCCCAGAACAGGATAATCCTGAATCCCCAGGCCGACCGCTTCCCAGATATCCTGTCGGCGGTTTTTCTGATCGAGCCGATCGAGTTCACCGGAGACGACGTCATCGACGCGATCCTGAACCATGTCTTCGCCGAACATTACGATCCCCGCGGCGAGGCAGACCCCCAGTAATCCCAGCCCGATCAGAATCGGTCCGCTCAGCAAGCGGGCGCGAATCATGACCAGCAGCATGACGGCGACGGCGACGAGCATCGCGATCATGCCTCCGCGGGACAACGACATCAGGCAGGCCATCAGCACCAGCCCGGTTCCCAGCAAGAGGCCGATCATCGACAGCGAACTGCTTCCGTTGTGCCCCGATTCAAAACTTCCCCTGGATGACGATTTCGACGATGATCTCAGCAGACCCGCTCCGCAGCAGATCAACGGCCCGATGCCCAAAGCCAGGAAGTGCGCCAGATGATTGCGGTTGGTGAAGCTTCCCTTCACTCCGCCGGTCGCTTCGGAATACGGGTGCTCGTAGAACCAGAAAAATTTCCCGTTGCCGAACGCGAACTGCAACAGGCCGAAGCAGGCCATGAGAATCGCCGCCGTGGCGATCCAGCGGAAAAACTTCTGTACGTCATCGACTTGCCGAATGCGCTGCATGGCGACCACGAAGATCAATGCATACGACAGAAGGATAATCAACCCCTCGAACGTTTCATGCGGAGTCAGGCTGATTTGCGTCCAGATCCCGATGTGAATCGGTTGATCGGTCCCCGCCGACCATAACGGTAACACCTCGGCGATGTGCGGCGAGATCTGGGTGAGAATCGCGGGAGGCAGGGTCACTAATTGCAGGCCGACCAGACCGACGGCGGCTACGAGGAACAAATACATCCGGCTGCGAATCCAGTCCCCCTGCGGCCGCATAAACTGCGCCAGCGACCACGCGCACGCCGTATAAGCCGAAAGTCCGGCGAGCAGCACGAGTCCGGGGGCCTGGCGTCCTCCCATGACAAAGGGAAGCACGCAGATCAAGCCGAGAAATCCCAGGTCGACGAGCTTGATCGTCCAGTGAGCTTCGATGGGGGCGACGCCGTCGGAAAGTTGTCCCGATTGCCGATCCTCGGAACTTGAGCTACTGCTTCGCGAACGAAAAGTGTGAGCTGACACGATATCGCCTCCCTGCCGTGTCT
>JBJXGP010000263.1:0-11844 GCA_046160425.1 Planctomycetaceae bacterium
AATCACAATCGCAGCAATCATCGACTTTCATTGCCCACTTGACGTAATGACTGCATAACGGTCGAATGCGACGGTTTTCCAACCGCTGAGAAATGAATTCATCAGTTTACAATACGAGATCGAGTGGAATGTGAGCGACGCTGCCAAAATCCTTCAAGAACTCGAACCGCGACTCGCCAACGTGATGCAAGTCGACCGGTTTCGTCTGCGCCGTCAATGGAGAGAAATACAGCAGGCCATTGCCCAAGGTCGAGATGTTTCACATCGGTTGCCGAAATATGCCGAACAGGTCCGGAAGTCGTGCGAGCTGCGCACTCGCCGGGCCGCAGGTCGGCCGGCGATGCGGGCGCAGACCGATCTGCCGATCCTGGAGTACAAAACCGAAATCGCTGCGGCGATCGAACGGCATCAGGTCGTCATCGTCTGCGGCGAAACCGGTTCCGGCAAATCGACGCAGTTGCCGCAGATCTGCCTGGAGATGGGACGAGGGATCTCCGCATTCATCGGACACACGCAGCCCCGGCGCATCGCCGCCCGGACAATCGCTTCGCGATTGGCGCAGGAATTGGGAACGACGATCGGCCAGGCCGTCGGCTTCAAAGTCCGGTTCACCGATGCCACGCGCCCCGAAACGTACATCAAATTGATGACCGACGGCATTCTGCTAGCCGAGACGCAGCACGATCGTTTCCTCGACCAGTACGATACGATCATTCTCGATGAAGCGCACGAGCGGTCGCTGAACATCGATTTTCTGCTCGGTTACTTGAAGCGACTCCTCCCGCGACGTCCGGATCTGAAGCTGATTATCACCTCGGCGACGATCAACGCCGAACGCTTTCGCGAACACTTCAGCCGCGCGGGCGACGATGTGCCGGTCATCACGATACCGGGGCGGACGTACCCGATCGAGACGATTTATCGGCCGCCGGTCGGTGAAGAGGGGAGCGAACCGGATTGGCTGGAAGGAGTGCTCGACGCCGTCGATGAACTGTCGACATACGGCTCGGGGGACATGCTCATTTTCCTGCCGACCGAGCGCGATATCCATACGACGGCGAAAGCGCTTCGCGGACGCATGTTGTCGGGGCCGGCCGCCGATCGGAATACCGAAATCCTGCCGTTGTACGCCCGGCTGTCGGATAAAGATCAGCAGCGGGTCTTCAGCGTGCAAGGTCGCCGAAAAATCGTACTGGCGACCAATGTTGCGGAGTCGTCGCTCACCGTACCCAACATTCGCTACGTGATCGATACGGGGACGGCGCGAATCAGCCGTTATTCGGCGAGATCGCGGACGCAGCGCTTGCCGATCGAAGCGATCTCGAAAGCATCGGCCGATCAACGGGCGGGACGATGCGGACGAGTCGGCCCCGGCGTCTGCCTGCGCATGTATTCCGCTGAAGATTATCTCAGCCGCGATGCGGAGACACCGCCCGAAATTCAGCGCACGAATCTTGCGCATGTCATTTTGCAGACGCTCGCGCTGGGACTTGGCACGATTGAGGAGTTTCCGTTTCTCGATCCGCCGAAAGCGGGAACGATTCAGGATGGGTATAACACGCTGTTCGAGCTCGGTGCGGTCGATGAGAATCGCAACCTGACAAAGCTCGGAAAAGAATTGAGCCGGTTGCCGGTCGATCCGCGCATCGGGCGGATGTTGCTGGCGTCGCGCGACGAGCACTGTCTGACCGAGATGCTGATCATTGCCTCGGCAATGGAAGTCGCCGACCCGCGCGATCGACCGGTCGATAAACAGCAGGCGGCGGATGAGAAGCACGCCCAGTGGGCGCATGAGGATTCCGATTTTCTGTCGTATCTTAAATTGTGGGACTTCTATCATCAGCTCCGCGAAAAACTCTCGGCGAATCAATTGCGAAAAGCCTGTTTGCAGAACTTCCTCTCGTGGATGCGGATGCGTGAATGGGTCGACGTGCATCAACAGTTGCTGCAATTGCTCGATGAATTGGGAGTCAAGCCGACGCCGCGCCGAGATGACTATGCTTCCATCCATCGTGCGCTGCTGACCGGATTGCTCTCCGGAATTGCGTTGAAAGGGGACGATTTCGAATACACGGCGGCGGGGGGTGGGCAATTCCGCTTGTGGCCTGGCTCATCGCTGTTCGGCAAGAAGCCGGAGTGGATCGTCGCCGGCGAAATGGTGGAAACTCAGAGGCGGTATCTGCGGACGGTCGCCCGGATTCAGCCCGAATGGATCGAACCGCTCGCCGGGCATTTGTTGAAGCGGTCGTACAGCGAACCGCAATGGGATCGAAAGCGGGGCTGCACGATCGCAAATGAAAAGGTGAACTTGTTCGGACTGACGATCGTCCCACGGAGAGCGGTTCGGTACACCCCGATCGACGCAGTCGTCTCGCGAGAGATTTTCATTCGTTCCGGTCTGCTCCCCGTCGAGGTCGATTTCACGGCGGGATTTCTCGAGCACAATCAGCAATTGCTCGACGAACTGCAACAGGAGCAAGCAAAGACGCGGCAGTTCGATTACTGGTTGGGAGACGAAGCCCGATATCAATTCTACGATGAGCGAATCCCGTCGGATGTCAGTGATGTTCCCACGCTCAACCGCTGGCGCAAGGAGGCGGAACGAGAGAATCCGCGTGTGTTGTTCATGTCGAAGCAGGATCTCCTCCCGGAAGGAGCCGACGACGTCGCCGCTCAGAATTTTCCCGACGAATTGAGAATTTCGCAGATGAAGTTGCCGCTTGACTATCATCTCGAACCGGGGGCGGAAGAAGACGGCGTGACGTTGACCGTTCCGCGCGAAGCGCTGGCGCAGCTCGACAGTCGGCGTCTGGGATGGCTGGTCCCCGGTTTGCTCGAAGAAAAAATCGCCGCGCTATTACGCACATTACCTAAGGAATCCCGCCGGATGTTCGTGCCGGTCAATGAATCGGCGAAGCAGATCATTTCGAAGTTACGGTTTGGGGAAGGGGATCTGCTTGACCAGTTATCGCGCACGATCCGTGAACACTTCGGAGAGCATGTCCCGACTGAGTTGTTCGATGAGCAAAAACTACCGCGTCATTTGCGAATGAACGTCAAGGTGATCGACGAAAAGGGGAAAGTTCAAACCGTCGGCCGAGATGTCGAAGACATGCGCCGACAATTGGGAGGAACTCAAAATCCGCAAGCCCCGACGACGATGCACGTACCGGAATGGGAGCAAGACGGCATCACGACCTGGGAGTGGGATCAGCTCCCCGCGCAGGTGCGGCTGGAGCGAGGCGGTCTCGTCTGGACGGGCTTTCCGTCGCTCATCGATCGTGGGACGACCGTTTCGCTGCGTCTCGCGGATTCCCTGAATCAGGCGGAACGGCAAACGCGGGTCGCCATTCGACGGTTGTTTGTCCTTGCGCATCAGCGGCCGATCAAAACGCAGATTCAATGGATCCCCAAGTTGGACAAGATTTCGTTGCTCGCGACGGGAATCACGGGGTTTTCGTTGCGAGAGCAACTCGCCGATCTGCTGGTGGATCGCGCGCTCTTCGGAGACGAAAAATCTGAGCAGAACAAAATTCCGCGCACAAAAGGGGAATTCGATCGACGCATGAAAGAAGGCTCGCAACAGTTGAGCCTCGTCGTGCAGGAGATCGCTCCCTGGCTATTGCCGATTTTTGAGGGCTATCGGCAAACCCGTCAGTTGTTGGATCGCAAGCCGCTGCCGGCATACTTGTACTCTGTGGATGACATGCGAGAGCAGCTCAATCTGTTGATGGTTCCCGATTTCCTGACGAGCACGCCGTGGGTTTGGTTAACGCAGTATCCGCGATATTTTTCAGCGATTCGATACCGCTGGGAAAAACTGACGGCGGGGGGACTCGAACGCGATCGGCGCGGTTTTGCGGAGATCGTGCCGAGGCTCACGCTTTATCGGCAACAGCGAACGCGACTCGATCAGCAGGGCGGGTACGACGTCAGATTGGAGTATTACCGCTGGATGCTCGAAGAATTTCGCGTGTCGCTGTTCGCGCAGCCGCTGGGGGTCGCGATCCCGGTCTCTGCGAAGCGACTTGACGAACAATGGAGCCGCGTCGGCCGGCCTTGATGTGTCCTACTCTCGTCGCCGTTGTCGGAAAAAGCGGTTTCAATTTGCGTACGATTATGAAAAAGGCGACTGGAGTCGTCGGATGATCGACTCCAGTCGCGCTCGAGGCGACGAATGTGATTTCACATCAGCAACTTCATTATGGCTTACGGTTCAAGCGACGACGGATCATCCACAGCCCGATACTTCCCATGCCGAGCAGCATCATGGACGAGGGTTCTGGGACGGCACCGACAATTTCAAAGACCTCAACGCCCCCGGAGGCTTCGTACGCTGCGACCAGCAGATTCCTTCCATTCGGGCTGGTGGCGCTGGGGATGAAGACTAATCCCTCGGGAGCAGCCGTCCCGTGTGCCAGGCTGGTATTGATGTAATCCACGAAGAAAGGATTAAACGGATCGGTGATATCGTATTGCATGATCCCGCCGGTCCGTTCCAGGCTGATGAATGCATACGTCGTTCCGTAAATCTTGCCGATGACGAGTCCTTCCGGCTCCGGTCCCTTGTTGTCGGAACGTTTGTCAAACTCGCCGGTGAGCCCCAATTCGGAGTTGTACAGTGTCGGAACTTCAGTGGCTGTGATGGTCTCAAAATCGCTGCCGGAATCGAAGATGAGCGAACCGTCGCTGGCATCCCAGATCGAAAAACTGCGAGTGCCGAACATATACGGAATTTCGATTTGCGGATCGGCATCGGTGTTGCCATCGGTAAGCGAAATGGTCAACCGCCCGATCCCCGTGGCGTTATTTCGCAATGCAGCTCCTACATCGGCGTCGGTGGTGTTGGCTCGCATACGGCCATTATCGCCGACGTTAAAGCCGGGATCCCGGGTATCTCCTTCATTGGCGGTCACATAAAAAGTCTGATCACCGACTTTGAAAGTTCCGATCGTATCCGGCATGGGGAGGCCGCGGACGGCGTCGTTGATGCTGATTCCACTATCCTGGTCGGAAGCATCGATGGTCTGGATGATCGTACCGAGAGGTTGAATGTCTTCCCACGTATTCGAAGCCAGGTCAAAAACGGCAACGGCGTTGGCTTCCTGAAGCGAGACATACGCTTTGCCGTCTTTCACCGAGATGTACTCAGGTTCGAGATCATTCTGGGGAGTGGCAGAATTGGCGGGATTGATGCGTAAACTCGACAGTGCAGGGACGCCGGGGCCGAGATTGGACGCGGAGAAGTCTTTGGTGGTGACATTCGCATTGGACAGCGTTCCAACATCCCCGACGGTGGCGACTCCCGACACGTCGATCACGCTGATCGAGCCGGGAGCATCCGACGTGCTGTTCGCTTCCCCTTCGTTGGCGATGAGAATCTTCTGGCCGTCAGGTGTAAACGTTACCATATCCGGATGAAAACCGACATCGAGTTCCTTGAGGATTGCTCCCGTCGAAGTATTGAACAGGACGGCTTTACCTAATGTTCCCGTATTGTCATTTGGTATCGCTGTCAGCACGCCGAAACCACGGCCATTGGGGTCGACGGTAATACTGGAGACTCCACTCAAATCTCCAGAAAATAGACTGGAGACGTCGATCGTTGTCGCCGAATTGGAGAGATTTGTTCCATCACCGAATTCGATCACGGCCGCCCCCCCTCCCGTGGTTGTAAATAAGCGGTTGGTGAGGGGATCGTAGCTGGCAATTTCCGCAACATTCGGTGTCGACAGGCCACCGATGCGAATAAGTTCCGCGTGAATCGACTCCGACCATCCCCACAACGCGGCGGAAAACATTGACAAACTTATGCACTTTTTCAAGATGCGCATGTATCGGGCTCCTTTTCGACTGTTCGTTCCTATCGTCATTGGAATACACCCCCTCATTCGGGTTGTACGAGATGGGGGTAATTTTCCAATTGGAGGTAAAGAGTCGATGAAGAGCTTGATAAGA
This sequence comes from Planctomycetaceae bacterium, assembly GCA_046160425.1. GTDB lineage: Bacteria > Planctomycetota > Planctomycetia > Planctomycetales > Planctomycetaceae > JAQCEJ01. The sequence goes on from JBJXGP010000263.1 coordinate 5,959, forward strand.
ATTGACATTCGAGGAGGAGTGAAATGTTAAGTCAATTGTGCATGCATTCGGACAGATCGAGTCTGCGAGTACAAGAAAAACACAAACGGAGGCGTTCTCGGTAAGTGTGCAGGCATGCTGTTGAACGCGCGAGGTGGCTCGGCGATTGCAGTGCAGTCGGCTATTTGGCGGGCGAAGGATCACTCATTATTTCATCCGCCTCATCTGGTCCCGTCAAAATGATCCGACGGGCGATTATCAGATGCTGCTCTGCGTTGCGATCCCATTCGATTTGCTGATTGCTGCCGGTCCACGGTTGTTCGAAGAGAGAAATCAAATTCGGCTGACAGGCCAGTTTGAGTTCTTCGGCGGCGGGTGTCGTGTCATTTTCGAGCGCAGACGAGATACGTTCGACGTCGGTGCGAAAACCCGCAAGTGCTTCATCCCAATTCTGAGGCGAATATCCGCGATCGCGCATGTGGCGATGCTGCTTCATGATCGTTTCCAGCGTATCGCAATATGTCAGCAAATCGTTGGGTGGCGTGCGCAGCGAGTTCACCCACAACCCCAAAAGACATGTGATGGCTAAAATGACGATCAGGCGAAAGTCACGGCGAAGGACAAGGCGCTGGACTCGCTCGCCTGCCGTGAGATGAGCCAGCTTGCGTTCTGCTATTTTGCGATTGTCGTACCAGTCACAGAAGGGATTCTTCTGCAGATCGCGCAGCGGGATTCGCATCGCATCAGAAACATGGCACAACGCGCAGGTCTTTTCCAGGTTTTTACAGAGATCGGCGAGATGCATGAGAACCGCCGTCATTTCGTTGCCGAAATACGACGACTGTTTGAAGTCGATGATCACGTGCTTGATCTGTTCGTGCCGGACGAGCGAGTCGAGGATCTGCTGTTCGTGTTTGAACTCGACGTCGCCGAATCCTGACGCATCGCCCCGAGGGGTCACGATGATCGCATGGCCCCAGATTTCGACCAGCAGAATGCGATTCGTGGCACATTGACGCAGCAGACTTGATTTCCACGGCATGATGTGATTCCTGTACGGTTGACGGCGGATCATCCGGCGCGCGACATCCTACCATCTCGGCGATGTAAGAGTCAGTGCCAATTGGCATCTTTTTTCAATTCCTCAGGTGGAACATTTTCCCCTGAATGAAACCGAAGTCCCCACAGTCGTTTATTTCACGCGAAGCGGCTTTTTCTTCGCAGAGGGGATCTGTTCCGTCGCGAGAAAACCGGCCAGTTTGCGTCCGCTCACCGGCATCGCGTAATCGCTGAATTGCGATGCATGGACCCACTTGTGGGTCGCGGCTGAGGCGTTCGAGTCGGATGTTCGCAATGCGTTTGTCTCAGGATTGGCAATTTGTGACATGAAACAAATCAATCGAATGCGATAGCGCGTGACGTGATGCACGATCTCGGTCAGAAAACGATCGTAAACGAGCGGCTGATTCCAGGCTTCGCAAAAATGCCGTTCTGCTTCGTGCCAAAACGCACTTCTTTGTCGCGCCGACAAGGGAGCATCGGGAGCGGCATCGTCACCGAGCGAAAATCGGGGGAAATCCCACAATCCTGCCCAGCGCACTCCAACCGGTCGCTGATGGAGCAGAAATTGGTCGCCATCGCAGACCACCACGGCCGCTTCCACCGTCGGCGTGATTTCCGGTCGAGCGGCAAGCGCGGGTATCAGATGTTGCTGCGCCGTTGCAAATGCGACGCATTGCGAGTTGAGCGGACACCCCGTCGTGCAGCCCGGATTTTCCGGAGTGCAAATGGTGGAACCGATATCCATGAGGGCCTGATTGAACGGTCCGGCATCGGTAGCCGGGAGTATCCGTTCGGCGAATTCCCATAACAGCGTTTGTCCCCGACTCGATTTGGGGTTGTCTCGATAACCGAGCAGCCGGCTGTAAAGTCGCAGCGTGTTCGCTTCGACGATCGGGGCCCGTTGTTGAAATGCGAACGATGCGATCGCACCGGCGGTGTAGCGGCCGATTCCCGGCAACGATTGCAACATTGCGGCATCGCGGGGAAATTTCCCCGCGTGTTCGCTGATCAACACCCGTGCGGTGCGGTGCAGATTGCGAGCGCGACTGTAATAGCCGAGTCCTTCCCAGGCATGGAGCACGTCCGCTTCATCGGCTTGTGCCAATGCCGAGAGAGTCGGAAATCTCGCAAGAAACCGCTGAAAATAGGGGACAACTGCCGTTACCGTCGTCTGTTGCAGCATGATCTCGCTGATCCAGATGCGGTACGGATCGGCCGATTCCCTCCACGGGAGATGACGACCGTGCTTCCCATACCATGTTTTCACCGCACGGCGAAAGCGACTCAACCAGCGCGCATCATGCGGGATCAACATGTCATCGGCCTGTGCTCGATTATCATCGGTGGTCGCCATGTTGTCTCGTTTCATCAAAGTCGATTTCGTTTCATCAGTCGTCTTGATTGGCTGATCTGCGATGAGAATGCTTTTGTTGCCGCGGTTGGCTAAAGTAGCCGTGAATGTTTAATGCCGATCTCAACCCCTGGTCCGAGATTGAAAAAGGGACAACGAATCGACGGGTCGTTGATTACTCTGTAGGAATTGCTCTGTGATGTCCAGACTCTTCGTGGGAAATTTTGACTTCGAACATCATCTCGCGCGAGACCAGTCGTTTACGTTATCCGAGCGTTTGAAACGACTGCATGCCGAGTTGGCGACGTTGTGGTACGCCGTCGCCGAAACCGGTGATGCGATCTGGTTGCCGATGCCGGTGGATTTCGATTTCTCCTCAGTGATGCAATCGCGAGGGTTTCCCAAAGTCGAGATGATGACTTCGAGGTCCGAGATCCCCGCCGGTGTTGAACTTTGCCCCTGGGGGTGGACGTCGCAGATACGAAGATGGGGAGAGACAAACCGGTGTGTCGTGCATAGTCCCGACCCCGCTGCGGTGCGAGTCGTCAATTCACGGCATTTTTCCTGGCAATGCGAACGAGATTGGGGGGTTCAGATTTCCAACGCCGCAGAATTGCAGACGGTCAATGAAGTGCAGAGTCATCTGCTCCGCGCCAGCCGGCGGGAAAGCCGCTGGGTCATCAAGGCAGAATTCGGCATGTCGGCGCGGGAACGCATTCTCGGTCAAGGCGTTGAATTGGCGAAACCCGATATCCGGTGGATGCAAAATCGTTTGAGCGTCGGAAGCCGGCTCTACTTCGAGCCGTGGGTCGAAAAGTCGGCAGAAGTCGGGATGCAATTCTCCATTCCTGATGTCGGCTCTCCCCGACTGGAAGGTTGCACCGAGTTGCTGACCGATCCATGCGGGCAATATTTGGGGAGTCGCTGGACCGATCGAATCGATCAGGAATGGGCCGATGAAATCGTGTGGGGATATCGGGTCGCCGACGAGGTTCAACGCGCAGGGTATTTTGGACCGCTGGGAATCGATGCGATGCGATACCGCGACGAAAACGGTTCGATTCGTAGTCGGCCCATCCAGGATATCAACGCCCGCTGGACGATGGGGCGACTGGCTCTTGCGTGTCGGCGGTATGTGCCGGCGGAGAATTGTTTTTCCTGGCTTCATGTGACGAGACCCTCAGAGCCGGAATTTTTGAAATCGATGGACGTCCGCGAATTTTCCCCTAAGATGTTAATTGCAGATGACGCGCACGGCGTACCGGTGCAACGGCAGGTCTACCTCGTCAGCGCCGGCAGCAAAGCGGAATTGCTTGATCGTGAATCGTCGCTGCTACAGAGCGAGAAATCTTCATCGTGATCAAAGATAACAGTCGATCGGGAAAAGCAACATGAATGATTCACCGTGTACCGAATGCATTCTGCTGATCGCGCATGGCAGTCGACAGGCTTCGGCGAACGAGGATCTCGTGAAACTGGCAGATGAGATCGGGTCGCGGAGACCTCAACAGCATATTGAATGGGCTTATCTGGAACTGGCCGAGCCGACGATTCCGCAAGGGGCCGAGCGCTGCGTCGCTGCCGGAGCCAAACGGGTGATGATGCTCCCATATTTTCTCTCGGCGGGGGCGCACGTGACGCAGGATCTCGAACGATTTCGCGAGGAGTTCTCGAAGAAATACCCGCAGACCGAGTTCATCCTGTGTGCGCCGCTGGGGCTGCATCCGCTGGTCGTTGATATCGTGCTCGAACGGCTGGGGGAGGGGATGAAGAGTGGGAGATTGGGGGGCACCCGTTAAATGGTGGTGTTCAATCGGTTAGCCGGGACAGCTTTGTGTCCCGGTCGCGCAGCGACAAGAGGTCTTTTTGTCTATGACCTCGGTCCGGCCTCGCAGAGGCCAGCTACAGATGCACCATCGGGGGATACCACCATTTAACGGATGCACCCGGGGGTGAGGGGAAGATCGATGAGCGGATCTATTGGTGCCGCCCGCTCTGTTATATTTTTAAGGCGCGGATCAGAATAGGGAGCAGCACAAGATTACCGAGGAGGCCGCCCAGCATGGCCAGGCTGACCAACAGACCGAAATAGACCATGGGAATGAATTGTGACAACGTTAACGCACTGAAGCCGGCGATGAGTGCGAATGTCGCGAATAGCAAAGCCTCGCCGACACTATGCTGGGTCTGCTCAAGTGCCTCCGCGATCGACAGGCCCGACTTGCGAGCGCGAAAGTAACCCGTCAGGTAATGAATGCTGGAATCGACCGTCAAACCCATCGACACGCTGGCGATCATGGCGGTCCCCATATTGATCGGCGAGCCAATCCACCCCAGCCCCCCCATCAGCAGAATGATGGGAAACGCATTGGGAATCAGCGAGATCAGCCCGATTCGGATGCTGCGAAATGCGATCATCATCATGATCACGATGGCGGAGGCCGAGATTCCGAAACTGACGATCTGATCCCCCAGCAGACTTTCGATGAGGAATGTAAAGATCACGAAGATCCCGGTGACTTTATACTCGGTGAAAACGGCAGCCGATCGCTTGTTGACTTCTTCGAGGAGATAGCGTTTCGGCTCGGTGGGTTGTCGTTCTTTGGATCGGAGCAAGATTCGCATTTTTCCGGCTTTGGCGTTGTACAAGCTGGGAATGACTTCCGGTTGAAAGTTCTGAAGTTCGTTCATTTTCTGGGTGAGTTTGTCGCCGAACGGATTGCGCACGGGGATCATATCGAGCGTGTCGGGAAGGCAGATCACTTTCGTCAATCCGGGTTCGCCGTCGACCTTGATAGTTCTCAGGTCGGCTGCGAAATCTCTCACGCCGTCGAGAAATTCAGGGGTTAAGGGGTTCGGGGCCGGGAAATTGACTTCCCACGTCGACGTGCCTCCCATCCGCGACTCGACAAATTCGAGTCCCTGTACGAGCGGGGTGGATTCGCGAAAATTCCTGGAGAAATCGGTTTCCACATCCAAACGATAGACCCCGATGGAAAACACGAACACGATTATGCTAATCAGCCAGAACAACAGATGACGATGTCGTTCCACCTGGCGAATCGACCACCTTAGCAGTCGATCCAGTTGCTGCTCTTCGCGTGGAATGTAGGGGTCGATCAAGCGATTTCCGAGCAGCGCCCCTCCCGGCAGGAAGATCGTCAGGGTGACCAGGACGATTGCGGTTCCCAGGCTCATTGTCCAGCCGAAACTTTTCACGGGAATCACATGACTGGTAATCAGCGAAGCGAACCCCGCGATTGTCGTGGCGGTCGTCCAGAAAATCGGCGGGCTCATGTCGAGGAGGGTCTGCCGGAAAGCCTCGCGGCGTTCGTGTGTGCGACGAAGTTCGCGATAGTACAGCGTCAGATGCATGACCGTGGCGATGGCGATAATCGTCACCAGAGAATTGAGCATCGTGCTGACCATGCTCAATTCCATCCCGCACAAGACCATGACGGCTTTCGTCATCACGATCGTGGCCCAGACGATCA
>JBJXGP010000264.1:0-3257 GCA_046160425.1 Planctomycetaceae bacterium
GGATCTCAATCGTTACGCGCACGACCAGGGATGCTGGCCGACGGTCGCGAATCCGGGGGCAAATACACCGGGGCGTTATTTCGAGGCCGACGCCGCCGATGTGATCGTCGTTCACGAAGGAAACGACTGGCAAAACGAAGAGACGCTCAAAGGGGACTACTTCGGCGGCTATGCCGATTATCCCCCCTTCACCCGCGCGGTGCTGGTCCATTCCCAATCGAAGTTCGACAAATCGGCATTGCAGATGACTCGCAAGTACGCCCGCTGGGTCTACATCACCGAAGGGATTTTTCGTCCGGGAGACACCACCGCCGCCAACCCGTGGGATCGCCTTTCTATCCACATGGAGGCGTTGTGTGAGGCGATCGCGAGCCAAAACTAGATTTTCCGCCTGCTCAGGGATGCAAGATGAATGAATCGGCGGAAACGCTCATCCCCTGGTGGTGTGGCTGGATACCCGTCCTCTTCCTGCCCAGTGTCACGATCCTCGCATTCCCCGCCTCATGGCCGCGCTGGGCCTTCATGTGGATATTGTCATTCGCCATCTACATCGGCTGCAAGTGGCTGACGTGGCGACGAACACCGACCGCCGGTGTTCCTTTCTGGAAACAGGTCGGTTATCTGCTCGCCTGGCCCGGGCTCGACGCCGCAACGTTTTTCAGTACTCCCGCCAATGGGAATATCTCTGAACCCTCGCGAGACGAATGGATATTCGCGATGAGCAAATTTCTGCTGGGGATCGGCATCATCTGGGGTTTAACGCGATTTGTCCCGGCGGATTCGCCATATCTCGCCGGGTGGGTGGGGATGATCGGTCTCGTCATGATTCTGCACTTCGGGATTTTTCATCTCCTCTCGTGTACCTGGAGGAGCATCCACGTCGATGCCAAGCCGTTGATGAACTGGCCGATCCTTTCCGAAAGCGTCAGTGAATTCTGGGGCCGGCGGTGGAACACGGCGTTTCGCGATCTGACGCATCGCTTTCTGTTCCGCCCGCTCACCGCGAAAATCGGCCCGAAAGCGGGACTCGCCGTCGGTTTTCTCTTCAGCGGACTCATTCACGACGCTGTCATCTCGTTCCCCGCCCACGGCGGCTACGGCGGACCGACGCTGTTTTTCACCATTCAGGGAATCGCCATGTTCATCGAGCGCTCGCGCCTCGGCCGACGGATCGGACTCGGTCGCGGCCGGCGAGGTCATCTCTTCACCGCGATCGTGCTTATCGCTCCGGTCTGCCTGCTGTTTCATCGCCCGTTCGTGCTGACGATCATTGTCCCGTTTCTCAAAGCGTTGAGAGCGATTTAGCAAAGTTCCTCGAAGCCACAGTTAATACCTCGGTTAGGCGACGGTTCATGAGACAGGAAACGAAATGATCCGAAAGGAATTGCGATGAATACCTCTCTCGCCGACTTGATTTTCCTCGCCGGCCTCGGCCAGTTGTCGATCCTCGTCGCCTCGGCTCTGGTGCCCATGCAACTCAACTGGAAAGAAGAATTCAAATCGCTCTCGAACCTGCACCGCCAGATGTACTGGGTCTACGGCGGATATGTCGTCCTGTCGATCATCTCGCTCGGCCTGATCTGCATTTTTAATGCGAAGGAACTCGCCGAGGGGAGCGGCCTGGCGCGAGGAGTCTGTCTCTACGCCGCCGCTTTTTGGGGTATCCGCCTAAGCCTGCAAGCGGTGCTCGATGTGAAGGAGCATCTCAAGACGTGGTGGTTAAAAGCGGGGTATCACGGGCTGACGGTGTTGTTCTTGTTTTTCACCGTGACCTATTTATATGCGGCATGCCACTGACCGGATGCGGGCTTCAGCGAACCGCCGATCGGCTATCAACGAAGATGACAGCTCATTTTTTGAGCACCGCCAGGATGGAGGTTCCCCAGGGGAAACTCACAAAATTCGCCACCGATGCCTCGATCGAAAAAATCGCCGTCAGCAATTCGTTGACCGGCTTACCGGGGATGCGATGGGTTCGCATCAAATGCTCGCGAAGCTGTTCGGGAGTCGCCGATTTGGGAGGCCGCGATATCATTCGGCTCAGCAGCAGTGCCGGGCTGAGAATGAACATGAAATAGTTGGTCCGCAACACCTCGAAATGACTTTCCTTGCTCAAGGCACGATAATCGTGGCGCGAATATCGCCGTTGGTGATGCACCAGATCGTCGTTATAGGTCCAGAAAAACTTCAAAGCCGGGGTTGTAATGAACAGAAGCCCTCCCGGCCGCAGACTATTCCAGATCTGTCTCAGGACTTCCCCATGATCGGGGATGTGCTCCAGAACATCGAGCAGAAAAACGACGTCCCATTCTTCGGACCAGGGGAGATCCAGCAGATCGATCTGATATCGGTCGGCGAAGGAGCCCACGACCGGTTCCGCCAGCGACAAGGCCCTGATCGAACTGTCGGCGAGTGCCAACTGCTGGAACATGCCAGGCTCACGATCGTGGAGGTATTCGATCCATCCTCCACATCCCCCCCCCATATCGATGGCTCGCAATCCTTTGGCATCTCTGAAATTTTTGGCCATTTCCGTCTTCAAAATATTCAGCAGCAGCTTGTGACGGCCGCGATACCAAAAATGCTCGCGCTGCATGCGCATCAGCATGTCGAATCCCGCTTCGTCGTATTCATCATCTCGATGACTCGGACGAGGATTCGGGATACAAATGCCGTTCTCCAGGCTGAATTCTCGAGTTGCTGTCGCCACAAATTCCCCCCGCGATTGATCGAATGTTAGAACCGTTCCCGCTTTCATCCCACTCTAGCCGGACAGCGCAGTGCGCGCTAAAGACAATCCACGTTAATGCCTGTCGTCGAACCGTGTCCAGATCATTCAGGGTCGACAACAGTTTTGCCGCGAGACCAACTGCCTGCCCAATCGTTAAAAAAGTTATAATTTATCAATGTCCAGACTTGCATATGAATATTTTAACATGTACGCTGGACAAATATTCGGATTTCAACCGCAGTTCGGCGGTCGAATAAGTGTTGTCTGGCAGCGGACGCCAAACGTGTGAATTCTCATTTCGGAAGGGCCTGCAATGCGAACAATTCTCGTCTTTGTCTGTCTCATAGCGTCGGTAACGTCCGCACGCGCCGATGTCATCGTCTTCTCGACCGACTTTGACACGACGGTCCCCTCGGAAATATCACCTAGTACCGCATTCCTCGATGGTGTCCAGGGGTATGCCGGCTTAGGGCCAGTGGGAAATCAATTCGGAGGCAACTTCTTACGCAATCGATCCGGGAACGTC
>JBJXGP010000265.1:0-12849 GCA_046160425.1 Planctomycetaceae bacterium
TTGTGTCGGTGAAATCGATCGTGTGATGCAGGATTAGCAGCCCGTTGAAAAACGATCAAATACAAGAATTCATGAGCCGGGTGGTTTATCCACCCGGTGTTTTCCCAAAGGCTATAAACTTCACTGCTGCTATCTGACCTCAATTTGCCTTTTTCAATGCCCTCGCTCACGCTTCGGGTTTTGATTTACTTCTCAGGCGGATGCGAATCTCATATGATGCGGGTTTCTGTCAAAATCAGATGTCGCATCAAATTCTGCCGTAGATCGGATTCGTCGTAATGTTCGACAAAGTGAGTGACCCGGAGTTCGTCAAAGGGGAGCACGAGATGCTCCACTTCTGGCACGCGGAAAAGATTTTCGACCGCTTGCGCCGACAGAACGACGGCAAACCGAAGTGGAGTTTTCTCGACGGCCCGATCACCGCGAACAACCCGATGGGGGTCCATCACGCCTGGGGACGAACGTACAAAGACGCCTATCAGCGGTTTTTCGCGATGACGGGGCACGAACTCCGCTATCAGAACGGGTTCGACTGCCAGGGATTGTGGGTCGAAGTCGAAGTCGAACGCGAACTCGGCTTCGCCACCAAACAGGCGATTCAGGAATACGGCATCGACAAGTTCGTGCTCGAATGCAAGAAACGAGTCCTCCGCTTCGCCGCGCGGCAGACCGAGCAGTCGATCCGCCTCGGTTACTGGATGGAATGGGACTATCCCGACGAACTGCGAAAACTCGCACAAGCCCTCGACGACGGCACACCGGTCACTGTCGATACTCCACGCAAAAAAGGACTGACGGCAAACCCCGAATCCATCGTCGCCCAACTTGGCAGCCCCGACCTGGGGGGAAGTTACTTCACCTTCTCGACCGAGAACAACGAAACGATCTGGACGTTCCTCAAAAAATGCTTCGAACGGGGCAAGATCTATCGCGGCTACGACGTCATGCCCTGGTCGGGACGCGCGGGGAGTGCCTACAGCCAGATGGAAGTCGCCGACGGCCGCAAGCTGACCGTGCATCGTTCGGTCTTCGTCCGCTTTCCGCTGCGTGGCCGCGACAATGAATTTCTGCTGATCTGGACGACGACGCCATGGACGCTCACGAGCAATGTCGCCGCGGCGGTGAATCCGGATCTCGAATACGTGAAGCTCCGCTCGAAGCGCGACGATGCGATTTATTATTTCGCGAAAGAGAACCTCGAATTCCAGCGGCTCAGCCGGGAACTCAAGGAAGGCTTCGGTCGCCCCGAATGGGCCTGGCCCAAGGATGCCCCGAAACTCAAAACGATCGCGCAGCTTTTCAAAGAGCAGGGGGGCTACGAGATCGAAGGGACGCTCAAAGGTTCCGAGATGATCGGCTGGGAATACGACGGCCCGTTCGATGATCTTCCTGCGCAGCAGTTGCCGGGAGGATTTCCGCCGGACTCGTCGGGCGATGACCCGGCGGTCCGCGAGCGAACCGGTGTCTCGTGTCACCGCGTCATCGACGGCGGCCGCGATTTCAAAGGGACGCACAACGTCACCGCCGGAGAAGGGACGGGGATCGTCCACATCGCCCCCGGTTGCGGCGACGTCGACCATCAGATCGGCCTGCAACTCGGCATCGTCGGCATCGCACCGCTCGGCGACGACGGCCGGTTTCTCGACGGATTCGGCGAGTTCACGGGACGATCGGCGACCGATCCCGACACGGCGCAGATGGTCTTCGACAAGCTGACCGAAAAACATTTGCTGGTTGCCGTTGAAAAGTATCCGCACATTTATCCGCATTGCTGGCGGACGGGGGATGAACTCGTTTTCCGCCTCGTCGATGAATGGTTCATCAACATGGACTGGCGCGAAGAGATCAAGGACATCACGCGAAAGATCGACTGGCTCCCCGACAGCATCCAGGGGCAGGAGCGCGAAGTCGAATGGCTTACCGGCATGCGCGACTGGATGATCTCGAAGAAACGCTTCTGGGGTCTCGCCTTGCCGATCTGGGTCGAAGAGTACGAAGTGAACGGAGAGCGTCAGCTCGATATCGAAGTCATCGGCTCGCTCGCGGAACTCAAAGAGAAGGCCGTCGAAGGGTGGGATGAATTCGAAGGACACTCGCCGCATCGCCCGTGGATCGACAAAGTCAAGATTCGCAACCCGAAAACCGGTCGGCTGATGTCGCGCATTCCTGACGTCGGCAACCCGTGGCTCGATGCGGGGATCGTCCCGTTCTCGACGCTGTACTACAACCGCGACAAGGCGGAATGGCAGAAGTGGTATCCCGCCGATCTCGTCACCGAATGTTTCCCCGGCCAGTTCCGTAACTGGTTTTATGCGCTGCTCTCGATGGCCGCAATGATGGACGCGACTCCCCCCTTCAAGACGCTGCTGGGCCACCGGCTCGTGATGAACGAAGAGGGGAAGCCGATGCACAAGTCCGACGGGACGGCGATCTGGTTCGAAGAAGCGGCCGAACAACTCGGCGTCGACACGATGCGCTGGATGTACCTCGCGCAGAATCCGGCGAGCGATCTTCGCTTCGGCACCCGGCATCACGATCAGCCGGTGACGTTGTCGACTCCCGAAGGACCGATCTCGACAACGAAAGAAGGACTCCCCACCTGTCTCGTGACCAGCAAGCCGGCGGATGAAATCCGGCGGACGGTACTCATCCCGCTCTGGAATTCCTATGCGTTCTTCGTGAACTATGCGATTCTCGACGGTTTCGATCCGCATCAGCCGCAGATTCCCGTCGGCGAACGCCCCGAAATCGACCGCTGGATTCTCTCCAACTTGCAGGGACTGCTCGAAACCGCGAACCGCGAATTTCAGCGATTCAATGCTCCCGAAGTGATGCGGCAGGCGCTCGCGTTCATCGACGACCTGTCGAACTGGTATATCCGCCGCAACCGTCGGCGATTCTGGCGTTCGCGCGACGTCGCCGATACCGACAAGCTCGCCGCGTATCAGACGCTGTACGAGGTGCTGGTGACGTTATCGAAGATGCTGGCCCCGGCGATCCCGTTTATGTCCGAGCGGATTTACCGCAATCTCGTCGTGAACTGGTATCCCGATGCGCCGCCGAGCGTGCATCTCTGTCCGTTTCCGCAAGCCAATCCGTCGTGGTTCGATCCCGCGCTCAACGGACGGATGGCCCTCGCGCAGCTCGTCGTCAATCTCGGCCACAAGGCCCGCGATGAGGCGAATCAGCGAGTCCGTCAGCCGCTCGCCGAGTTGCGATATTCCTGCCAGTCGGCCGACGATCAGCAGGCAATCGGCCTGCTCGCCGACGTGATCGCGGAAGAACTCAACGTCAAGAAAATCACGGCGGCCGATAACCTCGACGACCTCGTGCATTACGTTTACAAGCCGAACTTGAAAACGCTCGGCCCGAAATACGGCAAGCTGCTCAATGCGTTGCGAACCGATCTGCCGCAAATGGAGGGGAATCTTCTCGCCCCGCTCCGCCGCGGCGAAACGGTGCAGGTGACGATTCAAGGGGAACCGGTCACGCTCGAACCGGCCGACGTCCTCATCAGCACCGAACGGGCCACCGAGTGGGTCTCGGCTGACGATCGCGGCGTGCAGATCGCGCTCAGCACGGCGATGTCTCCTGAATTGATTCAGGAAGGACTCGCGCGAGATCTCGTTCGTCAGATCCAGCAGTTGCGAAAGGATCACGATCTCGAAATTCAGGATCGGATCGCCGTGCAATATCACTCGCCCGACGCCGATAGCCGAACGGCGATTGAAACGTGGAGCGCGTTCATCGGCTCCGAGACGCTCGCCGACCGGATCGAGTTCGTGAACGAGCCGGTCGGTAAGGAAGTGACCGTCGGCACGTTGACGATCTGGCTGAGCGTCAGCAAAGTGAAATGATGGTTCGACGCGATTTCTTAGGCATTAAAATACGGCTGAATTGTCGATGATGACCGAACCGCTGCTGCACGTCGTCTTGTATCGTCCCGATATCCCGCAGAATACCGGCAACATCGGTCGCACATGCGTCGCCGTCGGTGCGAAACTCTGGCTGGTCAGGCCGCTCGGTTTCAAGCTGGATGAAAAGCATCTGCGGCGGGCGGGGATGGATTACTGGCAGCACCTCGACTGGGAAGCGGTCGATCACTTGAGCGAGATCGAGCAGAAACTCCCCGGACGAAACTGGTGGTACCTGACGAAATTCGGCACGCGCATGGTCTGGGATGCAACCTTCTCGCCGGGCGATATTCTGCTGTTCGGCAGCGAGACCAACGGCCTGCCGCGCGCAGTCCTCGATCAACAACCGAGCCGGAATTTGAAACTCCCCATGCGCGAAGTCGTGCGAAGCTTGAACCTCGCCAGCACCGTCAACACCGTCGTATACGAAGCGGTGAGGCAATTTGGCGGACTGCCGGAGTGAATGACTGTCTCAGTCAATTCCGTCCCAATAGAGAAACGCCGTAGACGTGGTCGCGTCGTAACAGGCGAATGCTTTGCCGCCGGAAAAGCTGGGATGAAATGTATTCGATGTCCAATAGTCAGATGCCGGTGTGGGAAGTATCCACCATGTCGGCGGTTCTCCCGAAGTACTTTTGTCGAACTTCACTGGTGATGTCGCTATGAAATGAGTGCCAAGAAGTGCGACAAGATCGCTCTTGGAGCAATTAAACTTCAAGTAGGAGTTTCCGAAGTCTCTGAAGGCGTAACCTTCGCCTTGAATGTGCGTGATTCCTGCCGGCGGCGGAAATCCAAATGTGGTTTCAAAGACATCTTGCGGATCTGTTGACGTGGCGATATCAACGCCGCATCCAATGCATACGGCGGCGATCGCGATCCACGATACGCGATGTCTGTATCTCATGACTTAGCTATTCTGACTTGAGTTTCCTCGCGACATCCATCGCAAAATACGTCAGCACGCCGTCGGCACCGGCGCGCTTGAACGCCAGGAGACTTTCCATCATCACCTTGTCGCGGTCGAGCCAGCCGCGCTCGGCGGCGGCGGTGAGCATGGCGTATTCGCCGCTGACCTGATAGGCGAACGTCGGGACGCCGAACGTCTGCTTGACCCGCGTGACGACGTCGAGGTAGGGCATCCCCGGTTTAACCATGACCATGTCGGCCCCTTCCGCGAGGTCGAGGGCGACTTCGCGCAGCGCCTCATCGCCGTTAGCGGGATCCATCTGGTACGTCCGCTTGTCGCCGGTCCCCAGATTGGACGACGATCCGACGGCGTCGCGAAACGGTCCGTAAAACGCCGAGGCATATTTCGCGGCGTAGGCCATGATCTGCACGTCGGCGTGGTTTGAAAGATCCAAAGCCTGGCGGATGGCGCCGATCCGCCCATCCATCATATCCGACGGGGCGATGATGTCGCACCCCGCCTCGGCCTGCACGACCGCCTGCCGGCAGAGGACGTCAACCGATTCGTCGTTCACCACGTAGCCGTCGCGGAGCAATCCGTCCTGCCCGTGACTCGTATACGGATCGAGGGCGACGTCGCACATCACGCCGATGTGAGGGACCGCCTGCTTGATCGCCCGCACCGCGCGGCAGACAAGATTTTCGGGGTTGAGCGCTTCGCTGCCGTCGGCGTCTTTGAGCGACGGATCGGTCGCCGGAAAGAGTGCCACGACAGGGATGCCGAGTTCCGCCGCCGCTGCGACCGCTTCGACCAACAGGTCGATCGACAGCCGTTCGACGCCGGGCATCGAGGAAATCGGCGTGCGTTCTCCCTTTCCTTCGCGGATGAAAACGGGCCAGATCAGATCGCTGGCACGAAGATGATGTTCCGCCACAAGCCGCCGCGACCAGTCGTGTCGGCGTAATCGCCGCAACCGTGTATGGGGGAATCGTCCGGGAAATGGTGCAGGGTCAGTCATATGGTTTTTGCTTTTATTTGAACCACAGAGTCACAGAGCACACAGAGAAATGAATTGAGGAGAGAGTGACCAACAATTCTAATTATCATTTCTATTTGACTCTGCGAACTCTGTGTCTCTGTGGTTATTATCTTCCAATAATGATGTTGATGCGACGTTTCCGGGGCGCGCCGAGCCTTAGCCCCGGCCACCCGACGAGATTCTGTCACTCCGAGGTCGGAGTCAGTTGATCGATCCATTCACGAATCAGTTCGACCGCCGGTTGATCGATCGTGTTCGAGGCGATGTGCGGCATGCGGCCCTGGCCGAGACGGGTCATGCGGTGCAGGATCATCGAGCGAGAGGCGTCGCCGGGGACGAGCAATCGCGGATCGTTCAGCTCGAACGCTCCCTGTCCGGGGCGGATGTTGAGGGTTCCGGTCTCGGCCAGCGGCAGGGTTGAGAGCAACTGGAATTCGGCATTGCCACCGCCCCACTTTCGATGGCAGTGCGAGCAATTGGAGTGCAGATACGAGCGGGCGCGATCGTTGATGTCCTGCTTTTTGTCGTTGAAGTCGACGAGTTGCGGGAGTTCATGCGGTGGCTTGGGGAGTTTTTCAGTGAACAACTGCAAATGATCGAACGTCGCCAATTGATTGGCGAGATAACCGTTGTAGTTGTGGTCCCGATTCATTTGCAAAGTGCTGACGCCGAGAACGTACTTCGCCGCCATCGTGTGGCACAACGTGCATTCGGCCCGGCTGGGGAAATGCCAGACCTGCTCGCGCTTCCCGCCGGGGGCATCTTTATCGCGAATGGTCAACGTCTTGTCGGCTCCCTTGGCATCGAGAAGTTCGGCGTCGGTTTGATCGTCGTTCCAGATGTAGGTGTAACCGTTCCAGACCTGGTTGCCGTATTCGTCATCGTTCCCCGGCAAGCGTTCGTGATGCAGGATTCGCGTTTCGAGCCGTTTGCGGGACTGGGGGTTTCCCGCTTCCATTTCCAGCGAGAATGTCTTGACGAGAACTGTCCCATGCGGGAATCGCCAGCCGGGGACCGACCCGGGGGCCGGTTGCGGATACGTGACGACGTCGAATTCGATCTGCGATTCTCCCGGCAAGCCGAGAAAGCGTTCCTTGTAAGCACCATCCGACCAGAGTTGTGCCGTGACGGAATAGGGAATGACCCCCGCCGCCGGCTGATGTTTCTTGGCGGATGCGAACAAACCGGTTTCGCTCAACTTGCGCGGGAAGTCCTGTGTAAGGTCGACCTGCGGAGGCCGCTTCTTCAATTGATGGATCAATCCCCCCGGGAAATCGAGGAGATAAATTTCACCGGCGGGATCCTGACCGAAACCGACAATGCGGTAATTCGTGTCGGTCAGTTCGCGATGATCGATGACGGTTTTCTGCTGAAGATCGTACTTCAACCCCCAGATGCGGCCGGTGTCGTAGTCGCCGTAGATATAGGTTCCTTCCAGTTCGGGGAGCCGCTTGCCGTGATAGACGAATCCGCCGGTGATCGAACGGAAGTCCGAATGCGGATGTTCGACAATCGGCGCGATGAACAGCGTCGGGCCTTTCGGCCGCTCAGGTCGGAAGGGATGTTTCCCTTCCATCACGCCCCAGCCGTAGTTCCCTCCTTTTTCGATGATGTAGACCATCTCCCACAAGTCCTGACCGACTTCACAGGCCCACAGCGTGCCGGTCTGCGAGTCGAAGCTGTATTTCCAGACCTGGCGATGGCCGTAGGAGTAAATTTCAGGGCGAGCGTTCGGAGTATCGATGAACGGGTTATCGGCGGGGATTCCGTAGTTCATACCTTCGGCGGGGTGATCGACGTCGATCCGCAGAATCGCGCCGAGCAGGTCGGAGAGATCCTGCCCGGTCAACAGTCCGTCGGCGATGCCGCTGCCGTCGCCGGTCGCGAGATAGAGATATCCATCGGGGCCGAATCGCAGGCATCCTCCGTTATGTCCCCCCGATGGCCATTCCAGCAGGATGGTTTCCGATGCGAGATCGGCAACGGGGGGATCCTGATTCGTCGCTTTGAAGCGGGAGAGTCGCGTTCCGTTTGGCTGTTCAACTTTCGGATCGAGGATGTAAGTCACATATAAGTAGCCGTTCTCGGCGAATTGCGGATGAAACGCCAGCCCGTAGACGGTTTTCTGCAAGTCGATCAGCAGTTGCGATTCGCTCGTGCCGGGGTCGTTGACGAACGTCAGGATTTTGCCGGGTCGTTCGGCGATGGCGAGGCGATTCGAGTCGGGAACGACGGCCATTTCCAGCGGTTCGAAGAACTTCAATTTGGCGAACGCGATTTCGGTCTGATACGGGGGCAGCGGGTCGGGAGTCCCCACGACTTTCGACGTCGTCCAGAGAACTCGCTTGTCGATCCCGAATTCCTTGCGAGCCTGCGCCTTGACGCTTTTTTGCTGAGCAGCGGCCATGTTGGAGAAAACCAAAGCGATGATGACCGACAACAATCCGTGACGGATGATGCTGGGAAACATGATGATCCCTTGTAATGAAAGGAAAACGGAATGAACCCGGAGGAAGTGAATCTGGTTTCTGCACGCGGGACGCTCCCATGCAGTATATGAAAACAGACCTCTTGTATCCCACATCATGCCAAAGTCCGAGGCGGGGGAAAAGTCTCATGAGGTCGAACTTGCGCTGACGTCCCCGATCCGATTCGTTATTCTAGTCGGAGTACAGCCATCAGCAGGTTGAAAAAGCGTGCCACTGCTGGCTTGCCCGGCAGTGGAGTTCATCACCGTTGGAAATGCACCGGGTGGCTAAACCACCCGGCTCGTGAATCTCAGCATCAAAAAAAGAGCAGCCTGAAGGCTGTACTCCTACAAAAGAGCAATACATCCGCGCGAGGACACCCGTGAAACTACTGCGAGCGATGTCGGAACGGCAACATGCTCTGGGTTATCTCAGCGATGAAACGCTGCGGGAACTGGCGAAGGAGTTCCGCGTGCCGCTCTATCGCCTGGAGGGACTGGTCAGTTTTTACCCCCATTTTCGCCGGTCTCCCCCGCCGGAGCAGGTGATTCAAGTCTGCCGCGACGTCGTTTGTTGCCTGGCAGGTGGTCACAACGGACAGGCGGAATTGAAGAAACGCTCGACGAGCAACGGGCAAATCGCGATCGAGGAAGTCTCGTGTCTCGGGCGATGTGATTCTGCTCCCGCCGTCGCTTTGAATGAACATCCGCTGGCACCACTGACCATGAACGACGTCGACTCGTGGTGGAATCGTGCCGAGCGGTCGCCGTCAACCGAAAGCGGAAACGGTCCATCCACTCCGAAAAAATTTCGCTGTGATCCTTATCCCGACGAACAATCCCGGTACGGGACGCTGCGGCAACTTCTCGCTGAGGGAGCGGATGTGCGTGCCGTCTGCGTCGAAAAATTGACCGCGAGTAAATTACGCGGCATGGGGGGGGCCGGATTTCCGACAGGCCAGAAATGGGAGATGGTCGCCCGCGAGTCGTCGCAACCCAAGTATGTCATCTGCAACGCCGATGAAAGCGAGCCGGGGACATTCAAGGATCGCGAGATTCTCTCGCAAGTCCCACACCTCGTGATCGAGGGGATGTTGCTCGCGGGATTAACCGTCGGAGCAGAGCAGGGAATCATCTACCTGCGGCATGAATACCTCCCCGAAAAAGAGGCGATCGACGCCGCACTGCAAGCGGCTCGCGAACGAAAAATTCTCGGAGACAACGCGGCCGGCTCGGGAAAACCATTCGACATCGAAGTCTTCGTGTCGCCCGGCGGGTACATCCTCGGCGAAGAGACCGCACTCTTGCAGGCTTTGCAAGATGAACGGGGCGAACCGCGCATCAAGCCCCCGTATCCCGTCACGCATGGCCTGTGGGGACACCCGACGCTCATCAACAACGTCTAGACGTTTGCACTGTCGGTCCCGATCGTTCATCATGGTCCCCAGTGGTGGAGCGAACAGGGAGTCCGTGGATCGGCGGGGCTGAAATTCGTTTCGATTTCGGGAGACGTGGTCCGTCCCGGCCCCTATGAAATTCCGCTGGGGACGACGGTTCGCGAATTGATCGACATCGCGGGGGGGATGAAAGAAGGGCGAAATCTCCTCGCGTTTCTTCCCGGCGGTGCGAGTTCCAATTTTCTTCCGGCGGATAAAGTCGACACGCCCCTCGATTTCGATGCCATGAAAGCGGTCGGCAGTATGCTGGGGACGGGGGCGGTCATCGTCATCGGCGAAGGCCGCGACTTGTGGTCGCTCGCCGTCAATCTCGTGCAGTTTTTCCGCAACGAATCGTGCGGCAAGTGCGTCCCCTGCCGGTTGGGGACCGAGCAAGCGGTCGGCATTTTGAACGGCATTTCCGAGAAGACGCGACCGGCGGAAGAACTTGAAATCGTGCGAGAACTTTCCTCGACGCTGGAACAGACATCGATCTGCGGATTAGGCCAAGTCGCCCTCAATCCGATAATCTCATTACTGAAGCATTTTCCGGATGTTGTTCCGCGTTAATATTTTATCAGTGTCAACAAAGCGCAGGCTGGCTGATATATACTGCAAGAAATGGTCTCTCACAAAGTCACAAAGAAGACCAATGCAAATAATGAAAATGTTCCAAGAGAATTTGCAAAATGCGTTTACCAATGATTTCGTGAAATCAGAATCAAGAATTCTTCCTTCGTGCCTTTGTGTCTTTGTGAGAGATCATTCCTCATCTTTATGATGAGTAGCGACCCTGGGTGTGAACGATTACGTCTCACAAGTCATATATGCTCAACGAGGCTGATTCGATGATAACTCAAGCCGTTCCTTCGCAGCCGATGATCACGCTGACCATTGATCAGAAAACCGTCACCGTGCCGGAGGGAATGACCGTCTGGACCGCCGCGCGGCAGGCGGGGATTGAGATACCGGTCCTCTGCCATTCGCCGCGGTTGAATCCCGTCGGCGTCTGTCGCATGTGCGTGGTCGACGTCGGCGAGCGGGTCTTGGCGCCGTCGTGTATGAGAGAATGCCGCGACGGAATGAACGTCGAAACGGCATCGGCGAAGGTCGAACAGCATCGCCGTGTCCTCACGCGACTGCTGCTCGCCGAGCATCCGGTTCCCTGCGAACGGGAAATCACCAGCGGAGATTGCGAACTCGAAGCCCTCGGCCGGAGGTACGGTTTAATTCAGAAAATGGATTTCGCCGAGAGTCGCGTGCGGAAGACGCACGATCTCTCTTCGCCGGTGATCGCCGTCGATCATCAGGCGTGCATCCTGTGCGATCGCTGCATACGGGCGTGCGACGACGTGCAATCGAATCACGTCATCGGCCGCAGCGGCAAAGGGCACACCGCGCAGATTGCGTTTGACCTCAACAACCCGATGGGAAACAGCACGTGCGTCTCGTGCGGCGAATGCGTCAGTTCGTGTCCGACGGGGGCGCTGACTCCCAAAGCAATCACGTTGCCGATCGTCCCCAAGGCGGAGATGCAGGCGATCGATACGATCTGTCCGTACTGCGGTGTCGGTTGCGCCACGACAGTCTTCACCCAAGAGAACCGCATCGTCATGACCGAAGGACGCGAAAGCCCGGTCAATCACGCCCGGTTGTGCGTCAAGGGTCGCTACGGCTGGGATTACACGATGCATCCTCATCGATTGTCGATGCCGCTCATTCGCAAGGAGTCGTATTATCCCAAGGGGCCGCTCTCGTCGGATGTCAGGGAAACATTCGATCGACATCGCAAGGCGGGAGGAATCGTCGACGCATCCGAAGTCATGCCTGCGTTTCGCGAGGCGTCATGGGACGAGGCGCTCGATCTCGTCGCCCGCAAGCTGACCGAGATCAAGCAGACGCACGGCAGCGGCGCGCTGGCGGGTTTCGGATCGGCCAAATGTTCGAACGAAGAAGCGTATCTGTTTCAGAAACTGATTCGAGCCGGGTTCGGCACGAACAACGTCGATCACTGCACGCGCTTGTGTCACGCCTCGTCGGTTGCGGCGCTGATGGAGACCATCGGTTCCGGAGCGGTCACCAATATCTTCGCGGATGTGGTGCATTCCGACGTGATTCTGATCACCGGGTCGCAAACGACGGCCAATCATCCGGTCGCGGCGACGTTTATGAAAGAGGCGACAAAACGCGGGGCCAAGCTGATCGTCGTCGATATCCGCAAGCACGACATGGTCGATTTCGCGACTCATTTCGCGCAGATCAAGCCGGGGACCGACGTCGCCTTTTACAACGGCGTGATGCATGTGCTGATCAAAGACGGATTCATCAATCGAGACTTCATCGAACGGCGGACGACCGGTTTCACTCAACTGCAGGAACTGCTGCTCAAGGATTATTCGCCCGAACAGGCCTCTGCGATCTGCGGCATCTCCGCGCAGTCGATCACCGAAATCGCACACACGATCGGCCGCGCGAAGAGCATGCTGATCTTCTGGGGAATGGGGATCTCGCAGCATACGACGGGAACCGATAACGCCCGTTGCCTGATTTCGCTCTGCATGTTGACGGGAAACGTCGGACGGCCGGGGACCGGACTGCATCCGCTGCGAGGGCAGAACAACGTTCAAGGGGCGAGCGATTCGGGTCTGATCCCGATGGTCTATCCCGATTACCAACCAGTCGGAAAAGAAGAAAATCGCCGAAAATTCGAGCAGGCGTGGAACGTCGAACTCGATCGCCAGCCCGGCTTGACGGTCGTCGAGATCATGAAGGGGGCCTTGCAGAAAACCATTCGCGGGATGTACATCCTGGGGGAGAATCCGTTTATCTCCGACCCCAACATCAATAAGGTTCGCAAGGCGCTGTCGAGCCTCGATTTTCTCGCTGTGCAGGATATCTTTCTCACCGAGACTGCCGAATTTGCGGACGTCATTCTTCCCGCGAGCACGTTTTTCGAAAAAACGGGAACGTACACGAACACCGACCGCCGCGTGCAGTTGGGGCACAAAGTCATGACCGGCCCCGGGGAGTCGCGCGAGGATTGGCAGATCATCTGCGACATCGCCCGCCGGATGGGTCTCCCCATG
>JBJXGP010000266.1:0-4271 GCA_046160425.1 Planctomycetaceae bacterium
TGGTTTTCGCGGCAGACCGAGCCGTTCTGCAAGATGGTACAGCCAGACGATTAAACCCTCCGCAGGATGAAAATAGAGTTCGTGGAGTGCTTTTTGCGTCCGGTTGCCGGTCTTTTTTCGGTAAAAGTCGCTGAGATGTTGAAAGAATGTATGCAACTGAAAACTGCTAGCGCCACGGAGAGCATATTCGAGAGCCATTCTCCCCGAATGAATATTTCCCGTCGCGGAAAGGGGCAACATGAGGCGACGCACTCGGCCTGATGATAGCGCTGGCATCGTTTGCTCCCGAAAGCGATCGAGCACTCGCAGGTTGCGATGACTGAGGTCCGGACCTCCATAGGCGATCCCTTGATGGCCGTCGAATTCGCGGTGCGGATCGAACAGTCGATTGCCATAGATAAAATAATCGGGGCGAGAGATCACCTCTGCCCGATGAATCTCGTTGAGCATATCGATCTGAAATTCGTCATCGAATAGCGCATTGAACATCTTCATCCCGACGCGAATTGAGTCGGAGGTATTGTGGTGTTCCGGAGTTTCCTCGACGGCGGAACGAATCAATTGAGGGACGGTCCTCAACCATTCGAGAATCTTCTGCTGCACCGCGGCACGATCGCTCCCCGCCAATGTGGGGCTGAAGTCTTTTTCAATCGGCATAGGTTCGCGTTGCGATGATTCTGTTGCGTGCCAGGCTTTCAATATCTCCCGCGTCGTCCAGAGATACTCCCCGACTCGCCATTCGGTTTCCTCCGGTGTCGGAAGATGATACTTGACTGAAGGAACGATCAATGTGGGAATGCCAGATGACATGCCCCTTCTGGAGACACCATCGGCACTGTGTCGTCGGGCTTCGCGGATCAACGCCAGATACTCATCGAACGTTCCCCACCAGCCTCGGCCTTTCCAACTGATCGTCCAACCTGCTTCCCCGGTATGTCCGACG
Source organism: Planctomycetaceae bacterium (assembly GCA_046160425.1). Classification (GTDB taxonomy): domain Bacteria; phylum Planctomycetota; class Planctomycetia; order Planctomycetales; family Planctomycetaceae; genus JAQCEJ01. The sequence continues at coordinate 944 of JBJXGP010000266.1, forward strand.
ATCGGCTCAAGAGACATCCGGGCTTCTTTGATCGCCCACGCCTGCATGGTCCGTTCGCCCTGCTCATCCTGAGCGATCACGGTCTTCAAGATCACGAAGCCCAAACCGGCTTCGACATCTTCCTGCACCTGACCAGCGGTCATCGACAATTGCCCCGACGCTTTTCCCCACGGATTGGCAATCGGCAATCCCGAATATTCAGTCGTCAGATCGATTTCATAACGATCGCGGATGAATTCCGTCAGATCGCGTATCGAATCATCCACCGCGAGACGTTCGTAATCCGCAAGTACCATTTGTAAAATATCCTGCGGAGGGGCAGGGGAGTCGTTCAGACGGTACACTGAAGGTTGAATGGGCATCAGACTTCCATCGACTGCGAACCATTTTGGTTGATGATTTTGCCAGTATATCCGTTGCCCTGAAGACTCAACACGTCAACCGCATCAGAAATTCGGTTCCATGACTTCATCATCTGACGTTGCTGCGACTCTCCAATCGAAACTGTCGTTTTCGACGTTGGGATGTCCTGACTGGACCTGGAATGAAATTCTGGAATTCGGCCCTCGATTTGGGTTTGCCGGCGTCGAAATTCGCTTGCTGGCCCGTGAAGTCGATTTGCTGGCATGTGCCGAGTTTCAACCGTCACGATTGAGCGCCAGTTGCAATGAATTGCGATCGGCTGGTCTCCAGGTCTGTGGACTCGCGTCGTCCGTCCGCTTTCACGATCCCGATCCCCAAGTCCGGCGAAATCATATCGAAACCGGAAAGCGTTACCTCGAACTGGCGGTCGAACTGGATGCGGGATTTGTGCGGGTCTTCGGCGATGTGATTCCCGAAGATGCAAGACTGCACCCGGACCAGATCGAGGCTTCATTGTGTTGGATTGCCGACGGGCTTAATCAACTCGGTGAATTCGCATTCTCGTGCCAACGGCAGATCGCAATCGAAACCCACGGCGACTTTGCCGATTCGCTGCTGATGGAACGATTGATGCAAAAGGTATACTCCCCCGCGATCGGTGTGTTGTGGGATACCCATCATCCGTGGAGATTTTTCGGAGAAGAGATCGGTTCAACCTTCGAACGCTTGAAGAGATGGACGTTCCACACGCATTGGAAGGATTCCCTTCCCATATCGCCTGAGAACACTTCACACGAAAATGTGATCTCTCATGGAGGTTATCGCGAGCGGATCGCCGCCGATCTTCAAGCTCGCGAGTTGATGTCGGGACATCGACCGTCGCATTATGTGCTGATGGGGGAAGGTGAGTTCCCAACGTCCCAAGCGCTGAAACTGTTGATCGAACATGGATACACCGGCTGGCTGTCGCTGGAATGGGAAAAAATGTGGCACCCGGAACTCGCCGATCCGCAAATTGCGTTTCCGGCATTCGTTCGGCAGTTGTATTCCGCATTAAGCCGGTTTTAGATCGCACAATCCGATTGTCTCGTTCGCCACGCCGCGAGTGACTGACGGCGTTGTTGCCGGCGCAGGGTTATTCACTCCACGGCAATGATCGAGCGGAATTTAACGACGTGCGATCGCGCAGAACCGCCTCAGACTTCGTGTGCGGAAGGAATTCCCCAATCCGAAGAGATTCCTCGACCCCTGCATCGCTCACGCGGGGTGTCGAACGTAGCGTCTGTGCCGGTTTTTCATTGACAGTCTCCGACCATTTTTTTGCTCACCCCCGAAACGTGTCTTATATTCAACATGTACTCAACGGAATGTTGTGTCAATGAATCTGCGCCCGTTTCGCCTCATCGCGGTGCAGCCCATTCACAACATGAATCGTCGAGCGGATTCAGTACATCTTGATAGACCTGCGGAGAGATCGCGGAGTTCGAATCCGCCAGACCATTCGTCGGGACCAGGGGGAACTATGTCGGCTGCACTTGATTTTCGGCGCTCCATACTGACGATTTTGATGCTGGGAGCGCTGGCAACCCCGGCCCACAATACCCTGGCGGCCTCAAAGAGCAATTCAGCGATTGCAGAGCAGGATCCCAGCGGCGGCCAGGCCGCGAGCGTCGGCGAAAAATACGAGCGGTCGCGAGATTGGCTCAACGCCATTGAACACTACGAATCGTCGCTGAAGCAATGGCCCGAAAGCAAAGAATTGCAATTGGGATTGCGCCGCTCGAGAATTCATTTTTCGATTGAGCGCCGCTATAACGATCTCAGTTTCAAGAACGAACTTTTATCGCTTTCTCGAAACGATTCCTTGAATCTATTCGACGATGTGCTGGCTCGCATCCGCAACAATTATGTCGATCCGATTTCATCGACGTCCTTCGTGGCACACGGCACCGAAAGCCTGTATCTGGCGTTGGCGAACCCTAAATATCTGGAACGCAATCTGGCGGGCGTTTCATCTGATCAGATCAAGAAAATTCGCGGCATCCTTCGCGAGCAATTCTGGAATCGGCCCATCGGCAATCAATCCGAGGCGCGTGCCATCGTCGGCGAAGTCTGCCAGATTTCGCAAGAACTGGCCGGCCTCAACAGCAGTGCGGTCGTGATGGAATACATCTTCGGCGGCTGCAACGTGTTGGACGATTACAGCAACGTGCTGACGCCCGAACGCCTGAGAGACTTATACAGCAACATTCAGGGAGAATTCGTCGGTCTCGGCATCGAAATGAAAGCCGAAATCGGTAAAGGACTGCTGCTTGTCAATGTGTTGTCCGACAGTCCCGCGGCGGAAGGGGGGCTCAACGCCGACGATCACATTTTGAGAATCGACGGGACCGACTGCCGGTATCTCGCAACGGAAGAAGCGGCCAACCTGCTCCGGGGAGAACCGATGAGCACCGTGAGCCTGGAAATTCACCGGGGAGATACAAAGGAGACCGAGACATTAACGCTGCAACGTCGAGCGGTCCATGTGAAAAGCATTCCCGTCGTCAAGATGCTGGATGCCGAAAACGGCATCGGATACATTCAGATGACCGGCTTTCAAGTGACCTCTGCCCAGGAACTGGACGAGGCGATGCAGAAACTCCATCAATCGGGAATGAAAGCCCTGATCTGGGACTTGCGCGGCAACCCCGGCGGACTCCTTACGGCGGCGGTCGAAGTTCTCGATCGTTTCATTGAAGAGGGAGTCCTCGTCTCGACCAAAGTCCGCACGAACGATCAGAACCGGAGCTATACGGCATATCGCGCCAAAACGTGGAATATACCTTTGGTCCTCCTCGTCGACGGCGACAGCGCCAGTGCAAGCGAAATCGTGGCGGGGGCCGTTAACGATTATCATCGGGGAACTCTCGTCGGTCGCCCGACATATGGAAAATGGTCGGTGCAGACGATCATCGACATCCGC
>JBJXGP010000267.1:0-23987 GCA_046160425.1 Planctomycetaceae bacterium
GGCGATTTTCTTTCCCGATGACACCCGCGCGGGCAGCCGCAGATCCGACTTCTCCCTCCGTTGATACGACAGCAGGATCAGCAGCACCGGCTCCCGTTGCACTGACGACTTCGAGCGGTCCTGAACCGAGTCCGCCGAATGCGGTGCCAGGTCAGCTTCCACCGGCGGTGATTCCTCCACCGGGTACTTTCGATGAAGAGCAGGTTTGACGGAAGCCGCAGCAGACTGGCGTTGGACACAATTCCATTTTCATTCCGCTAATATCGGGGCCGGCCCCATGAAGACGAATACGAATCACTTGAATCATCAAACGCCGCCTGGCCCCCCAGAGCGTTCGCGCATCTCGGCCTCCGGCGTGATGTGGCTGTTGTTTGTGCTGCTGCTCTTCGGGCAGACCTCGCCCGTCTCGTCGCAAGAACAGGCTCCGAACCCCGAAGCCCGACCGGCCCCGCCGCAAGATGTGATCGTCATCGAGCCGTCATCATCAGCGACCCAGCGCCGCATTTACATCCCGAACGACGAACTCGACCTGCTCATCGAACGCGATCGCAAGGGCGTATTGATGCCGCAGACGGAGTTCGACGAACTCTTCGAATTGGCGAGCAAGAACGCGAGTTCGTCGAAACCGGCGTCGGCCGATTACGTCCTCTCGCGCGCCGAATATCTCGCACACCTCGATGGCTCGCTGATCCGCATCAAGGCCAAAATCGAGTTCACGCAATTCGTTGAGGAGTGGGTCAGCATTCCCCTCTCGATCGGCGCACTCTCGGTCGAGAAGGCCACGCTCGGCGAACAACCCGCGCGGCTGGGGCGCCAGGCCGACGATCGCCGAACGATCCTGCTGCTCAATCGCGAGACCGGAAAACACGTGCTCGAACTCGATCTTACGACCGAAGTCTCATCGACCGGCGTCGAAAAACTGACGACGCTGACGCTGCCACCGATACCGGTCGGCACGTTCACGCTGCATCTCGAAGCAGGTCAGCATCTGCTCGTCGACGGGCTTTCTCTCACCCGTCCCGCCGAACACGATCAACCCGCCGACTATCAGATTCCGATCGGAGGCCGAGCCGAACTCTCGCTGCACGTCACCGATCGCCCCTCCGAACAGACGACCGACGCCCTCGTCTTCGCCACGACCGCCTACGGCGTACTCGTCTCCCCCGGCGAAGTCACCTGGAACACGCAAACATCGCTGCAAGTCTTCGGGCAACCGATCAACCGCGTGACGTTCACGATCCCCAAACCGCTCGAAATCGCTGACGTCACTTCCCCCGGCCTCGAAGCGTGGGAACTGACCGACAGCACCGCAGGGGAACCCTCGACGATCCTCACGCTGTCGTATCGCCAACCGATTCGCGGCGAGCGCACGGTGCAGCTTCGCGGCGTGATGACCACCCCGGCCGAAGAAGCGTGGCGCGTGCCGACGTTGACCATCGGCAATATCACCTCGCATATCGGGCGCTTGATCGTCCGTTACCCCGCCGGCGTCCGCTTGCAGGTCGCCGAGATCAAAGGCGCAAGGCCCTCCGAAGCCGCCATCGAAATCCCCGCCGGAGAAGAAACGTACTCGCAGGCGCTGCTCTACGACATCTGGCAGCAGGATTTCACGCTGCGGTTTCTTACGCAGCAGAAGCAGCGCGAAGTTCAAGCCGCTCTTTCCACCATTCTCGAAGTCAACAACACCGGGGCCGATCTGCAACTGGCGGCGACCGTCGAAAGCCGGTTCGCACCGCTGTTCGAACTCGAAATCAAACTCCCTTCGGAATGGGTCGTCCGCGAAATGCTGATGAACGGGCAGCCGGTGAAATGGCAAATCGTTTCGAGCGAAGCGGGAACGAACGAACTTCATATCCCGATCTCGCCGCCGCTCAATCCGGGACAGGAAGCCACATTCAAGCTGACGTCGCATCGCGATCTCGAAAACTGGCCGGTCGAAACGGATGTCGTCGCGTTCGCGATTCCCGAAGTCACATTGCCGCAGGCGGGAGTCGTCGAAGGAACCTACGTCGTCAAAGCCGATGACGACCTCGACGTCGCACCGCTCGAACTGACGGGACTCGATCCCGTGTTCCTGAATCTCGCGGGGGAACGCCTCGGTTATCGCTATCAGGATACGCACTTCACCGGGCAACTCGAAGTCTCTCGCAAGCCGACCCGCCTTTCGGCCCAGACGCTGATTTTCGCGCGCATCAATCGCCAGACGTCGCACGTCGCCTATCAGGCGACCATCACCACTCAAGGGGGCGGAACCAAATCGCTGCAACTCAGTCTTTCGGAACTGACGGGAACCGATCTCCGCTTCGAACTCCTCAATCACAATGCCCGCATCGTCGAGCAGATTCCCGCTGCACCCAAAGATGGCGAGCGGATCTGGACGCTCCGCTTCGATCAACGGCTGCAAGGGACGTTCACGCTCGCCGTCGAAGCCGAACTCCCCCGCCCTGACGCCGCCGCGGAACTCACGCTCTCGCCTCTCAAGGTCATCGGTGCCGATCGGCAGAACGGTTACATCGCGTGGGAGGCGAGCGAAGATCAGCAGTTGAACATCGCCGCCGTCGACGACCAGAATCAGCCGCTCAGCGAAGTCGATCCGCTCGATCTCCCCCCCTCGCGATACGTGCCGCAAGAACGGATCGTCTCGGTCTATCGCTTCGTTTCCACCGCGTACAAAATGACCGCCAAAGAGCAGCGATACGAAAAACATGCCGTCCCCACCGCCGTCTGTTATTCCGCCGCCATCGACAGCATTCTCGGCGAGACCGGCGAATGGCAACACCGCGCGGTGTACCGCCTGTCGGCGACCAGCGTGCAGAGTCTCGAAGTCACGTTGCCCGAAGCCGAACTGTGGGCGGCGATCATCGACGGCAACCCGATCGAAGTCCGCCATGTGAAAGAGGCGTATTCGATTTCGCTCCCGGCGATTCCCGATGCCGCTGCCGTGCGGGTCGTCGAACTCTATTATCGCAATCAGACCGACGAACTCAAAACGTTCGGCAAGTTACAGCAGCAGTTGCCAGCGCTCGCGATCGTCGGCGGAAGCGGCGAGCCGCAACCGCTCACAATTCTCGATCAGAACTGGTCGGTCCATTACCCCGAACACGTGCTGGTGATCGAAAGCGATGGCCGCTTCGAGCCGACCGATGCGCTCGACCGCCCGAGTCTGCTGGGGCAACTGCAAACCGCCTTGACGACGCTCACAATCCACGATGTCGCACAAAAGGCTCCGCTGCTGGGAGGCATCGCCTTCTTCGCCCTCCTGCTAACGCTCGCCGCCCGCAAAGGACGATTCTGGTTGTCGTGCGGAGCGTTGGTGCTGATCGGCGGGATCGGCATTATTGTATTTTCCAGGAGCCTTCATGAAGGAAGTGTAAACGTTGATTTCAGTGGAGGAACCGAAAGTTCCATTCATTTAGATGATGATGAGAGAGAGAGATTAGCCAGCCTTGGTTACGCATCGAAGGCGTCCCCTCCTACAGCAGGCGCGGCGGCAATGCCCGGCGTCGATTTTGACTTTAATGTTCAGGAGGGACTCCCCGCCCCCGCCAAGCCGATGGCTACTCCAGATCAGTTTGAGGGTGCCGAAGCTCCCTCCGCCGCAACTGCCGAACCGCAAAGTGAAGCCGCACCGGCTGACGAGCGGGAGAAACTCGATGCCAATCGCGAATCGCTGGCACGACGGGATAAGGATCAATCCGAGAAGAAGCGAAGCATGAGTGCCGTTGGTGAACCAGAATTTCGACTACAACTCGGCGAAAAGCCGATGGCCGGCGAAGACAAGCCCCGGGATAGCAAGGAATTGGGCGATGCCGGCAATAATATCTTAGATGGTGCGGCTGCATTCGGAGTCGAGATAACGAACGGCAACATAACCGACAACACGTTTACGATGCCGATACAACAGAGGCAGGAAGTCGATCAATCAGCAAACCCTCAATGGGAACTTCAACAGGGCGCCCTTCAAAGTCATACCGTCAGCGGTAAACTCGGCGGACTGCTCTCGCTCACGATCCCCTTCCAGCCGCCGCAGGGGTCGTTGTCGAAAACATTCCGATACCTCGGCGATCAACTGGGGGGCGAAGCGAACGATCTCGATTTCTCGTACGAAGACCGCGAGACGCGCGACGTCTTCCGCATGTTCCTGGTCCTGCTCATCCTTCTGCCGTTGTGGCTGTTCCGCCGCCGACCGCTTGCCTTTCGGCTGGTATACGTGGCGCTCGGCATCGCGGTCCCGCTGGCGCTCATCCCCATCGTCCCGGTCCGTTGGCAGATTTACCTCGACGGTTTGTTCATGGGAGCCTTGTGGGGAATCGTGCTGATGGTCGTGCTTTCGATCTTGAATTGCTGTCAGTCATCGGTCTGCTGCTACTCGACGTTCAAGCAGAAACTGACGACGAAATTGTGGTCGATCATCGTGCCGCTGGCGGTCGCCGTCGGACAATTTTCGCTCTCACCATGCGATCTCTCGGCACAAGATGCGGCGCAAAATGCGACCCCCGCGGAAGAAATCAAAATTGCCCTCCCGCCTTTGGGTCCGTTGCCGATCGATCCGAACAGCCTGCAAGTTTACATCCCCTACGAACCGGGGAGCGATCCTCTCGCCGCCGAGCGGGTCTTCCTGCCGTACGCCACGTTCGTGAAACTCTGGAACGAGGCCCATCCCGATCAGAAGCTGACCGCCCCCTCCGCGATCGAACCGATCGTCACCGAGTCGCTCTACTCGGCGAAGCTTTCGTCGATCGACGCATCGCCGACGACGGTCGTCGCCGTGAATGCCCGGCTGGCGATTTACAATTTCCGCGAAGGGCAAAGCATCGTCACGCTCCCCCTGCATGGGATCGCCTTGCGAGCGGCGAAGCTCAACGGCGAACCGGCGGCGATTCTCGCACCGACCGCCGATATTCCGCAACATCGCTTGACGTTATCCGCAGTCGGACTCAACGTGCTCGATCTGGAATTCGATCTGCCGCTGAAGCTCGCCGGTGCCGCCGGCCAGTTCATATTGCCTCTTGAACCGGTCGCCAGCGGACGCCTGACGTTCGCACTTCCTGCGGCTGATCTCAACGTCCGCATCAACGGCTCGAAGAGCGCGTATCGCCTCCGCAAAGAGAACGAGCAGGCGTTCGTCGACATCCCCATCGATCAGGGGGGTGACATCACCGTCGCCTGGCAACCGGAAGAGACGCGCGGCATGGTCGACACCACGGTCCTCACCGACACCTCGACCGCCGTTTCGATGGATGACTCGGGGTTGACGCTCAGTCAGGGATTCATCTTCAGCGTCAAACAAGGCTCGATCTCCGAACTCAATTTCTCGATGCCCGAACCGCTGCGACTTCGACGGATCGACGGCCTCGATATCGGCGGCTGGGAAATTCAGGGACTCGGCGACGAACGGACGCTGAGATTGTTCCTCCGCCGGAAGGTGAACGATCAGACGACTCTGCAAATCGAACTGTTCCACGAAGCCGACGTCACCGAAGAGACGCTGACCATCGCGTTGCCGCTGTGCGTTCCGAAGGATGTCACGCGCGAAACGGGAACGATCGGCTTGTTCGCCGAGAAACAATTCACATTGCGATTGGGCCAGGTCGACGGCTTGCAGCAGAGCGAAATCGGCTCGTATCAGGAAGTCGTCCCGCTCCGCCATCTGCCGACTCCGCCGCAAGCGGTCTATCGTTACCGCATGCCGGTCCCCACGCTTTCGCTGCTCCTGTCGCGCCGCAAGCCCGAGTCGCGCGTGCGCGCCGAACATGGCGTGTACATCGGCCAGCGAAAACAACATCTGACGACGCACTTGCTCTACGACCTGACCGGCGCTCCCCGTTCGGTGTTGCCGGTCCGCCTGCCGGAAGGTTATCTCGTGCTGGAGGTCTTCGCGACCGGGCTGGTCGACTGGTCGCAGACGCTGAGTGCCGAGGGGGATGCGCAGATTCTGCTGTTGGAGATGGATTCACCCAAAACCGGCGCGGTCGAGGTCATTCTCAGCGGGACCGTCGCGCGCGATCCCGCCGAAGCCTCGACGGCGATCGATCTCCCCTTCCCGATCGAAGTCAATCGCTTCGAAGCGACCGTCGCCGTTTGGGCCGACAACGTCTACACGACGCAGCTTCAGGAATTCGCCGGCTGGCGATCGATCGCTCCCGAACAACTGCCGCAAGGTTTGCGCGAACGCAATTCGCAGCCGGTGCAACTCGCGTTCACCTCGGTCGAGGCCGATCCCGATTTGATTCTGATCGATTTGATTCGCGAAGTCCCGGTGATGTCGGCCGATTCGCTGTCGGTCGTCACCGTCAGCGAAATCGCGGTCACGTATGCCCTTGCCATGCAATGGAAAATCACCAAAGCCGCCGCCGATACGTTCCAGTTCACGACCCCCGGCTGGCTCAAGGGGAAACTCGATTTCCAGATCGGCGGATTGCGGCAGGTGACGCAGACGGAACTCCCCGACAAGCGAATCCGCTGGAAAATCACGTTGCAGGATGCCGTTCATCAGACGTTGTTTCTGACCGCGATCGCCACGCTCCCGCCGAGCACGAATGCCGAAGTTCTGCTACCCGCGCTGGAATTCGAGCAATCGCCCGCCGGCGGCGAAGAGGCCGAGTCGCCACCGCTGGCGACGCAGCGGCACTACATTTTGACGGTCAATCAGTCGCGCAATCAACTCGCGCCGCTGGATGAGAACCTCGTCGAACTGGTGACCCGCGAAGATGTCCCGCTGGTCATTCCCGATCTGATCGCGCAGCAGGCGACGCAGATCGTGCGGCTCCGTCAGGCGCAGACGGCTCCCAAGCTCACCTTGCAGCGCTTCGAAGAGCGCAAAGGAGTCACCGCCTCGGTGAACTTGTCCGAACTGATGTCGGTGATCGAGCGGAACGGCAGTTGGCGGACGGCGGCGGTGTACCGCATCAAGAATCGTTCGCGCCAGTTCCTCGCGCTGTGGATTCCCGAAGAGGCCCGCATACTCTCCGTCTTCGTGCAGGATCAGGCCTCGCGTCCGGTCGAGGCCGAGCGCAATGGGAAGACGATGCACCTGATCGCGCTGCCGAAAATCAGCGAGGCCGATCTGTCGATCTCGGTGAAGATCGTGATCGGCGGGACGCTCGACAACGGCCCGCTTCCCAAGGGATTTCGAATTTCGGCGAAAGAAATCGATCTTCCCGCACCTCAGGTCGTTTCGATGCAGGACGATCCCGAATACGGCTTGCCGGTCGCGCAGACGCAGTGGACGGTTTACCTTCCCGACGATCTCGAAGTCTCGCCGATCGACGACGCGAACCGCAATAATCTCGAATTGCTCGATGATGAAGAACCGACGCTGGTGCAGGAAGAATGGCTGTATCGCGAGGCATCCGAACTCGCTTCGGTCCTCGATAACAGCGACAGCATGCGCAGCAAACAGAAGGCGTTTTCCAACCTCAAGGAGATCCAGCGGAACATTTATTCCTACGAGCAACAGCGCAGCGGCAAAGGCGTGCGCGATGAAACCGAACAGCGCTTGAACGAACAAAAAGTTCAGTTGGACAATGTGATCATGAACAATTCGATCATTGCCAACGAAGTCATTACCGATTTCGATGGCGATCTCGATGCCCGAAATTACCGGCAATTGCGCGAGCAATCGCAGTTGTTCATTGATGAAAATGGTGGCGTCGGGATCCCGGGGCTGAGGACGGAATCGAGTCAACAACCGATTTCGAATTACTCGGGTGAACAACTGCAAAAGCAAGTTGAAGAGCAATTGTCAGCAAAGTCGGGCAAGCAAGGAGAACCCGCCAAGGATTCCAATCCGCGAGCCCGCCGCATGGCCCAAAGCCGCGGGAATCTCGACGAGTTGAATACGTTCCTCGAGAACAAGAAAAACGAATCGGCGGCCCAGATGAAATCGCCGCAACAACAGTTACACTTAATCAATCCCTCGGGACAAAGTGTCAGGGGCAGCATGGGTGGCATGGGCGGCGGTATGGGTGGCATGGGCGGTGTGCCGGGAAATGCCAATGATCGTGAATTAGTGGGCCCTGAAAACTACGATCGGCCAGGAACGATTGTTGGACTTGGGCCTGACGGCTACGCCACCATCGATCATATAGCGATTAACGGTTTAACTCTTACACCCGGCTGGACGCAGCGGGGCGGCTTATCGTTACCAATCGACATCCCGACCGCCGGGCAGAAACTGGTCTTCAGCAAAGTCAGCGGCTCGCCGAAGCTGGCCCTCAGCCTGCGGACGCGCGAATCGGTCTCGACGGGGCTGGGCTTCGTCTGGACGCTCGTCTGGCTCGGCATGGCCGCGCTGCTCGTCCTCACCTGGTGGCGATTCGGTTCGATCTCGAACATCATGCATCGCCTGCCCGAATTCCTGCTGGTCGTCGGCCTCGTCGGTTACTTTCTGGTTCCCACCCATTTCGGCTGGTTGACGGCAATGTTTCTCTTGTCGTTCATCATCGGTGCCGTGGCGCTGGGGATTCGTTATCGTAAACCGACGGTCACAGTGGGGTGAGCAGGCGCGCTCCGCTACGGAGACCCTTCGCGTCGCGGCTAACCGATTTCACCATCACACCACCACTCCATCACTCCTCCCCTCCCCCGCTCGGCTCGACTCATCCGGGGACTTCCGATTACAATCCCCTCCATGTCGCCACCGGTACACAATCTGATCGATCTGGCCGACTGCATCCGCCGCAGCGCGGATTTCTCCCGCATCGTCGCGGCCCTGAACAGCGGGAACAGCGGGACGATCGAAGGGGCGTGGGGTTCGTCGTCGGCGCTCGCCGCCGCCGCCGTCGTGCAGGATGTCCCCGGATGTCATCTGTTCGTCATGCCGCGGCTGGCCGACGTCGATGAATTCGCCCTCGATCTGAGTCATTTTCTCGGCTTGACGCCGGAGATCTTTCCCGCGTGGGAAACGCTGCCGCAGGAAAGGCAGGTCTCGGATGTGATCTTCGGCAGTCGATTGCGCATTCTGCGGGCCCTTTCGCAAGACGAGCCTCCGCGGGCGATCGTGACGTCGATCGCGGCGATCTTGCAGCCCGTCCCCAGCCGGGCGGACCGCGACGAAGGGACGCGTGTGCTCCGCAAGGGAGAGTCGATCAATCTCGACGATCTCTTGCGCTGGTTTGTCGAACGCGGATTTCAACGCGTCGCCGCGCTGGAACTCCCGGGCGAATTTTCGGTTCACGGCGGGATCATCGATGTTTTCCCCCCCGATGCGACCGATCCGCTGCGCTGCGAATTCTTCGGAGACGAACTCGAATCGATCCGCACGTTCGACATCGAAACGCAGCGCCGCATCGAAGAACTCGATGAAGCCTCGCTGGTCATGGTCTCGCTCCCCGTCCCCGTCGACAAACTCCAGCAGAGCCGATTCTCGGCACCGATCAAACGCGAACGCCAGGCGAACGAACTCCTCGAAAAGCACGAGCATCTGCTCGATTCGCTGCCGACGGCCTGCTGCATCACGCTGCTCAACCTCCCCGATATCGTGGATGAAGCAAAGAATTATCTTTCGCGTCTGCGCGATCGCCGGGGATTGTTCTCCCTCGAAGCGACGTTCGAAAAAGTCACCCGCTTCCCGACGGTCAATCTCGCACCGCTGGCGGCGGACAGTCTCGAAACGACCTGCCGCTTGAAAGTCGAATCGATCGAACGCTTCACAGGGCCGAAAAACGAAGTCCTGTCGGAACTCGCCTCGGTCGCCGGCCGCGACGAGCGCGTGCTGATCGCCTGCCACAACGCCGGTGAGAAGGAACGGCTCGGCGAACTGCTCGCCGAAAAAGCGCTCACGATCGGTGCGGGAGTCGAACTCTGCGAAGGACACGTCTCTCGCGGGTTCCGCTTCGTCGAAGAAAAGCTGATCGTGATCAGCGACCACGAACTGTTCGGACGGACCGAAATCCGCCGGACCGCCCGCCGCAAATTCGAGAGCCGGCCGATCGACGACTTTCTCGACTTGCAAACGGGCGATCTCGTCGTCCACCTGTCGCACGGCATCGCGAAATATCACGGCATGGAGGTGATCGATAAAGAAGGGCAACGCGAAGAACATCTGATTCTCGAATTTCAGGATCAAGTCCGCGTCTATGTGCCGGTTTCGCTGATCCATCTCGTGCAGAAATACATCGGTTCGGGCAAAGTCTCGCCCGAACTCTCGAAGCTGGGGGGGACCGGCTGGAATCGCCGCAAGGAAAAAGTCGCGCAGGCCGTCATGGACATGGCGAGCGACATGATCCGTTTGCAGGCGGATCGCGCGACCAAACCGGGGATCGTCTTTCCGCAGGATAGCCACTGGCAGAACGAGTTCGAGGCGTCGTTCCCTTACACGCCGACCACCGACCAGGTCTCCGCCGTCGCCGACGTGAAATTCGATATGGAAAGTCCCCGACCGATGGACCGGCTGATCTGCGGTGACGTCGGCTACGGCAAAACCGAAGTCGCGATCCGTGCGGCGTTCAAGGCGGTCGATGCCGGCAAGCAGGTCGCGGTCCTCGTCCCGACGACCGTGCTCGCCGAACAACACTATCGCACGTTTCGCGACCGCATGGCCGAGTATCCGATCTCGGTCGAGGTGTTGTCTCGCTTCCGCACAAAGGGGGAGCAGAAAAAAATTCTCGAAGACATGGAGTCGGGAAACGTCGACCTCGTGATCGGCACCCATCGCATCGTGCAGGACGATGTGAAGTTCAAGGATCTCGGCCTGCTGCTCATCGATGAAGAACAGCGGTTCGGCGTCGCCGCGAAGGAGAAACTGAAACAGCTACGCCTGGAAGTCGACGTGCTGACGCTGAGTGCTACGCCGATCCCGTGGACGCTGCACATGTCGCTGCTCGGCATTCGCGACATCTCGAACCTGCTCACGCCGCCGCAGGACCGCATCGCCGTCGAAACCCGCATCTGCCGCTTCGATCCCGAACTCATCCGGCAGGCGGTCGTTCGCGAACTGAATCGCAACGGCCAAGTCTATTTTGTCCACAATCGCGTCTACAACATCAAAACGATCGCCGACCGTTTGCAGCAGATCGTCCCCGAGGCCCGCATCGGCATCGGTCACGGGCAGATGAACGAACACGAACTCGAAGACGTGATGCTCGACTTCGTCGCGGCCCGCATCGACATTCTCGTCTGCACGACGATCATCGAAAGCGGACTCGACATTCCCAACGCGAACACGATCTTCATTCATCAGGCCGAGAACTACGGGCTTGCCGATCTGCACCAGCTTCGCGGCCGCGTGGGGCGTTATAAGCATCGGGCGTATTGTTACCTGCTGATTCCCGAAGGGAAGAGTCTGACGCCGATCGCTGCCAAACGGCTCAAGTCGATCGAGGAATTCAGCGAACTCGGCGCCGGGTTCAAAATCGCCATGCGCGACCTGGAAATTCGCGGCGCAGGAAATATTCTGGGGACCGAACAGAGCGGTCACATCGCCGCCGTCGGTTATGAGTTGTATTGCCAACTGCTGGAGAACGCGGTTCGCAGGCTGAAGAACCAGCCGCTCCGCGAGCATCGGCACGTCGCCGTGCATCTTCCGGGGAAAGCATATTTCCCCGACGAATACATTCCCGCCGGCCGGCAGAAGATCGATTTGTATCGGCGGGTTTCGGCAGTCGCCAACTCCGACGAGCTCAACGATTTTGTCAACGAACTGCGCGACCGATTCGGGCCTCCTCCCGAAGTCGTTTTGCGATTGATCGCCATGAAAGAATTGCAGCTTCTCGCACAGTCGTGGCAGATCGACGATCTGCACCTGGAGGGGGGATACCTCGTACTCGGATATCGCAGCGTCACGCGCATCCACGAACTGGCGGCGTGCAGCCGGACTCCGGTCCGCATCGTCGATACGCAGCACGCGATGGTGCTGCTGCCGAAGACCGAACTGAGCGACGACGGTCTGCTCACGTATGTGAAATCGGTCCTGCAATCGTCGCCGGCAAATCCCAAGTCGGCATCCGACCCGTCGCAACCCAAACCGCGAAAGACTCGAACTCTCAGCCGCGATGCCGCCGAAATGACGCCGAGGCCGAACCAGCGGTGAGTCCTTCCTGTTCCCAAGCTCCGCTTCGGCTGATGATTATCGACGTTGCCCACACTGGCGGACAAGCCGCCAGTGCCACCCAAATGCGGAAATGACGCCGAGGCCGAACCAACATCGACGAAGCAGAGCTTCGAGGACTTGCGTTCCCAAGCGGAGCTTGGGAACGAGAAGAACCATCAACCGAACCGGCCGGTCACGTAGGCATTGGTTTCATTCAGATGCGGGCGGGTGAAGATCTCGGCGGTCGGACCGTATTCGATCAATCGGCCGAGATACATGAACATCGTGTAATCGCTGATGCGCGAGGCCTGTTGCATGTTGTGCGTGACGATCAGGATCGAGTATTCCCCTTTGATCTCTTGAATCAGATCCTCGATCTTTCCCGTCGCGATGGGGTCGAGTGCCGAGCATGGTTCATCGAGCAGCAGCACTTCAGGTTCGGCGGCGATCGCGCGGGCGATGCACAAGCGTTGTTGCTGGCCTCCCGACAAACCGAGGGCGTTCTGATGCAGACGGTCTTTCACTTCCTCCCAGAGGGCGGCCCCGCGGAGACTGCGTTCGCAGACTTCATCAAGCACCGTTTTGTTCCGCTCGCCGTCGATCCGCAGCGGATAGACCACATTTTCGTAGATGCTCATGGGGAACGGATTCGGCTTTTGAAAGACCATCCCCATCCGCTTGCGGAGTTCGATGACGTCGACGCGGCGTTCGTATATCGGGTCGCCGTTGAGACGCATCGTCCCTTGAATCTTCACGATATCGAGCAGGTCGTTCATGCGGTTGACGCAGCGAAGCAACGTCGACTTGCCGCACCCCGAAGGGCCGATGATTGCGGTCACTTTACCTGCGGGGATGCCGAGGTTGATGTTGAACAGGGCCTGCCGTTCGCCGTACCAGAGGTTGAATTTTTCGACTTCCAGAACGAACTTTTCACCGGAAACCGATTTGTGGATTTCCGGTTCGACATTCTGCCCTTTGGCGATCGCTTCCAGCCGATTGGTGGTCGGCTTTTGCGTAGAGGTCGCTGAAGTGACGGAGGATCCGGATGGGATCATGCTGATCGGACCTTTCAGTCCCGCCCCACTGGAAAAGACAGATGTATTGGAGGTCAATTCGGCTTGTTCGGGCATATCGCCCCTTTCTGACGCGGCCATACCGACAGACTAAATCAAGTCCATTGGAAATGAAAGTCGCTCACATCCTGTTCGTGACACATCGGCAAAAGCCGATTCAATTCAAGACTCCATTCGCCACGTGATTATTCGATCTAACTCATTGGAATTGAATGACTTCATCAAAACTGTGAAACGTGGAATTTCCTGCGCAACCGGCCACGCAGCCAGATCGCTGAGACGTTGAGCAACGTGATCATGGCAATGAGCAGTAATGTCGTCGTGAAGACCATCGGTTTGGCCGCTTCGCTGTTCTGACTTTGAAAGCCGAGATCGTAAATGTGAAATCCCAAATGCATGAAGCTGCGTTCGCCATGCACGAAGGGATAAACCAGATCGAACGGCAATTCGGGCGCCAGCTTGACCGCCCCCACCAGCATCAGCGGTGCGACTTCTCCGGCTCCGCGCGCCATCGCCAGGATGGCACCGGTCATGATGCCGGGGAGCGCACGGGGCAGAACGATGCGTCTGATGGTCTGCCATTTCCCCGCTCCGCAAGCAAACGAGCCTTCGCGCATCGAATTCGGAACGGCGGAAAGCGCTTCTTCCGTCGCCACGATCACCACGGGAAGGGTCAACAATGCCAGCGTGAACGAGGCCCATACCAGTCCCCCCTTGCCGAAGGTGGGGTTCGGCAGATTAGCGCTGTAGAGCATCTCGTCGATCGAGGCACCGATGATGTAACAGAAAAAGCCGAGACCAAACACGCCGAACACGATGCTCGGCACGCCGGCCAGATTGTTGATCGAAATGCGGACGGCGCTGACGATAATTCCTTTCTTGGCGTACTCTCTCAAGTAAAGCGCCGAGAGGACACCGAAGGGGACGACCGCCAGCGACATGAGCACGGTCATGATCAGCGTTCCCCAGATCGCCGGGAAAACGCCCCCTTCGCTGTTCGACTCGCGCGGATCGTCGAACAGGAATTCATACCATCGCGAAAAGTAAATCGAGAACCGATCGCCGAACGTCAATTGATTCGCGGGATACGCGCGAACGATCTCGGAGACCGCCAATGTGACGTCGCCTCCTTGTGCCGCTTTCATTCGCATCTGATACCGGGCGTTTTCCGACTTGAGGTCATCGACCTGTGTCAGGATCCGCTGCGTTTCGAACGTCGCCGATTCTTGCAATTCGAACAGCGACAGCAGCGTCTCGTGCGATTCGGGCGAGAGCCGGCTCACCTGATCGCTGAGTTGATTTCGCGAATCTTGCCAGCCGGTTTTGCCCTCTTCGATCTCTGCGGTCAGTTCGCCGATGATTTTTTCCGAGACCGCGACCAGCGGGGATGTCTTGCCCAGTCGCGTGGCCCACTGTCCCTGCTCACCCCGATAGCCTGCGATCTCTTCTTCCAGGGCCGACCATTCCATGCGGGCGGCATCGGCTTCGTCAGCCGGAGCAATCAGGCTGACCTCATGGTCGATTTCAATCTGCCGTAAAGAGAGCCGACCCTGTTCGATACGGGCATTGATTTCGCCGAGCTTATGACGCTCGAGCGATTTGATCTTGGCATTGCGATCGAGAATTTCCTGATGGTGCGCGTTGAGTGTGGCATACGCTTGCGCCGGATCGCTCAAGATATGCCACAACTCATCGACGGCGACCGACGCATCGGCTTCGCCCAAAGTGACTGCTTCCCCCGCTTCATTCGGAACGAAGATCGACATCCCTTCCGCAGGCTGATGCTCGGTCAGAAACGCTTTCGAATTCTTCAGGCGCACGCCTTCGTATTCGGCCTGCACCTCGGCGAGAGCAGCCTCGACTGCTTGCTGTTGATCTTCGGGAACTCGCCCCACATGCAATTCGAAAAAGGCGAGAATATTTTTGAGATCCTGTTCGGCCTGCGGGATCTGTCTCGTCTGCTTGATGATGAATTGCATTGGTTCGCCGAAGAAACGTCCCCATTCGAGGCGTTCGATCGTTAACGCCCATTCGGGATAACTCGTTTTCTCCGGCTGGATGTCGAACGAATAAATCCATTCGTAATGGGTATTCGTCAATTCAAAGTTTCCGCTTCGCAGCATGATGCGATCGGCCTCGGCGGATTCACGGTCTCCGAGGAATTTCAATCCCGACTTCCGGGTTTCCGCGGCGTAGGTTTTCAAACTCCCCTTCGTAATCATGAACGATTCTTCGTCGATCACCTCGCCCTGGCGATACGTTCCATCCATCAGTTCAGCGCGCATCACGGGAACGGGCCAGAAGGTCTTTGTTCCCTGAAAGAAGATCAGCAACAACAACCCCAGTATCATCAGAATCGAGAACGCCAGCGCCCCGCCCGTCAGCCAGACCATCGGCTCGCCGCGCGCCATGACTGTGGCGGCAGGATTCCCCCGCCGACGACTGACGCGAATGGGGCGTCCGGCGGAGTTTTGGTCGGGCAATTGTGTGGGAGGAACAACGGCTGTCATCTGAGTCCAAACATTCGTTCAAAGTTCGACGATTCGACGACGGAAGCGAATCCGCACGAGTTCGGCGATCGTATTCACGAGAAACGTCAACACAAACAAACTCAACGCCGCCAGGAACAACGTCCGGTAGTGGGTGCTGTTGCGGACGGCTTCAGGCAATTCAACCGCGATATTCGCCGAGAGCGTGCGAAAGCCGTTGAAGACGTTCCATTCCATAACGGGAGTATTTCCGCCGGCCATGAGCACGATCATGGTTTCGCCGACGGCTCGACCGAGTCCGATCATCAATGCGGAAAACAATCCGCTCGTCGCCGCGGGGACGACGATGCGCACCGCCGTCTGCCACTGCGTCGCACCGGCTCCGAGCGATGCGGATCGCAAATGATCGGGGACTGCCGAGAGGGCATCGTCGGCGATCGTGTAGATAATGGGAATGATGGCGAACCCCATCACGAACCCGACGACGAGCGCGTTGCGTTGCACGTACGTTCCCAAAAACAAACCGCGCGGATCGAAGCCGATCGCCGTCATGAGGGCCGACAGCAACCAGGCCAGCAGCAGGCAGAGGACTCCGAGCGCGGCGTATTTGGCACCATCGATGGCGATAAAGCTCCGGCTGGTCCAGTGAGAGCGATGCGACCATTCTCGCAGCCACGGGTTGATGACACGACTCGAGATCAGGCCCATCGCCAGTATTGAAATCGGGAGGAAGAGGATGAACCAGCCGCCGATTCCCGAACCGATCTGGCCATCGAGCCAGCGATGCATGTCGCCGGCAAAAACGGCGTATTCGACCAGCGGTCCGAGCAGCGCTGAGACGGCGAAACCGACTGGAAGGCAAGCGGCGATGAATGCCAATCGCCAGCGTGCTAAAGCCACGCTCCAGGTATCGGGCATCAATTGCCAGATGTAGGATCCGATCAGCAGGCTCAAGGGTAAGCAGAATGCCCCCGCGATCACCGCGGGTATCGCTGCCTCGACGAAGGGAGCGAAAACCAGCGCGGCGAGAAACCCGAGGACGACGCTCGGCAGACTGGCCATAAGTTCGATCGTCGGTTTGACCTTCACGCGCAGCGAGGGAGTCAGAAATTCGCTGGTATAAATCGCCGCCAGCAGCGCCAGCGGTGCGCCGAACATCATCGAATAGACCGTGGCTTTCAACGTCCCGAAGATCAGCGCCATCAGTCCCAATTTCGGTTCGAGATCCTGACTCCCTCCGGACGACTGCCAGACATCTTCGGGTCCCGGATACGATTCGTACCACACTTTGCCGAACAGCGATGACACCGTCGCTTCCGGATGCAACGGATCGAAACTGTAACGCATCATGTTCTCGCCGGTGATCGAAATCAGCCCATCGTCTTTCGTCGACAACAGCAGTAGCGAAATCGGTTGTTCGAGGTGCGGGTGATGCTCGACGATCTTTTTTCCCGTCGTGGCCTGATACACGGCGACGCGGGAATCTTCGCAACCGACGGCGAAAATGCGGCTTCGCGCGGATGCCGAAAATGCCGTCACCGGCGAACCCGGCGAGGGAAACGTTTGAGCCGATACGAGTATCGACTTATCGGGGGTCACGGCCCGTTCATCGCGGCAGCAGAACCAGCTCCGCAGCGTCCCTGAATCGTCGGCGGTGATGAACGTGGTTTGTCCGAGGATATAACCGGCGCTCGTCAACCGCGCGGTCGTCGAAGGGACAAGGTCCGTTTCTTCTGCAACGATCAGCCCTTTGCCGAGATTTCGGATGTTGTATCGCCGGGCCAAGCCATCGTCCCAGATCAGAAAGAGATGATCTCCCGCTCCCGCCAGCAGCAGGAATTTCGGGAGTTCGGCGTCTCTTTTTTCGATATCCAGAGTCGCTTCATCGATCACCTCCCACGAGACGGCTCCCGTGATGAGGTTCTCTTTGCGAGTATGTCGCTTGACGATCAGTCGGCCATCTTCTGATAACGTGCCGAGCAACAACTCACCGCCGGGGTTTGCCCCCGCAAGCAGGCGAATCGGGGAGGCAGCAAACTCCATCGGTTCACCCGCATCGACATGCAGAGTCTGAAACCGATATTGCCCTTGAGTGGTTTTCTGCAGCACGCCGGTCTCATCGGACGATTCGTAGCTCATCACCTGATCGACAGATAATGCATGCGCGGTTTCAGTTACATTTTCCGGCGTGAGGAATTCCGTGTTGAAGCCGAAATCGGCATTGCGGACCGTGCCATCCTGCGAACCGAGAAAATAATGCGCCCCCCCCTGCACCGCCGCCACGGCCGTCACCGGTGAAGTGAGCGTCAAATCCTGCGTGGAGAGAGTTTTTCCTTCCTGAAGCCCAAACGTGGTGACGATCCCTTCGGACGTCAGACTCCAGCCCATCGTCTGAAATTCATCGACTCCGCTGGCCAACACCGACTGTCGAACATCGGCATTCTTCGAGGTCGGCGACCAGGGAACGGGGACCGTCTGCTGCAATGTCAATTCGGCGGACAAAAACAGCGGGAGTACCACCCACAGCAGAAACAGAAAGACCGTCGAAACGGCGACGATCGTGCCGACCCCTCCCACCGTGATCAGCACGCGAGCCAATGAATCTCCCACCACGACGGACCATTGAGTCCGTCGCTGTCTGGATCGCCCCGTAAACGGCTTACGGTCAGTCATGAAGTCATCCCTTCGCGGACCGCACAACAACGAGACGAATCCCATCGCTGCCTTCCATCAAGTGTGACGAAAGTCCGCGGACGTTATTATTTCGCCTTGGCCTTGGGCTTCGTCGCTTTGCCGGCAATCCCGGCCTGGCTTAAGGCCTTTTCGGCCATCTCCGCCGTCACGGGAAAATATCCATCCTTGACGACCGACTGTTGTCCCTGCTTGCTGAATATGTATTTCAGGAATTCGCGGCGGAGCGGATCCAGCTTCGTGTTAGGTTTGTAGTTCAAGCTGAGAATCAACCCGCGCGCCAGCGGATATTCGCCGTTGTAGGCGTTTTCTGGATCGGGAGCGATGAAGTCGTTTCCTTCTTTGAGCGACAACGACAAGGCCCGCACATCTCCGGTCTTGTAACCGATCCCACTGTAACCGATGGCGAATTTATCTTCCGCCACTCCCTGAACAACCGCAGAACTTCCCGCCTGCTCTTTGACCGAATCTTTGAAGTCCCCTTTGCCGAGGGCATGTTCTTTGAAATAGCCGTATGTTCCCGATGCGGAGTTGCGCCCGTACAAGCTGATGGGGGCGCTGGCCCAGTCGTCTTTCAAGCCGAGTTGACCCCAGGAATTGATGTCATCGGCGAATCCGAGTTTGCGCGACTTCGAGAAAATTGCATCGACCTGTGGCATCGAAAGCCCCTCCAGGGGATTGTCTTTATGAACGTATACCGCCAGGAGGTCGATGCTGGTCACGACGACGACCGGCTTGTAACCGAATTTATTCTGAAAGGCATCGATCTCGTCGGCCTTCCAGTCGCGGCTCATGGGACCGAACAACGCCGTTCCTTCGATGAGCGCCGCGGGTGCCGTCGCCGAGCCTTTGCCTTCGACTTCGATTTTGACGTTGGGATAATACTTGCGGAACCCCTCGGCCCAAATGGTCATGAGATTGTTCATCGTGTCGGAGCCGACGCTTTTGATCGTTCCCGAAACCCCCTTATCGGCTTTGTAATCGGGGAGTTTCGGATCGACCACGATCTGCGCTTGTGCAACGGTTGTGCTCCATCCCCATCCGAGCAGAAATGCGCCCATCATCAAGCCGCGAATATTGCTTATGCAAGACATTGTGTTCTCCTTCACTTTTTGAACCGTATCGAACGGGATGTATGGCACTGGTACGCTTCGATTGGAATACCAGTTGCGGCATCTGCGTGAAGTAAACACCAGAATTGTTAAGATTGCGTTAAGGAGGGGAGAGGTCTGGAAGAAATCGCAAGATTGGAAATTCCATAACGGAACGAGGTTCTGCCGCGGACTTGCTTCGGGACAGAATCTCGCACTCATATCGGCACATGCACGATGTAGCAGAACGCTGCAAAATATTTATGCAGCATGAGTTGCGACAAATGCAAATCTCACAGGTCGACGTGAGAAATGACGAATCGCAAGGCGAAATCCAGCGACTCAATTCGCAAACTGTGTCTCGAATTCCACATCCCCGATCAACAGAATATCGCCCGATTTGAGCGGACACGATTCGATCATCGTTCCGTTGACGAGCGTGCCGTTCATGGATCGCAGATCCTTCAGCACAACCGCTCCCCCTTCTTCCTCGAATCGGCATTGAAACCGGCTGACCAAAGGATCCAGCACCTGCACGTCGGCGTTCTTGCTTCGTCCCAGTGTGACGGGCAGCCGTTCCACCGAGATTTCGAGATTGGGAATTTCAGCTTTGTGACTGACTAACCGAATCTGGTAACCGCTCATCGCATGGTCCGTTCTTGAAAATTCGGCTGAATCGCAGGTTCTCTGGACACCCATCCTCCGTGGCACTCATGATCGGAGAGACTTCCAAACGAGCGACCCGCGCAGGATCGGACTCGTTGTAGGCACAAGGTGTCGTCGTTTCCGATTGCTGCGAACGAGAAAAATACCGGCGAGCGTCACGCGGCTTTCACATCGTTCGATCGAAAGGAAGCGACTGGTCAGGAACACGGCGCTGAAATGATTCAGCCATCTTGATCAGGCAGGTTTTGGGGGATGGATTTCCGGCAGGGTTTCAGGTTCGGATGCCAAACCGTGACATCCTCTCCTTGTCTCATATGGCCGTGCATCATGCACCGGCGATCTGATGATCATACCAATTCCGCACCAATAAAATCAAATCGATATGAGTATCTTTTTTCGAATCCATGCGTGGTCGCCTTTGCTCATCGTCCCACGCCGGTCGCGATGTAAATTTCGTCCAGAAGCTTCCAAGTGGCGGTCAGTTCCTGGGTCAGCCCCTCCACAAGCGGCATTTTCTGATCTCCCGGAAGGACTTCCCACGTATAGGTTTCCACTTCCAAATGGGGGGCGTATTCCAACTCCGAAACGGCCTGCAAAGCCGACTTCAACTCTTGACGCGTGGTATCAAGCGGTCCCAGTCGCTCGGCATGAACGGGGACATGAAAATGGATCCGCCAGGCAACCGCCTTGTGCCAGGGGCCGGGCTGAAGTTCCAGATCCCACAAATCTTCCGAAAGATCATCGGCCCGCAGAATTTCTCCGGAAGGCAGCCGTCCCATCGTCTGATGTAAGTATCTGGGTTCGATGTAGCTCTCGAGCGCATCCCGGCCGGCGCTGTTCTCGCCCGGACGCGTTAATTGGATCGCACAGGTGATGTGAACTTTGTTGATGCGGATCCCCTGCCGATCGAGATCCTTGACCGACTGTGCGACATCCTCAAATTCAACGGCCTGATGACAGACATCGTAACAGACTCCCAGATGCCGGCGGGCAATCGTCTCGCAATCTCGCCGAGAGGCGGCGTCCCACAATCGGTCGAAGAACTGCAAGACTTCGTCCGTTCTCTCCAGAATACAGAACGGTTCGGGTTCGATCGCCAGTCGAATGCAGCAGCCGGTTTCATCGTGCAGATCGTTGAGAGCGATCGCCAGGTCCAGCAACTGCTTCAGACAACGTTCCTGAAAATCGGCCGGCTGGGTCAACAGTTTACTTCCTAAAGGGACCGTCGAGATCGAACCTTCCGTGCCGGGGGGCATGAGTTCCGAGAGAATCCGAGCGCACCCCAACGTGTAATTGAGGCGGGTGGGTTCCGACCAGTCGGGGAGGTATACCTGCTCCTTCACACGGTCACTGTGGAAATCGCCATACGGAAACGCATTGAGCGTGTAGCAACACAACTGATGATCGAGCAAAGTCTGTTGCAGTTGCCGTCGCAAGTTGGAGTCGTCAAGCAGTTCATCGATCACCGGTTTTGCCAGCCAAAGCCCGGCGGCGACCGGCCGGCCACAGCGTTTTCGAACCGGTGCCGTATAGTCGACGAGTCCCGCGAGAACCTCGTCGAGACTCCGTCCCGGATGGACGTTGGTGCAATAACTGAGCGGCAAAGTGCTGAACGTCATGACGAGTGGCTCACTCCGACAGGGTTGCGGCAGACTTGAGTCGAAAGAAACAGCCCACCCGCAGTGTACGCCAGCGGACGCATTCGAGCAACAAACTCAGATCGACCCGTGTATGATCGAGATTGTCTTCTTAATAACTCTAACACAACCTCTGTACTGCGTGATTATCTGAAAACGTTGAGGCATTTTCGACAGGCACAACCGGTTGTGTTAGGGTCTCTTAGCAAAGATTTCGTGAAAATGGACGGTGGGGCGAACAGAATCGCGAAACTCCCGACAATGTCGTGTGTTTATTGAGTTGCATCCATGCCTCATTCGGCTCGCGTGGTTGACCTCAAGGTGACGACTCGCACATACTGTATTCGTAACTTCGCAAGTCTCCAAAGGCCGGAATTCGTGTCGTCTGTTCAGACTCATAACTCCCAGTATCTTCGCGATCCGGAGGTGCAACTCATGTTGCGCGTCAAAGGAGGGGATGAGGCTGCGTTCACACAATTGGTCGCACTCTATCAGGATCGGCTGATTTCCGTCCTGTACCATCTGGTTCACGACCTGGAAGCCGCGGAAGATCTCGCGCAAGAAGTCTTCCTGCGCGTGTATCGCACCCGCGATCGTTACGAAGCGAAGGCGCGATTTTCGACCTGGATCTTCCGCATCGCCAACAATCTGGCCAGCAATGCCCGACGCAACAAAGGCAGACGAAAAGAGGTCTCGTTGTCGCAACCGAAGCCGGGAAGCGAATCGTCGGGGACATACAGTCGCATACTCGCAGACAAATCCTCGCTGATGCCGGTCCGATTGATCGACCGTAAAGAAGTCCGCAAACTGGTGCAAACTGCCCTCGATAGCTTAAACGAAAGGCAACGTCTCGCCGTCCTACTGCATAAATTCGAAAACATGAGTTATGCCGACATCGGCGAGACAATGGAACTTTCGACCCCCGCAGTAAAATCCTTGTTATCACGCGCCCGCGAAGTCCTGCGTACCGTACTGGAGCAACACCTATAGTCACCTAAAAAGTGTGGCACTGCTGGCTTGCCCAGCAGTGAAGTCGTTAACCATTGGAAAAACATGGGTGGACAAGCCACCAATGGCACACGAAATTTGACCATTGATCATTTTTCAACGGGCTGCTAGCTGACTCCCCAACTATCAAATTTTTTACGACCGCAACCATGAACGAAAACACTCAACAACCTCAACCGGCACCCGATCCGCAAGAGAATCTGGTCGCTTACCTCGATGGTGAACTGACCGAACCGGCGATTCGCGAGGTCGAGCAGCAACTCGCGAAAAATCCGACGTTGCGCCGCAATGCCGATGCCTATCAAAAAGCGTGGGAGTTGCTCGATGAGCTTCCGCTCGTGCAGGCGACCGAACAATTTACCACCAAAACGGTGACGTCGATCAAGGTGGACCAATTGCCCCGCGACGCCGTCACTTCGGTCGGGACAGAAGCCGGTTCACAAAATACGTCGGCACTCCCCACGGTTCGAACCGGGCAAACTCGTGAATCATCGGTGAATCTTACAATCCCGCTCGGCGGCAAAACCGCCGTCAACAGCCGGTTGACATCCTCACGCGAGCCGCAGCCGATCTCGGCATGGCCGCTGGCAACCTGGTTTCTGGGGCTGGCGCTTTCGGCGGTCGGCGGATACCTTATCACCAACCGTATCGTTCCCAGCGACGCCGAAATGTTGTTGCAGGATTACCCCCTGATCAAAAATTGGGATAAGTATCAGGAAGCCGGAAGCCTCGAATTCCTGTATCGCTACAAGACGATGCCGAGCGGCCCAGGAGAGATGCCGCCGCAACAACCCGAAAATCGAGGACCGCGATTGTGAACCTCCGCCTCAACCGTGAAACCGATCTGATCTGGATTTGCATGGGAGCCGTGGTCTTCACGCTGCTGCTGCCGTGGATCCTCGGAGCCGGCCCGTCCTCTCCCGAATTCGAAGACCGCAAGCGCGAGATCGAGAACATGTCGGCCGATGAACGCCAACAGTTGGAAGCCAATTTCGAAGCGTATAAGAAGAGCCAGCAATACCTGCGCGATGAATACCGCAAACTCCACGAGGCGGTCGATGCCGATTCCGAACTGCTGTCATTGCTTAATGAATATTGCGAGTTGGTCAAAACGTTGCGGCCCGAACAAAGGGACGAATTGAAAAGAACCCACGATCCGCACGAACGGTTGATACTGGTCGGACGTTATTTGTACGAGTCGGGACCGCTCTTCGATGCCGGATCTCCCTCCCGCCCCGGACAGCCTCCGTCGGCAGCCGACAGTTTGCATCGCTATGCATATCGGATCATCGAGTTTCTGG
>JBJXGP010000268.1:0-2604 GCA_046160425.1 Planctomycetaceae bacterium
CTCAATCCGCTGTTCCTCGACGATCTGCGGACCAGGCTGGACGAGGCGGGGGACAACCCGCGCAAGCTGCTCAACCTCCGCGAGCGCATGGCCCGCATTCGCGTCTTCGACCCGGCGTGCGGGTCGGGCAACTTTCTCGTCATCGCCTACAAAGAGATGCGGAAAATCGAGGCCGAGATCAACGAGCGAAGGGGCGGCGCAGTCACAAAGAGCGGCGGGGTTAACCCCCGCCGTGCATCGTCTTCAGACGGCGGGGATGAACCCCGCCGCTCATCCGAGATCCCCCTCACGAACTTTCGCGGGATCGAAATCCGGCACTTCGCCGCCGAGATCGCGCGGCTGGCGCTGATCCTCGCCGAGTACCAGTGCGACGTGCTTTACCGTGGTGATAAGCTGGCGCTCGCCGAGTTCCTGCCGCTGGAAAAAGCGAACTGGATCACCTGCGGCAACGCCCTGCGGCTCGATTGGCTCAGCGTCTGCCCGCCGACGGGGACGGGAGTGAAATACCGGGCCAACGACTTGTTCAGCACGCCGTTGGAACAGCCGGAGATTGATTTTGAGAACGTGGGAGGGGAGACGTATATCTGCGGCAATCCGCCGTACAAAGGCAGCAAATGGCAAAGCGCCGATCAAAAAGCAGATCTGAAGCACGCTTGGTCTCGATTCCCGAGACTGGCCAAGACGACTGACTACGTTTCTGGGTGGATTGCTCGTTATCTGGAGTACGCGATCAGCGTTCCTGACGCCGTCGCATCTTTCGTAGCCACGAACAGCCTTTGCCAAGGTCAACAAGCAAGCGAAATTTGGCCCGCAGCTTTTGGACTGGGTATTGAATTCCGATTTGCTCATCTTCCCTTCAAGTGGAGCAACCTGGCGAGCCACAATGCAGGAGTCACCGTAATTTATAGTCGGACTTGGCAAGCAACAAGCGAGCACGAAAAAGTTATTCGATGGCGAACTCGTTCGAGAGTGCTCGGTGATAGGCCCATACCTGGTTCCAAATAGGTCTGAGGTGGTCGAAAAGCTAAATGAACCGGTTGACGAGAAGTCAAAGATGTTGTTCGGAAACATGCCGCGTGATGGTGGGCATTTATTTTTAACTTCGAATGACGCGGCTTTATTGCGAGCCGACACCGTCGGTAGAAGATTCGTGAAACGATTCGTCGGATCGGAAGAGCTGATTCACGGAAAAGAAAGATACTGCCTTTGGATTAATGATGAAGATCTCGAGAGGGCCAAGAGCAATTCGTTCGTTGACAAGAGGCTAGAATTGGTCGCCGAAAATAGAAGAAACTCCCCGGCTGAATCTACACGCGATTTCTCTCGACGCCCTCATCGATTTGTCCAAATTGCGGGGGTTTCTAAAAGAGCGACAATAGTCATTCCGAGAGTGTCTTCGGAAAACAGAGAGTTTCTGCCAGTCGATTACTTGACGAGCGAGTTTATCATCGGCGACCGGAATTTCGCCCTCTACGATGCTCCACTCTGGAACATGGCGCTCATCGCTTCACGCCTCCATTGGGTCTGGATCGGCACCGTTTGCGTCCGCCTGGAAATGCGATTCTCCTACTCCAATACTCTCGGCTGGAACACGTTCCCGGTCCCCACGCTCACCGATCAGAACAAAGCCGATTTGACGCGGTGTGCCGAGGAGATTCTGCTGGCCCGCGAGGCGCATTGTCCGGCGACGATCGCCGATCTGTACGACCCCGAGGCGATGCCCGCCAATCTCCGCGAAGCGCACGAACGCAACGACGAGACGCTCGAACGCATCTACATCGGCCGCCGCTTCAAAAACGACACCGAACGCCTCGAAAAACTGTTCGAGCTCTACACGCAAATGACGAGCGAATCAACGAGCGGCGGGGTTCACCCCCGCCGTCTTACGAAGTCGAAGGCGACGAAAAAATCGACGAAGAACGGCGACGAAGACGGCGGGGGTGAACCCCGCCGCTCGAGGGGAGAAGAAGGGGCGGCTGATGATTGATCCTGTCGCACTGTTTATCACCTGGACGACCTATGGCACCTGGCTGCCGGGCGATACGCGAGGCTATGTCACGAACACGCTCATCCCCGAGGGGGGATTCCACCTCAAGCAGAATCGGCCGGGCACTCCCTACACCACAGATGATGGTCATACACGCGAGCGGGCTCGCGAGCTTCAGAAAAGGAAGATGGTCTGGTTGACGGCGGCGCAAGCTCTCGTGGTCGCGGATTCTCTCGTCCGCCTCGCAATAGAGCGCGACTGGATGATCCTTCGAGCGGCGATTATGGCGAATCATGTCCATGTGGTTGTGATCAATTGCCCAATCGATGGCCCGGCGGTTCGTCGTGTCATCAAGGGGAATACGCAGGCCGACCTGAGCGCTGCAGTCGGGGAAAGCCGACGCTGGTGGACGGCAGGGGGCAGCGACCGCCGTCGCTGCGGCGAGCGATCAATCGGCGAGACGGTTCGATATGTCGCGAATCAGCAGGGAAAGCTGGCGGAGGTCGTTGAGAACGTGGTGGTTATTCCCGCGAACGACAACGATAATGAGCGGCGGGGTTTACCCCCGCCGTGAGACGAGACGAAGTCGAAGTCGACAAAAACAAAGATGAGAAGAC
>JBJXGP010000269.1:0-4959 GCA_046160425.1 Planctomycetaceae bacterium
CGATTCTCGGACTCGACGTTTGGGAGCACGCGTATTACTTGAAGTATCAAAACCGTCGCCCCGAATACATCACCGCGTTCTGGAATCTGGTGAACTGGGACGAAGTCGTCCGTCGCTGGAATGCCGCGAAGTAAGCGGGAACGGTTTCTGTCATTCCGAGACAATTTGGCAACTTTACAACGTTCTGCCCGTTCAATCGGGCAGAACGTTTTTTTACGGAGTCGTCCCCCCGAGTATGCCGATAATAACGATTAGAAAGATTGGCGAATTCTTTCGGGGGGGGTTATGAACGGTATCCGATGCTTTCGGCATCGACGAGGATTTCGTCGTATCACACGGCGATGGATGCAATTATGTTCGGTGTTGGCGGGCCTGAGTGGCCTGACAATAACCGGTTGCGCGCTCCCGTCGTACCATTTCCCCCAGGGATTCAGCAGCACGTACCACCGCGCACTCTGGGGACCGCCGGAAAGAACGCGCCTGGAGTACATCCCCGAACAATTGGACGAGGCCGATGATTCTCCGGGAGTATTTTATCCCCACTCGCTGCATAGCCCCGATCTCCGCGGATCGCCGGACCTGAACAAACCGGAAATCGGTCGGAACATCGACCGCGCCTTCTTGTCCCCTCCGTCCCAGGGACCGATTTCGGGTCGAAAAGCAGGCCGCAGATAGGCTTTGACAGAACCGCGACAAAACACTATCTTCCCCGACCACTGATGTCGTTCCGGAAGGGAATCGGAACGATGCGGGATCCACTTCACGTGGATGCAGTTGATCATACTCCTCTCAGGGAAGGGTGCTGGAGTGGCGGAGCCGTCAACCGTTATGCTATGGGGTGGTCAGACCGAGACCGAAGAGGTTCTCAGAGCGGTTCTCGAGCCCCGAGGCTATAAAATCAGCCGATTCTCGCCCAAGGGGACTGGCGAATACTCCTCGGACTTCAACCCGTCGAACGGCGAGAACGACATCTCCCCGCCTCAATTGCTGGTCGTCGACCACGATGATGCCACGGTCCCTCCGTGTGACCGCTGGTCGGGAGTACCGCGAATCATCATCGGGAAAATGAAATCACGTCCGGCTGAGGGTCTCGCAGGAACACGGCACAAATTGTTCTCGCATCCCTTCGAATACGGCGAACTGATTCACGCCATTGAATCGATGCTTTGAGAGCCGGGTGGTTTATCCACCCTTTGATTTTCTGGTTTGCGCGGCAGTCGGTTCCGCTGTGCAAATTGCCGGTAATCTTTCGGTATTCAGCACTCTCAACCCACAGTGCGCATATTGACTATCGTCTTGCCGGGCAGGTACGATGATAGTGCAGGCCAGTTGTGTCCGTCTGCGCCGATCCTTCGTTGCGCCAGGCCGGTACGGATTTTTTTCCGGACCATCTTCGTCGATGAGAGAGTACAACCATGACAGACGAATTCCATCCGTCAAGAAGTCGCGAGATTCACGCGTGGACTTCCTCGCGATCTATGTGGTGTTCGCTCATCGGAGTGGCAAGTGTGCTGATCTCGGGTTGCGGCGGCCAAGGCGAACAACGGCAGCCGGCAAAGATCAATCCCGTGGAAAATAATCAACAAGCAAATCGACCCGAGCAAGACATTCTTGGGGAGCAGCTTGCCGAGCGAGAACCGAATGATCATGGCGACGTGGCCGGCAATGATGCGATCGACGGGGATGATGCTCCGAAAGATGATTTTTCTCGACTGACAGAGCCGGTCGAGGCTCCACCGGCGAAGACGAAGAATCCCATAATTCGTGGCATTGAAGGATTGCTGGGAACCGATCGCCTGATCGACGAGGATCAGAAGGACGGCTTGCAAGAGATGCTCGAAGAAGCCGATGAATCGCTGACGCGCGTCAAGCGCGAGAACCGAGATGCCTTGAAAAATATGAATCGTCAGGTGCGATTGAATAACCAACGCCCCCCGAACATCGTGTTGATCATCGCCGACGATCTCGGCTGCGGCGATCTGGGATGTTACGGGCAATCGCAGATACAGACGCCGTATCTCGATCGCTTGGCGCGCGAAGGGGGACGCTTGACCGATTTTTATGCGAACAGTCCCGACGGGGCGACCTCGCGCTGGTGTCTGATGTCGGGCAAGCATACGGGTCATTTGCCGAAGGATGCCCCATTGCCTCCCTCCATGCAGGCGGACGATTTCACGCTCGGCGAAATGCTTTGGCAGGCGAGTTACGATACCGCCTGGATCGGGAAATGGGGGTTGAGAGGCGATGACGTCGAGGACTTCCCGCTATCCCACGGATTCGAGGAGTGGTGGGGCACGGCGGATACTCTGGATCAGACCGACCTGTATCCGGCTCAGATCTGGAGCAACGATGCGAAGATCGGCATCTCCGCGAATGCCGATGGAAAGCAGCAGCTTCCCGCGACGGAAATCTTCACTCAGGAAGCGATTCGTTTTCTGGAGAAAGAGGGCCCGCGCAAGCCGTTCTTTTTGGTGATTTCGTACCCCCTTCCCTCTGCAAACGTCGAGACGCCTAAGATCTCGGATGCCCCTTACACGGGGGAAGAATGGCCTGACGCGAAGAAGCAGCACGCCGCACGCATCACACAATTGGATCTCGAGATCGGTCGAGTGCTCGAGACATTGGACCGACAAAATCTGACACATCGCACGATTGTCTGCGTGACGAGCGATAACAGTCCCGCGCAGGGAACTCCTGCGCGAGAATATTTTTCGAGCACCTCAGAACTTCGCATGGAACCGGGCAAGATGTATGAAGGGTCGCTGCGGATACCGTGCGTGATCCGCTGGCCGGGGAAGGTCAAGCCCGACCAATCGATTGCCTATCCAGGGACGTTGTGCGATCTCTATCCCACGATTGCCGACATGGCCGGAGCAATGCGGCGAAATCGAAATATCGACGGTCGCTCGCTCGTCAAGGCGTTGCAGGGAACGTCGATGGACCGTCCGGACATCCTCTATTGGCAGATGAATTCGCCCGAATTCACGCAGTCGGTCCGCAAGGGAGACTGGAAGGTCGTGCGCCCCGCCCGAATCAAGGGGTTGCAGGATCTGGAATTGTACAATCTCAAATCCGACCCCGGCGAAACAACCAACGTCGCCGCCGATCATCCCGACGTGCTCAAGTCGATGATCGTCAAACCGAAGGCGGATGAGGGCGTTTAACAGCCCGTTGAAAAATGCATTTCATCACAACCCGAAGCGTGAGCGAGGGCATTGAACAAGACAAATTGTCGGTCTGATAGCCCCCTCACTGACGTTTCGGGTTACGATAAGACGATTTTCAACAGGCGTTTAACGATCTTGGTTTGCTTCACAATGACTCAGTCGATGACAACCAATGCGTCGGGAAGTTCATTGCTATCGTGTTCGGCGCGGGGAAGAAGAGGACTCAGCTCGTCACCGAGCAGGATGATCGTGTTGCACAAGGCATCGATCAGATTTTCCTCGTGGAGCCGTTGAGTCAATTCGTGGCACAGCTTATCGATTTTGCCCTGCCCCAGTTTTTCGATCACAGTCTGATCGGTGATGACCGCCGCCATGTGTTCGAAGAGCGAAACGTAAAGCAATACTCCCGATCTCCCCATCGTATGATGGACTCGCTGGTCAAAAAATAGTTCGCGTGCCCGACGGAAGACTTCTTGCTGCATTTGCACCCGTGGTGTGAACAAGCGGCGCAGCCAACTCACCCGCTCGCCCACGCATGTGCCCACGATAAAGCCGACCAGCATCGCCCCTAATAATGCGGCGAGATGCCAGACGGGTTCGACGTGTCCCCAGCCCCCTGGTTCCGGTTGGGTGTTCGGAAAAACCAGCCACACCAGCGAAACTGAAATTGCAGCCATCCATAAGCCGACGATGTCTTCGGAGCGATCGTAACGTCCGGAACTAAACGACACGACCGGAAGAATTTCGGCGCTGGTCGCCGATTCGGCTTTGCGGACCGCCTGGTTAACTCGTTCTTGTCCAATGCTGTCAAACTTCTGTAAGGCTGCCGCCACGTTAAAGCTCTCCTCGTTGAACTTCGCGATTTTTTACCACGATCCCGTCGCGCCCCCACCGCCGGAGAAGCCTCCGCCGAATGACCCGCCTGAAAATCCTCCACCCCCGCCTCCGCGATGTCTCGATTGGGTCGCCATTTGGTAGAGCATGTATCCGATGACGCCGAAGATGCCCGCCCACATCAGCCATGCCCAGCCGCCCGATCCGCGCCGAATCAGCGACACGATGGTAAAGATCACGATGCCAACGAAGACCAGCCCGATAATGTAGTGCGAAGTCGGGCGCGGTCCCCCCGTGCCATGCGGCGTCTGATTCGTTCGAGATCCCGGTTGGGCCGCGCCCGGTAATTGCAGTTCGCGGGCCATTTTATCGAGCCACTCGACGCCCGCCACGATGCCTCCCGAAAAATCCCCGCGTTTGAAACGGCTGACAATTGCGTCGTTCATGATTTGCTCGGCGACGATGTCCTTGTCCCGTTTCCAGCCGGCACCCAGTTCGATCCGGGCTTTGCGATCCTCTTTGGAAACGAGCAGCAGAATTCCATAATTCCAGGGCGTTTCGTCGATCTTGGCGGGACCGATCCCCCATTGATCGAATAAGAGACGGGCGAACGTTTCAATTCGTAATCCCGCACCGCCATGCTTGGCCATCGACTCAATCGTCACGACGACGATCGGCGCTCCCTTGTCGGTAAGCAATTTGTCGGCGAGTTGTTTGATCTTCTGCTCATCGGCATCGCCGATCATATCCGCTAAATCGAGTACAAACTCACGGTCGCCGGGCTTTGCGAGATTGATTTCGCCGGGCAATTGGGCGTGGGCCGTTCCCGATACCAGGATCGCAATGACGAATGCAATACACGAACGTTTCAGGTCATAGTGATTCATGAAAATGCCCTATTGTCGACGCAATAATTGTTACCCGCACGAAGACGATGAACGATGGATCTCGGCAAGCG
>JBJXGP010000270.1:0-3424 GCA_046160425.1 Planctomycetaceae bacterium
CGATCTTGACGCTGGCGGCCTACGAGCGCGTGGTCACGCTGAGTTAGCCACCGTCCCCGCACCCTGCGCTCTCCCCCCAAGAGGGGCGAGAGTTCGAGCGTCATCTCCCTCGCCCGCTTGCGGGAGAGGGCCGGGGTGAGGGTGTATTTCTCAACTACCTTCTTATCTTAACTCCAAAGAAACCCTCATCCTGCCTGACGGCCACCTTCTCCAGAAGGGAGAAGGACATCATTGATCTTACGCGACGTACAGAGGTTCCGCCAGCGTCAAAAACTGCGCGACTCGCGATTCGATGACGTCGATGCTCTTCTGCCAGAAGGTCGGCTCGCTCAAATGATATCCGAATGCTCCGTCGACGGCAGACTCCGCCCGCCGGTTCCCGGTTGCCAGCAGGAATTGGCGATATCGATCCGGAAATTCCGCTCCAAATGTCCCAGCCAGACTGTAAATCCCTAGCGAAAGAAGGTATCCGAACGTGTACGGGAAATTATAGAACGGAAGGCCGCTGATGTAAAAATGCAGTTTCGAGATCCAGAAGTTCGGATTCCACCCCTCATCGGCAAGGGCATTCAGATACGCTTCCTGCTGCGCGCTGACCATGAACTGACAGAATTCTTCCGGCGAGAGTTCGCCCTTTTGTCGCCGACGATGATAGTTGTCCTCGAAAATGAATCGGGCGTGAATATTCATCAGAAAGGCCACCGCATCGGCGAGCATGTGATCGAGCAGCAACAATTTCTCGGTGGGAGACTTCGCCGATGCCAGTTGTTGTTCTCCCAGGACGGCTTCGGCAAACGTAGACGCCGTCTCCGCAAGGTTCATCGGGTAATCCTGCAAGACCCACGGTCGATCCTTGAGGACGTAGGAGTGGTACGCGTGGCCCAGTTCGTGCGCGAGCGTCGACATGTTGTCGCTCGAACCGACGTAGGTCATGAATATGCGCGAAGCTTTTTTTGAGGGGAAACCGGTGCAGAAGCCCCCTTGCCGTTTGCCCGAGCGATTCTCGGCTTCAATCCAGCGGTCGGCGATCGCCATGCGGGCGAAGTCGCCGAAGTCGGGACTGAAATCGTGAAACGTTTTCATGATGAGGTCGCAGGCGGCATCGTATGAAATCTGATTCCCTTTGAGTCCGCCGAACGGAAGCGGTGCCTGCAAGTCGAACCATGAAAGTTGATTCATGCCGAGCAGTCGGGCCTTTGCGTTCAGATAATCGACGAGGCATTTTTTCCGGTCGGAAACGACCTGCCACATGGTCTCGAGCGTCTTGCGTTCCATGCGGTTGTACGCCAGGGGAACGACGAGATGATCTTCCAGGCCAAGTCGACGATAACGGGTCAATCGCGTCCCCGAGATATGATTGAGAGCTTCGGCACAAGGGTCGGCGATGCGATTCCACGATTTGTTCGCAGCGTAAAAGTTGTTGGCCCTCGCCGTCGAATCGGGAAGGTCGTATTGAACTTGTGACGGTGATTTTTCGACGAGTTCCCCTTTTTCCATGACGGTGATTTTCAGAGCGCCGGAAAGCCGGTCGTATAATCGTCCCCAGGCATGAATCCCGTCGACGGCCAGATCGGCGGCTAACAGTTCCTGCTCCTTGGGAAGTCGCAGCGCAGCCCATTGCTGGTTCTCGTGGAAAAAGAATTCGAGCGATTGAAGTCGTCGATCGGCATTCAGGAATTCGGATAATTGCTGTGGTGTGACTCCTTGCAAGGCGAACTGCAAGTTGGTCGAGATGCGCTCGCGATCCGGCTCCAGTGTCGCCAACTGAGCTTCCCATTGCTGGAATAAGCGATTGTTCGCATCTCCCGCAGCGTGACAGCCGAGAAATGCATTCAAATCGGTCGCCCGCATCCCGACCGATTCGTAGTCGTCCAGAAACGCCAGCCATTGTTTCACGACGGCCGCATCCCCACCGTTTGGAGACGGAATCGTTTCGGAGCGGTCCGCCAGTGCGATCAAATCGTTGCGAAACGCCTCAAACGATCGGCGAAATTCGTCTGTCGCCGGGTGCGGCAGCAACGATTCCAAATCCCAGATTTGTGCGTATGAAGTCACGATTGTGTTATCCTTTCAGCAATTCATCGTGCGTCCCTGATCATTCCAGGTGTCGGGATCGCCGTCATTCGATTCGGGTACTCGGCAACCCGTGTAGTTATACGGAGACCGGATCGCATCTGCCAGTATGCGGCGGGGGGTTCGATTCTCTCTCACACGACAATGTCGCATCGCGTATAATGGGTCGAACCTGATGCAGATCAGGGCGAGATGTCCGTCAACGAATTTTGGTGTTTCCCACTGAGGCAAGCCGCAAGGAGAAATCACGTCATGGATGATGGCCAACCCACCATTTTGATGTGTCCGCCCGATTTTTTCGGGATCGAATACGAAATCAACCCCTGGATGAGTCGCAGCCGACAAAGCGATGTGGAGTTGGCGCGAAATCAATGGCAGGGATTACACGATTTACTCGTGGGGTTAGGGGTTAAGGTCGAACTGATGACTCCCCAACCGGGATTGCCGGACCTTGTGTTTACCGCCAACGCGGGACTGATCTGGCACGACAAAGTCTTTATGGCGCGGTTTCGACACGCGGCCCGCCAGGGAGAAGTCGAGCACGATCGAGACTGGTTTCGCTCCTGCGGATTCAAGCCGATCGATCTCCCCGATGATTGGAAGTTTGAAGGAGCCGGTGATGCTCTCTTCTGCGGTGACACGTTGTATGCGGGATACCTGATTCGGAGCGACGTTCATGCCATGCAATGGGTCGCGCAAGAGATGAAGTGCCGCGTCATTCCACTGCAACTGGTCGATGACCGTTATTATCATCTCGATACCTGTTTCTGTCCGCTCGATTCTACCACCGCAATCTGGCTGCCCGAAGCCTTCGATGCCTACGGCCAGAAAGCCATTGCCGATCTGATCCCGCGGCTGATCGCCGTCGACACGGTGGAAGCGACCCGATTCGCGTGCAACGCAGTCGTTGTGGGTCGGCATGTCGTTCTGAATACAGGATGTCAAAATCTGGAGGATCAATTGCGGGAGGCCGGATATGAACCCCACTCCACGGAACTCGGAGAATTCATCAAATCGGGCGGGAGCGCCAAATGCCTGACGTTGCGGCTGGATGGTGAAGAGGCGGCCGACTGGTGGCCAAAGTAATACCCCGGAGTATCGCACGGTATCCGGTTTCCCGGTGACTGCGATAGATGAACGGAATGCGACATCGCTGACGAGTCAATCTACCGTAAGCAAGTCGATTGAAATTACCTCCTCCGCAAGTTCGGCTTCAATCAATCAAAAACGAAAGCTTCGACGGGAACATACCTTGACAGCAGGATAATGAACCTGGATGATCGTGTGTGTACGAACGTGACGCGAAATAGTAGGTATTGATGGCTCGAGGTATCAGTTGAGTGGAAATCGT